>JBGTLY010000168.1:0-2606 GCA_041743865.1 Woeseiaceae bacterium
GAGAAGCGGTGCCGCGAGGCGCGTCCCGGGCTCGAGACGCTGGGGACGAGCCGGGTCGCATGCCTGCGAGCCGCGGAGCTGGACCTGTCCGTGCCTACATGGAGGGGAGCGGAATCGGCATCGGTGCCCCGTTGATCGTGAGGAGTCCCTGCCGGTACTCGGCGGCGAGTTCGTAGTCGTCGCCGTTCCGTACAAGAAAGCCCAGCGCGATCATCGAGCGAGCGTCGGGATACATGCTTGCGATGTACTCGAACAGCGGCGCGGGTATGCGCAGGTTTGCGCGCGCCTCGGTTGACAACAACAGGCCGGTCCACGCGAACGTGTCCGGATCGGTGTCGTCGACCGTTACCGCCAGGTCGGTCGCAAGTGTGCCCTGCGGCAGCGTAACGTCGAGCTGGCCGATGTCCGCGGAAAGGCCGCCAGCTATCAGGACTTTCAAATCGCGTTCGATGGTGCTGAACATGAGCGCCGGGTCGTCCTCGTCGCGGGACTCGTCGAGGCCGTTTATCACCCTGCCGAGTGCAGCGGCATCGAGGCCGCCGAGCGAACCCCGCAGCTGCCAGGACACCTCGCCCACCCCGGGCATGTCCTCGACCCGCATGTCGATGGCAAAGTTGCTGGCGACCCGGCCATCGTCGAGTTCGGAGTCGCTGTGGAGCGTCATCGGGCCGAAGCGCAGCTGCACGCCACTCACGACGCGCGCCACGGAACCCACCGCGACGTCGACATCCCCCACATAGAAATCGTGAGGCGTGTCTGTCATGTCGCCCACGAATCGGAGCTCACCGGCCGTGAAAAGATCGTCGCCGGAACGGAACTCGATAGAGTCCAACCGGCTGTCGATCTCGAGGCGGTGCGCGCGGGCATCGCTGTCGACCTTTACATCGGCAACACCCCAGGTGACATTGCCGGCGCTGCCGGGCGCCGCCGAATAACGCGACGACACGGCGCCCGACAGGCCGATGTTCGTGTACACGACGCCGGGCAGTTCCGTGACGCTGCCATCCGGCGCTTCGTAACTGAGGCGCGACTCGGCCCTCCCGAGACCCGGTCTCAGCGAGCCCTGCTCGCGGCGCATTGACGCTACAGGCACGATGCCGTGATCGAGTTCGGTATCGATGATGAGTGCCGGGCCGGCGCCGGCGTCGCCAAAGCCCAGCACGTCCCTGAGCTCGCGGCCGGCCGGCGTCGCCGCGAACTCGACCCGGTGCCGGCCTGCAGACGAGAACCAGCCGCGCTCGAACCCGGTCGCTGTGATCTCGAGCTCGCGGTTTTCATCGACGGCCCATTCGACCTGGCGGTTTACCGAACGTTCGGCGAGATGCCCGACGATCCCGGGCGTGATCAGCACGATGAGCGCGAGCAGGATCAGCCCGCCAACGATGCTCTTTTTCACTGCGGTGCCTCTGCTCTGGCGAACCTTCTGTTCCGCGATGCTAGCAAAACCGGCCCGCACGACTGCTGCAATCTCTGGAATTTGGTGGCAACACTCTCTAACATAGCGCGTCCTGTGCGCCCGAACCGTGGGATCGCACAGACAATCCCCCAGGAATATCAACTGGTTAGAATGATGAAATCCGCTGCCCGCCTTGCGATTGTGCTTCTTGCCTCTGCCGTCGGCGCGCAAACCGCTATAGCCGAGGGCAATGCCGATCGTGGTAAGGCCATCGCCTATTCATGCTTCGGCTGCCATGCCATTGAAGGCTACCGGAACGCCTACCCGTCCTACCGGGTACCCAAGCTCGGCGGACAGATGGCGGCATACCTGGTCGTCGCACTCCGGGGGTATCGCGACGGCACACGCACGCACGGGACGATGCACGCGCAGGCGCAAAGCCTGAGCGACCAGGATATCGAGGATGTGTCCGCGTATCTCGCGGCACTCGGCCCCGAAACACTCGAAGGAAGCGCCTCCGCCGAGAGCCTCGACCGTGCGGCGACCTGCGTTGCCTGCCACGGGCAGAACGGCATTGGCGTCTCGCCGGTCTGGCCCACCCTGGCCGGACAGCACGAAAGTTATCTCGAACATGCATTGAACCAGTATCGAAACGGCGAGCGGACGGACGCGGTCATGACGCAGATGGCGGCGCCGCTGACCGACGAGGACGTCCGGGTGCTGGCCGCTTATTACGCGAGTCTCGAGGGCCTCGAGACCTACGACGTACCCGAGACTGATTGATCGTGCCGAATGACAGGGCCGTGACCGGATCGCGATGTCCACGGTCTTAGCGAGCATCCTGGACTTCGACGACGGCATCTGTGCGATCGATACCGAGTACACCCGGCCGCAACAGGACGCGAGCCACCTGCTGGTCGAAGGGGGACGCGGTGCGTTCGTCGATACCGGCGCCAACAACGCCGTCCCCCTGTTGCTCGACGCACTGGCGCAAAAAGATCTCGATCCGGCCGACGTCGACTTCGTTTTCCTGACGCACGTTCACCTCGATCACGCGGGGGGCGCAGGAAAGCTCATGCAAGCCCTGCCGAACGCACGCTGTGTCGTGCACCCGCGCGGCGCGCCGCACATGGCGGATCCCTCGAAACTCTGGGCCGGCACCGAAGCGGTGTACGGCAAGCGGCGCGCCAGGGAAATTTACGGCGTGCTG
>JBGTLY010000169.1:0-13085 GCA_041743865.1 Woeseiaceae bacterium
GCCGCGGCTTCAGTTCGAGATGCACGGTATCGCCGAAGACCAGGCCGCCGAGGCGATCGCCGCGGTGATGCGCCGCCCAGGCGATGAGCGCGGCCGCCCGGCTCGCGTTGACCGACTTGAAACAGCCCCGGGTCGCGAAATGCATGTTCGAGCGGAGGTCGACCAGGACCAGCACCGGGCGTTCCCGCTCCTCGCGAAACAGCTTGGTGTATGCCGTCGTACTGCGTGCCGTCACGCGCCAGTCGATCGAGCGTGGGTCGTCGCCGGGCTGGTACGGACGCGATTCGTCGAATTCCATCCCGCGACCCCGGAAATGCGAGACATAAGCCCCGGTCTGCAGCGAATTCACGCGCAGTACGTCGAGGGCGATCGCGCGTGCGGGACCGTAGAGGCGAATGAGTCCCGACTGGCTCACGGTCACCGGTGAAGCGTCAGCGGGCACGTGATCAAGGTGCATCACGGCACTCCGATGCCGTCCAGCAAGCGCTCGATGACGGAGTTGGCATCGACGCCGTCCGCTTCCGCCTCGAAGCTCAATACCAGCCGATGCCGCAGCACATCCGGCGCAACGGCCTGGATGTCCTCGGGTCCGACATAGTCGCGGCCATCGAGCCAGGCGTGCGCGCGTGCCGCGCGATCGATGCCCATGCTCGCGCGCGGCGAGGCGCCGTAGAGAATCTGCCCGGCGAGGGAGGCGTCCACGTTTTGCGCGCTCCGGGTTGCGATGACGAGATTGACGATGTACTCCTCGAGCTCCTCGGCCAGGTACAGGCCGAGGATATTCTGGCGTGCCTCCCGGATTGCTGCGCGCGACAGCAGTTCCGGCGGCTGGAACGCATCGCGGCGCCCTGCCTTTGCTTCTTCCCGGTTGAGCACCAGGATGCGCCGCTCGTCCGCCGGGGTCGGGTAGCCGACCTCGACGTGCAGAAGAAAGCGATCGAGCTGGGCTTCAGGCAATGGATAGGTCCCTTCCTGTTCGATCGGGTTCTGGGTCGCCATCACCATGAAAAGGTCTTCCAGCGGGTAGCTCGTCTCGCCGACCGTGATCTGCCTTTCCTCCATGGCCTCGAGGAGCGCCGACTGGACCTTGGCCGGTGCGCGGTTGATTTCATCGGCGAGGATCAGGTTGTGAAACAGGGGGCCGCGGCGAAATTCAAAGGTGCCCTCCTGCGGGCGATAGATGTCGGTGCCGGTGAGATCCGCGGGCAAGAGGTCCGGCGTAAACTGGAGCCGGTGAAAGTCGCCCTCGATGCTTTCTGCGAGCACCTTGATCGCTCGCGTCTTCGCGAGACCTGGTGCGCCTTCGACCAGAAGGTGTCCGTCGCAGAGCAGCGCAATCAGCATGCGGTTGATCAGGTGGGCCTGCCCGATGATCAAGCGGCTGGCATGCGCTTCCAGCTGTTGAAATTTTTCTACGACGCTCATCCACGACTCCCTGGATCGAATAGCACGACAAACGGACGACCCGCCCGGCGGGCGTGCCATTCTAGAGAGGATGCACCGGCAGGCCAACTGGTCGCCGCGTTTGTCACCCGCAAGCATCGGCTCAAACCCGCGGCGAACAGGGCAGACAGGGGCCGAACAAAGGCCGAAGTTAGGCCATAATGACTCGTTCCGACCGACGAGGGGCTCATAGGTTGCATCGATTCGATGGATTTGTACCGCGTACCTTCGCGCTGCTGTTCCTTGCCGCGTGCTCGCAGGGCACGCCACCGCCGGGCGATACGCTCGAGGCCGAGGCCACCCCGGCGGCCTGGTTGCCCGTCGTGGGAGAACCCGCCGCCTGTCCCGATGGCGGCCGCCTGCAGGCATCGTTCTACGGCGCCCTCGAAGGGAACATCGACTGGGACGCGAGGGATATGAGCTGCGAAGGCATGCCGCGACCGGCGGGCGCCGGAGCACGACTGCGCTTTGCCGGCAGCGCGGGCGAGGATGAGCTCGCCATCGCGGTCATCATTGCTATTCCGCAACTCGAGCGCGGAAAACGAGCCTCGGACCTGCCGACGAATGTCACCATCATCGAGGAGGGCAAGGGCCGGTTCTTTTCGACGACCAAGCTCGACTATTGCTGGGTGGACGTTGAACATGCCGGACCGGTTCCGGACGCGGCCATGACTACGGCGGTCGGTGGCACGCTGAGTTGCATCGCGCCGCTAGCCGAAACGAACGGCGACACGAGCGTGACGATCAGCGATTTGCGCTTTTCAGGGTTTGTCGACTGGAGCGGCGGGTGATGTTCCGCGAGCTCGTGGCAAGCCTGCTCGTTGCCGCGAGCCAGGCGACATCCGGTTTTTCGACGTCGCTGGAAGAAGCCTTCGCCAGGGATGTCCTCATCATCGAGGCGCAACACGCCTGTTACCGCTTCGACGTGTATCTCGCATTCGAGCGCAGCCAGCAGGCGCGAGGCCTGATGTACGTACGTGAGCTGCCGGAGACGACCGGCATGCTGTTCGTCTATGCGGCGAGCGACCTCCATTCGATGTGGATGAAGAACACCTACATAGCACTGGACATCGCGTTTGCCCGCGAAGACGGCACGATCGAGAACATCGTCCGGCACACGGAACCGCTGTCCCTGCAGTCCGTCGCTTCGTCGGGGCCCGTAATGTATGTGCTCGAGCTGAATGCCGGGGTTACCGAGCGGCTCCACATCGACGAGTCGAGCCGCATACTCTGGGGCCCTATTTTCGAACGATAGTCTCTATGGCGCCGCCTTCGGGTAGCGCACAGCATCCCCGACGACTGTTGCGATGGATTCGGCGAGGTAGCAGACATTGCCCGGAGTGATGCCGGCGACGTTGATTCGGCTCGACCCGACCATGTAGACGCCGAAGTCCTTTTTCAGCCGGTTGACCTGCGCCTCGGTGATACCGAGAAAGCAGAACATCCCGGTCGCCCGTACGAGGTGCGAGAAATCATGTCCCGGCGCTTGCGACGCCAGGGCATCGAACAGGAGCGAACGCATGTCGAGAAGGCGATTGCGCATGGCGGCGAGTTCGTCGTGCCAGCGCGCGGTGAGTTGCTCGTCTGCGAGGATCTGGGCGACGACGGCAGCGCCGTGGTCCGGCGGCACCGAGTAGATCGTCCTCACGATATTACTGAGCTGGCTTGCGACAATATCCCGCGTTGCGCTGTCCGTAGCGAGTACCGAGAGCGTACCCACGCGGTCCCGGTAGAGACCAAAGTTTTTCGAACAGGAGGTCGAGACGAGCATGGTATCCACGCGGCCGGCCAGGTGCCGGATGATGAATGCGTCCGCGTCGAGGCCGTGCGCGAATCCCTGGTAGGCCATGTCGACGAAGGGCACGAGCCCGCGCTCGACGATCACATCGGCGATCTCGCGCCACTCCTCCTCGCTCGGGTCGATGCCCGACGGGTTATGGCAGCAGGCGTGTAGCAGGACGATGTCGCCTTTCGGTACGCCGCGCAGGCTATCGAGCCATGCGTGGATACGGATCGTGTGTTCGCCGGTGTCATAGTAAGGGTAGGGTTTCAGGTCGAGGCCGGCGCCGCCGAGGAGCGGCACGTGGTTCGCCCAGGTCGGTTCGCTGACCCATACCGGCGCCCGCTCGCGGGCACGCAGCAACAGGCCGGCGGCTACGCGCAAGGAGCCGGACCCGCCCGGCGTCTGAATGGTGACGAGCCTGTCCGCGGCCTCGGCGTCACCGAACGTGAGCGCCTGCATGGCGGAATTGAACGCGGGCAGGCCCGCTGTCCCAAGATAGCCCTTGCTGTCCTGGGTCTCCACGAGCCCCTGTTCCGCCGACTTTACGACATCGAGTACGGGTGTCGTTCCTGCCGCCGTGCGATAGACACCGACGCCGAGATCAATTTTCTGCGGGCGCTGGTCATTTCGGTATTCGGCAATCAGTCCGAGAATTGCGTCCGGCGGCAGCGCTTTGAGGCCCTCAAACACGGTTTACTCCAAAGCGGCAGGAAAAGTCGGCGCGCATTGTACCTGATCCGGTTGGAGCGGGCGCCGACCGCGGTCGGCCGCGTTTGGGACTGCGATGAGATCAGGCTTTCGGAGCCCAGACCGAGCACCAGCCTTTCGCATTGACGAGCTTGCCCGGGAAGATCTGGCAGGGCCGCCACTCAGCACCGTCCTCGCCCTGGATCAGCGCGCAATTTGCGCAATTCTGGTTCTCGGCAGGATTCGGTTTCGCGGACGCATCGACCGTGCTGGCATCGTGCGTGTACTTCATTGCCTGCGCCATCGGGTCGTCGAGCTCGAGGTGCGGCAGGTCCTGCGCCTGCGCTTCCCGGCCTGTCTGGATAAGGCCAGCGGTCGCGACAGCGGCGGATAACTGGATGAATGTACGGCGCGGAATCTTTTTCACGAATGGCACCTCTGGTATGGGAATTTGCTCAAACTTTGTACGGTCATTGTACGCAGGAAAACTGAACGGCGGCAAAACGGAAGATGTAACAATCTCTATCAATATCCGCTGCTTGCGAACGATTCTCATTCGCTCGAATGCAGGACGAGTATACTTGCAGCCCGGGGAGTTTCGATCATGAACGCAGGCAGCTTTGCCATCGACATACAGAAATGCCGGCAGGGACAGCGCAGCGCCCTGCCCGATGCCGTGGCTGTCGAGGAACCCCTGGAAATCCGGCTCGGCTACTCGACGCCTGAGGGACGTGCGCTCAAGAGCCTGTCGATAACGATGCGCACCCCCGGCGACGACGCGGCCCTGGCAGCGGGGTTTTTGTTTACCGAATCCATCGTGCATGCCGCCGGTGATATCGCGTCGATCGACGTGTGCGGGCCGCCCGCGCCCGATAGCGGTAACCACAACGTAATACGCGTGGATCTCGGCGGCAAGGTCGCAGTCGACCTCGGCCGCCTGCATCGGCACTTCTATACGACCTCGAGCTGCGGCGTCTGCGGCAAGACTTCGCTCGAGGCCCTGCGGGTGACGGGCCTCGATGCGTTCGAAAGCAGCGACCCGGGGTTCCCGGAGTCCGTGATCACCGGGATGCCGGCCACGCTGCGTGCAGCGCAGAAAACCTTCGAGGACACCGGGGGCCTCCACGCCGCCGGCGCGTTCGACGTTGCAGGACGGCTCCTGGCCGCAGCGGAAGATGTCGGCCGCCACAACGCCGTCGACAAGCTCGTCGGGCGGCTTCTGCTCGACGGCCGCCTGCCGGCTGCCGATCTAGGCCTCATCGTCTCCGGCCGGGCGAGCTTCGAACTCATGCAGAAAACCCTGGTGGCCGGTATCCCGCTTCTGGCGGCCGTCAGTGCACCGTCGAGTCTCGCGGTCAACCTCGCCCGCGAGTTCAATATGACGCTCATCGGCTTCCTGCGCGGCGACACCTTCAACATCTATTCGGGGGAAGCTCGCGTATGTCGCTGAACAACGGATACGACGCGGCCATTACGAGCTCGATCGTTGCGCGTTTCGACGCCAGGCCGGAGATGCTGATCCAGATCCTGCATGGCGTGGTCGAACGCTTTCGCTACGTGCCGGAGGCCGCGATCCGCCAGCTCGCGGACGAGTTGAACCTGTCACGCGCCGACGTCTATGGCGTCGTCAGCTACTACCACGACTTCCTGACGGCGCTGCCGGGCCGGCACCGCGTAAAGATCTGCCAGGCAGAGGCCTGCCAGGCGATGGGCAGCCGGGAGCTGACCGAGCACGCAACGGCGACGCTCGGCATGGCGTTACACGAGACGAAGGATGACCTGACGCTCGAGCCGGTGTACTGCCTCGGCAACTGCGCCTGCGCGCCGGCCGTCATGATCGGCGATCGGGTCTATGGCCGGGTAAACGCGGATCGCTTCGATGAGCTGGTCGCTGCGCTGGAGGATGCGGGCTGATGGACCGCACGAAGATTTACGTGCCGCGTGAAACGTCGGCGGTCTCGGTAGGCGCCGACGACGTGGCGGTCACAATTGCGCGCATATCAAAGGAACGCGGCACCGATATCCAGCTGCTTCGGAACGGCTCCTGGGGCGCAAGCTGGCTCGAACCGCTCGTGGAAGTGGAGACGGGTGCGGGACGGATTGCCTACGGCAACATCCTCCCGGGCGACGTGGCAACGCTCTTCGATGGCGGCTTCCTCGTGGGCGGCACTCACCCGAAGCGACTCGGGCCGATAAACGAGGTTCCGTACCTGATTCGCCAGGATCGCTGGACTTTCTTCCGCTGCGGTCTCATCGAATCCCTGTCGCTCGATCACTTTCGCGCGGCGTCGGGTTTCGCGGCCCTCGAGAGGGCTTTCGAGATCGGCGGGGAAGCCGTCGTGCAGGCCGTGCTCGATTCAGGCCTGCGCGGCCGCGGAGGCGCCGGCTTTCCCACGGGCATCAAATGGCGAACGGTCCGTGACGCACCGGGCACGCAGAAGTACATCGCCTGCAATGCGGACGAGGGCGACAGCGGAACGTTTTCCGACCGCATGCTCATGGAAGGCGACCCGTACGGCCTGATAGAGAGCATGGCGATCGCCGGCTTCGCGGTCGGCGCGAACAAAGGATACGTGTACCTGCGATCGGAATATCCGCTGACGCACAAGATCTTTTCCAAAGCGCTGGTCAATGCGCGCGATGCCGGCTGGCTGGGTGCGGACATCCGGGGCTCGGGCTTCGACTTCGACATCGAATTGCACCTGGGTGCCGGCTCTTACGTCTGTGGCGAGGAAACGGCGATGCTCGAGAGCCTCGAAGGCAAACGGGGCATCGTCAGGTCCAAGCCGCCTCTGCCCGCCCTCGCCGGATTGTTCGGCAAACCGACAGTCGTCAACAATGTCGTGACGCTAGCCTCCGTTCCCAACATCCTGCGGCTCGGGGCGGAGCGCTATGCCGGTTTCGGCGTCAATCGTTCGAAGGGGACCCTCGCGTTCCAGCTCGCCGGCAACATCCGGCGCGGCGGGCTCGTCGAGAAGGCATTCGGCATCACGCTACGCGAACTGATCGAGGATTTCGGCGGCGGCACGGCAAGCGGCCGGCCGGTGAAGGCCGTGCAGGTCGGCGGCCCTCTGGGCCCCTATGTGCCCGCGGAAAAACTCGACACGCCGATGGACTACGAGGCCTTCGTCGGGATAGGCGCGATGATCGGGCACGGCGGCATCGTCGTATTCGACGATCTGACCAACATGGCGCGCCTTGCGCGCTACGCGATGGAATTCTGTGCCATCGAATCCTGCGGCAAGTGCACGCCCTGCCGGATCGGTTCCACCCGTGGCGTGGAAGTCATTGACCGCATGATCAATGGCGAGAACCGTGAGGACAATTACGACCTCCTGAACGAGTTATGTGACACGATGGAGGGCGCATCCCTGTGCGCCATGGGCGGAATGACGCCCTACCCGGTCCGCAGTATCCTGAGATACTTCGCAGAGGACTTCGCCGCGCCCCGACAGGCAGGCATCACCAGGAGAGTCCACGAATGAATCGCACGCGACAAAAGGATCTCGGCACGCCGGCACCCCCGGACGCGCGACTCGTAAACGTCGTAATCGATGGGCACCCCCTTGCTGTTCCGGCGGGTGCCAGCATTCTTCGCGCCGCACGCGAAGCCGGGATCGATATTCCCAAGCTTTGTGCAACGGACAGCCTGAAGGCGTTCGGCTCCTGCCGCTTGTGTCTCGTCGAGATCGAGGGACGCAGAGGCACACCCGCCTCGTGCACCACGCCGGTTGAAGACGGCATGCAGATCCGCACCCAGACCGGCAGGCTCGCGAAACTGCGGCGCAACGTGATGGAGCTCTATATCTCCGATCACCCGCTCGACTGCCTGACCTGCTCTGCAAACGGTGATTGCGAACTCCAGGACATGGCGGGCGCGGTCGGCCTGCGCGAGGTGCGCTACGGCTTCGACGGTGAGAATCACCTTGCTGCCACGGTCGATGCCAGCAATCCCTATTTCCAGTTCGATGCAAGCAAGTGCATCGTCTGCTCGCGCTGCGTGCGTGCCTGCGACGAGGTCCAGGGCACGTTCGCACTGACCATCGAAGGCCGAGGCTTCGGCTCGAAAGTTTCGGCGGGCATCCCCGGCGAAAACTTTTTCGATTCCGAGTGCGTTTCCTGCGGCGCCTGCGTGCAGGCCTGCCCGACGGCGACACTGATGGAAAAAAGTATCGTCGAACACGGCCAGCCCGAACGTAAAGTCGTGACGACCTGTGCCTACTGCGGCGTCGGCTGTTCCTTCCAGGCGGAATTGAAGGGTGACCAGGTCGTACGCATGACACCCTACAAGGATGGCCAGGCGAACCACGGACACAGCTGCGTGAAGGGCCGTTTCGCCTGGGGTTATGCGTCGCACCGCGAGCGTGTGCTGAACCCGATGATTCGCGAGACCACGAGCGACCCGTGGCGTGAAGTGAGCTGGGACGAGGCAATCGGCTACGCGGCGGACCGTTTTAAGGCGATCCAGGCGAAGTACGGCCGGAAGTCCGTCGGCGGCATTACCTCGTCTCGCTGCACGAATGAGGAAGTGTTTGTCGTGCAGAAGCTCGTGCGCGCCGCGTTCGGCAACAACAACGTCGACACCTGCGCTCGTGTCTGTCATTCGCCGACCGGCTATGGCCTGAAGCAGACGCTCGGCACCTCCGCCGGCACTCAGCCCTTCGACAGCGTCATGGATTCCGACGTCATCGTCGTCATTGGCGCGAACCCGACCGAGGGCCACCCGGTGTTCGCCTCGCAGATGAAGCGCCGGCTGCGGCAGGGCGCGAAGCTCATCGTCGTGGACCCCCGGAAAATCGGGCTCGTGCGTTCGCCCCATATCAAGGCGGACTACCACCTGCCGCTCTCGCCCGGGACGAACGTGCCCATCATCAATGCCTTCGCGCACGTCATAGTCGCGGAGGGTCTCGTCGATGAGGCCTACGTTCGCGAGCGCTGCGATGTCGATTCCTTCGAAGCCTGGAAGGCGATGATTTCGAGGCCCGAGAATTCGCCGGAAGCCGTCGCCGCAGTGGCCGGGGTCGATGCGGAAGCGCTACGTGCCGCCGCGCGGCTCTACGGCAGCGCGAAGAACGCCTCGATCTATTACGGCCTCGGCGTCACCGAGCACAGCCAGGGCTCGACCATGGTCATGGGCATGGCGAACCTCGCGATGGCGACCGGCAATATCGGCCGCTCGGGGGTCGGAGTGAATCCGCTGCGCGGCCAGAACAACGTGCAGGGCTCCTGCGACATGGGGTCCTTCCCGCACGAACTGGCTGGGTACCGGCCGGTGTCGGACGACGCGGTGCGCGGGACCTTCGAAAAACTCTGGGACGTGACGCTCGACCCGGTGCCGGGCTACCGCATACCGAACATGTTCGACGCGGCCTGCGCCGGCGAATTTATGGGGATGTACATCCAGGGCGAGGATCTCGCGCAGTCTGACCCCAACACGCAACATGTCGAGGCAGCGCTCTCCAACATGGAATGCATCGTCGTCCAGGACCTGTTCCTGAACGAGACCGCGAAATTCGCGCACGTGTTCCTGCCGGGCACGTCTTTCCTCGAGAAGGATGGCACATTCATCAACGCCGAACGTCGCATCAATCGCGTACGTCCGGTGATGGAGCCCCGCCAGGGCAAGGACGAATGGCGAATCACGGCGGAGCTCGCCAATGCACTGGGCTACCCGATGCACTACGAGAACGCGGCGGCGATCATGGATGAGATCGCGGTGCTGGTCCCTACTTTTACGAACGTGAGTTTCAAATTCCTGGACGAGGTGGGCAGCGTGCAGTGGCCGTGCAACGAGGCGGCGCCCATGGGAACGCCGATCATGCACATCGACCGATTCGTGCGCGGCAAAGGGCTGTTTGTCGAGACGGAGTATGTGCCGACCGAGGAGCGCACGAATCGCAAGTTCCCGCTGCTGCTGACGACCGGGCGCATCCTGTCGCAATACAATGTCGGTGCCCAGACGCGGCGCACAGCGAATGTCGCGTGGCATCGCGAGGACCTGCTCGAGATCCACCCGAGCGATGCCGAATTGCGCGGCATTCACGAGGGTCAGCTCGTCTCCCTCGCGAGCCGCAAAGGCGAAATCACGCTGAAGGCCACGCTCACGGAGCGCGTCAAACCGGGCGTCGTCTACACGACCTTTCACAACCCTGAGACCGGCGCGAATGTCGTGACCACGGAATACAGCGACTGGGCCACCAATTGTCCCGAGTACAAGGTGACGGCCGTACAGGTCGCCCCGGCATCGCGGCGCTCGCAATGGCAGGACGGCTTCGCGGAGCGGGCGAGCCACCAGGGTCACATCGCCGAAACGAACTGAGATGATCGCTCTGCCGCCGGCGCACCGCTGGGCAACGCCGGACGATGCGGACGCGATGGCCGAGCTCGTCAACATGGCGGGCGAAGGCATGCCGTACTATCTCTGGAGCCTGTCTGCGGCGGACGGCGAATCGGGCTGGGATGTCGGGCGGCAGCGCGCGCAGCGTGAATCAGGCGCCTACACGTACCGAAACACTGTGGTTCGCAGGGTCGATGGCAGGGACGACGGGAGCGTCGCCGCGATGCTCACCGGCTATCCGCTTGGCGACGAACCGGATCCCGACGGCTGGAACGACCTGCCGCCGATGTTCGTACCGCTACAGGAACTGGAGGATCTCGTTCCCGGCACCTGGTACGTAAACATCCTCGCAAGCTACCCCGAGCATCGCGGCAAGGGCTACGGCCGGGCGTTGCTCGGTATTGCCGAACAGCTCGCCGCCCTCAGCCTGCGGCGCGGGCTGTCGATCATCGTCAGCGACGGCAACACCGGCGCACGGCGGCTGTACGAGCGTTCCGGCTACGTTGAGATTGCGGCCCGGCCAATGGTCAAGGACGGCTGGGAAACGAGCAGCCAAAACTGGGTACTGCTGAGGAAGCCGCTCTAGCTGCGTACGAGACCGGCGCTGGCCTTGCGCCGTTCTCGCGCTGCCCCTACGCTCGCCTCGTCCCGACTTTCGGTTGCGTCCGATGCACCCTGTCCTCGTCAGCATTGCCCTCCTCACCCTGAGCAACATCTTCATGACCTTCGCGTGGTATGCCCACCTGAAGGAACTCAATCACAAGCCCTGGATAATTGCCGCTCTCATCAGCTGGGGCATCGCGTTCTTCGAATACATGCTGCAGGTCCCGGCAAACCGCATAGGCTACACGGTGCTTTCCGTGGGGCAGCTCAAGCTCGTGCAGGAAGTCATTACGCTGACGGTATTCGTGCCGTTCGCGCTGTTCTACCTGCGCGAACCCCTGAAGCTCGACTACCTCTGGGCGGCATTGTGCCTGCTTGGTGCCGTGTTCTTCGTGTTTCGCAGCAGGTGGGTCGGCGCATGAACTTGCCTTCCAGCGTTTGGCTCAGGCCGAATCCTGCTCGCCCTGAAACAGCCACCGCTCGATCGGCGGCCGGATGAACCTGGGGAACAGTCCAAAGGCAAGTATCAGCAGGCCCATGCCCCAGGGCGGATACCAGCTCACGACGAATACCGGCCACATGAACGCCATGACGAGGTTGCTGATGGTCTCCGTGCCGAATCGCATGAAGAATTCGATGAGTTGCGCGATGACGAAATCGCCCGGGTTCCCCATCCCGGCGACTTCGCCGATGAGGGTCCTGAACTCGAGCGCCGCAAAACTCAGCGCATAGCCCAGCGTGTAAAGTCCGCCGCCGCGCGTATCCCATATCTTCCGGAACCAGGTTCGGAACGCGCCGTGCGCCGTCTGCGGGATACCGCGGGGATTGCGCACGGCATCGGCGCCCACGAGGCCCATCGTCCGCATTCGGCTGCCCAGCCGCCTGCCGAGCGGCGGCTTCTTCACCTTCGTCTTCTTCGGCTTTTTCTCTTTCTTCGACATATACCCGCGAGTCCCGCCGGCGATGCCGGTCGGCCCTATTGCGCGAGTCGCTGGACCGCGGCAAGTGACTGTTCCACGTTCTCGAAAGGTGACACGCCGCCTATCGTCTCCGCGACTTTGCCATCGGGCGTCACGATGAAGGTCACGCGTTCGGCGAAGCCATGGCCGATCTCGGCGCCGCGCGTGTCCTCCGCACCTGACACCGCGTCCCGAACCGCGAGTTCATAAGACTTCGCGATCGCCCCCTCCGGGTCCGACGCAACCGTCAGATTGCCAGCGCAGTACTCCGGGTCCGCGGAAAAGTCGTTCAGCCTTTGGATGCTGTCGAGGGATACGCCGATGACACTCGCGCCCGCCGCCTCGAAAGCGTTCATGTTCACCGAAAATTCGTGCGCCTGGATGTTGCAGCCGGACGTGTAGGCCGACGGGTAAAAATAGACGACGACGGTTCCCTTTTCTAAAGCATCGGCAAGGGAGTAGTCGAAGGCTTTGCCATCCAAGGATGCCCGGGCCTCGAACAGGGGCGCAGTATCTCCTTCATCGAGCGCCGCGTTCGCGCTGAGTGACAGGGCGGCGATACTTATCAGCAGGGTGGGTTTGTATTTCATGCTTGCAGCCTCTCTATGTCTTCTGCAGACGGAATTATTTCAGGAGTTTTGGGCGGGGAGTTGCCAGTATACTCCCGGAGGCAAGGGTCGCCGAACTCAGTCCCGCGGACGATGCTGCGTCCCCAGGCCTGCCGTGATGAAAACGGCGGTTGCTTCCTGATCGACGTCGGCAGTGTGCCAGGTACCCGGCGCATTGATTGCGTATCGGCCGGGCGAGAGGCGGGTCCGAAGAGCGCTGCCGTCGGACTGTTTCTGTAACAGGGTCATCGACCCGGCGATGCACAGCACGACTTCGGCGCCCTCCGGGTGCATTTCCCACATGTCCCAGGGTTCCGAGAAGGAGTACACACTGACCAGACGTGCCTCGCGTCCGTCGGCTGCGTGCCGCTCGACGTAGTCGTCATACCACGTGATCTCGCCGGTGAAGTTCGCCTCCGCCTCTGCTGTTGCGCCGAGCCCGAGGTGGACGGGATGCCGCATTATGTCGGTGCCCTCGTGGTCATTGTTCATGGTCATGTGGCTTCCTGTTCTGGTCTACCTGCATAACAGCAACTGAGTGTCATTTTCACACCATAACGTTCTATGGCGGCCGGGCTCAAATGCGACTTCGTCAATCACTGTCCCTCGCATCGTGACAGGCGGCTAACGGGCCGTTTGGAGCCCGTCGGAGCGTAGTAATATAA
>JBGTLY010000170.1:0-4288 GCA_041743865.1 Woeseiaceae bacterium
GCGCTGGCATCGGCCCGGGAGCGCACGCGGCTTTGGGCCCCGCGTTCATTAGGCCTTCGGCGTGGTGCTGCCGCCAACCAGGCGGTCGCAGGTGCCCTTGGGCAGCTTGATGAACTCCTCGCCGTCGGCGTTGGTCTTGGACTGGCCCGCGCAGGCGTGGCCCCTGCCCGCACAGTCGTTCTTGCCAGCCTTGGCCACGCCGTAGCACTTCTCGGTGGAACCCTCATCGGCCTCCTGGGCCGACACGCTCGCCATGCCAACCGCAAGCAGCGTACCGATAGCGGTGGACAACAGAATGTTTCGTGACTTCATGATCATGCTCCTAGTGAAAGATTGTCGGTGATTGTGCTCAGGGGATTAGTGGCGACCGGCGGTCGTCACCCCTCACGGAACCTAGTGCAATAGCCGTGCCAAGACGGAATGCCAGGGAAATAACTGGGGTATCGGACTGTGAGCGGCCGTCCCCGCCGCCGGTTGCGGGTTGGCCGCAACGGGTGGTGGCGGTGGAGTCCGTAGCGCTCCGAGGACGCTGCTAATTTCGTCTGCGAGTCGGGAACTGGTCAGCCATCGGGTCGATCGCAAACGCCCTCGATGTTGTGACCATTTGGTCCGATAACAATCAGCGAACAGATTTACATGAATGCAGCGATAGTTGGCGATAGACACCGAGCGCTACCGAAGATGAAGAGATCGGCGCTGAAGGGATCGCGGTCCATCTCGCACTCGACCCGCGCCACCAGCCCATTGTGTTGTGGTCAAGTAATTCCGGACACTTTGTTAAGGCGCTTTTCGTACTCTAGCGGTGTTGCGTAACCGAGCGTCGAGTGTAGACGCTTAGCGTTGTAATACACGGCCACGTATTCTCTGATATCTGCAATCGCTTCCTGGCGGTTGCGGTACAGACGGTCCCCGGTCCATTCACGTTTCAGGCTGCTGAAGAAGCGCTCGACCGGTGCATTGTCCCAACAATTTCCTTTGCGACTCATGCTGGCAATCAGACCGTAGCGTCGTAGCAGTTTCTGGTAATCGTGACTTGCGTACTGGCTACCGCGATCTGAGTGACAGATCAGGCCAGCCGGCGGCTTGCGCAGATTTACAGCCATCATGAGCGCGCGGATAACTAATGCTTTTTTCATGCGCCGGTCAACGGCCCAGCCGACCACACGGCGAGAGTACAGGTCGATCACCACGGCCAGGTAGACCCAGCCCTGCTGGGTCCACAGATAGGTAATATCCGTGCCCCAGGCCTCGTTGGGCGCCGCTGGCAGAAATGCACGGTTCAATACATTGGCGGCGACGGGGAGCTTGTGATTACTGTCGGTCGTCACTTTAAACTTGCGCTTCTGTTTGACCTTCAGCCCCATCTGCTTCATCAGACGGCGTGTTTTCTCACGCCCAATATCAAAACCTTCCTGCTGCAGATTTTTCATCATCATGCGGCTGCCGAGACTGTCCCTGGAGGCTGTGAACAGCGCCTTCATGCGTCGTCTCAGCGCGAGCTCCTCCGCCGGAACGACCGTGGCAGGCTGTGCTCGCCAGTCGTAGTACGCGCTGCGCTGAACCTTCAGCATGCGGCACAACAGACGCACCCGAAACGTGTCTGCCTGGTTGGCAATGAAGGCGTATTTCACTTCATTTCCTTGGCGAAGTACTGACTCGCTTTTTTTAAAATCTCTTTTCCATCCGCAGCTGCCGAACTTCTTTACGAAGACGCTTGAGTTCTTCTTTTTCCTCTCCCACCAAGCGCGTACCGACTACTTCTGCCTCAAACTCACGGCGCCAACGGCTGATCACGTTTGCATTAACGTCCAAGCTCCGAGCGGCCTCCGCAATCTTGTAACCTTGCTCGGTCACCAGTGCCACGGCCTCGCGTTTGAATTCCTCGGTATAATTACTGCGTTTTCTCTTTTCTGTTGTCATCGTTCACCTCGTCATGGCATTCTACAGCCTTAACGCGGTGTCCGGATTTAGTAGACCACTTCATTCTTTAATTGTGCGCGATTGACTGACTCCGGAACAGCGACCATGAAATTCTCGAGAGTGCGCATGAATCGCACCTGCACCATGTCCCGTTTCAGGTATTCGAAATCTGCGTCCGTCGCAACGAATTCCGGTGACAAATACAGGCGGTAGTCGGGCCTTATGATGGCCCTATCTTTGCCACGCGGCGCGGAACTGCGCTACGCGGCATCGGTATCAGGAGTTCTGCTGGTTACGCCGTAGGCGATTTCCACGGACAATTTGCCATTGTCTGTGTGACGCCCTCACACCCATTCCTGACCGCCGTGGCCATGTCCCTGCCACGACCCAGAGACCTGCTCGACTTCGCCCGCCAGCATGGAGCTGCAATCGTGCAAGACGATACGAAGGCGAGTTTCGCTATGGCGCGAGCCCTCTGGACGCCCTGCAGACGCTCGATCGGGAAGGATGTGTCTTTTACGTCGGCACTTTTTCGAAAGCGCTGCGAAGGCTGGCTCGACCCACTCCCATCTGCTGCCGGGCTGCACCTGGCAGCGTCGCTCGACGCGGCTATTGACGCTGATCGGCTGGTCGCGCAATGCCGGCGAAACGGCGTTGGTCTCGCAGCCTTTCGGAATATTCCGAACTCGGCGACAAATCGAACGGACTGTTGTTCGGCTTCGGCGCGTGTACACCGAAAAGTATGGACAGAGCGATTGAACGGATCGCCTCCGCCGCCGCGCAGCTCGGCGTAATCGTGAATGCGCGACGCTTGAAGGAAGGCCGGTAGCACTGCCTTCACTCCGCCACCAGCTCCTGCGTAACAACGTTCCGCCGTCGATATCTTTGAGGCGGACTGTCATCGCTCCCGAGGCGGCGTAGATATCGATTTGCCCGAAGAACTGGTGACCGGCAAACGGTGACGCGTTCTGCATCCGCAGTACTTTCTGAAACACGACCTGCGGCCCGAACGTGTCGTCGAGCGCCGCCGGGCCGAAGCTTCCGGCGTTCAGAGGGCCGGCGACGAACTCCCAGAACGGCTTGAAGTCGGTGCAGCGTGCCAGCGCCGGATCGTAGCGGTGCGCCGCGCAGTAATGGACGTCGGCAGTGATCCCAACGATGTTAGCGATTTCCTGCTCGCGCACAAACTGCAGCAAGTCGGCGAGCTCGAACTCGCGGCCTAGCACCGGGCCATCGCCGTTGGCGGCGTTTTCGAAACGAGGGCGCCCGTCATCATCCGTGCCGTCTTTGACCTGCAGCCCGAGCGGCATGTCCGCTGCGATCACCTTCCAGGTGGCGCGCGAGCGATGCAGCGATTGCTTTAGCCACGCGCACTGTGCCCGGCCGAGAAACGCCGTTACGCCGCTCGGCGCCGATTGCCGATTCCAGGTATTAGGTCCGCGATACGAGCGCATGTCGAGCACGAACAGGTCCAGTAACTCGCCGTAGGGCACGTGCCGGTAGATGCGTCCGCCTTCATCTCCGGCATACCGGCGTATCGGCGCGTACTCAAGGAAAGCCCTTCTGCCGCGCGCGACGAGGAGGGGTACGCTCTTCTCAATGTAGCGCTCGTCGCCGGACAGGTCTTTCGACGGCGACCAGTTGTTCACGGCTTCATGGTCGTCCCACAGCCAAATCTGCGGGACTTCGGCGCCGAAACGCCGCACGTTGTCATCGAGCAGGTTGTAACGATACCGGCCGCGAAACTCGTCGAGCGTTTCGGCCACTTTGCTGACTTCCGGCGTTACCAGATTGCGCCAGATTCTCCGTCTTCCGCCGGTTTCACCGGCGGAATCGGAGCGTCGGCGTAGACGGTGTCGCCGCAGTGCACAAAAAAGTCCGGTCCGACGGCCCGCATGGCTTCGTAAATGCGCATGCCGCCGTCGTCCGGATTGATGCCAAAGCCCTGACCAACCGTGTCGCCGCCCCAGACAAACCGGATGTTCCGTGATGCGATCGGTGCCGTGCGAAAACGGCCCGGCACAGGCGCGCCCAGCAGCTGCCCGCTGGCCGGGTCCTCAAACGCCGCCCGGACGAAGACATCGCTGTCCGGCGGCAGGCCAGCCAGATCGATGCGAGCCGTGAGGTCGCTTTCGGGCAACGCAAACTCTCCCACCAGTTCCGCGGGTTTGGCGAATCCCTCGTCGAATGCGTACCGGACCCTGAGGCGCGCAGAGCGATCGCAGCGGCTCCAGATGACCGCACGATCGGCCGTCACGTCGCCAAACTGGATATCGACGGGCAAGTGCGGTTGGCGCCCGCGCGCGCGGATAAGCCTGCCGCGGCGGCCGCCGCCGCGCAGTTCGGGATATCGCGTCGCGAGTAGTAG
>JBGTLY010000171.1:0-4273 GCA_041743865.1 Woeseiaceae bacterium
GCTGCACCGTCGAGACCCGCGCAATCGGCGAGTTCGCCGTCGCGGAATTCCTCGTCGGCGGCGCCGGCGCGCGCCAGGACGAGCCGTACCCGCTAACGCTCTCAGCGGCCAGACGAAGGATTGCAGCCGGGTCAGGGCTTGCCGGTGTCCCCCGTGTCCGGACCTTCCGCACCTTCCGCACCTTCCCGTCGGAACTTCCGAGTACGGGGCTCGCCCAGTCCGGGTTCTTCCGGCCCTTCACCATTCCCGGATTCGGCGCACGAAGAGCCGTCCGGCTTGCGCTCTCCGGCGCCGCGCTGGCCGAGCGATCGCTCGAGGACCTCGTGAATGTCTTTGGACGTGAGTTCCCAGGCGACGTAGATGATGGAACCTGCGGCGACAAGGGCCAGGATCACCACTGCGATCGGGATGAGTTCGCTCATGCACGGATACTAGCACCCGGCGTCAGCGCTTTCGCTTGTCGTCCGGCTCCGGCAATCGACCGTTCCTGCGCAGGGATTCCCTGAGCACAAACTCGATCTGCGCATTGAGGCTGCGCAGATCGTCGTTAGCCCAACGTTGCATGGCCTCGAGCGTCCTTTCATCGATGCGCAGTGCGAATGCCTTGCGTCCAGTCATCGGCTACGTCACCTACCGGTTGCTCACGTGTACAACGTGCCGGTATTGATCACCGGCCGCGCAGCTTCTTCGCCGCAAAGCACCACGAGCAGGTTGCTGACCATCGCGGCACGTCGCTCCGGTTCCAGTTCTATGACGTTTTTCAACTCGTCGAGGGCCATTTCGACCATGCCGACCGCTCCTGCAACGATCTGGGTCCGGGCCGCGATGATGGCGGACGCCTGCTGCCGCCGGAGCATCGCGCTGGCTATCTCCGGCGAATAGGCCAGATGGCTGATGCGCGCTTCGATGACCGTAACGCCGGCTTTTTCGAGCCGATCCTGAATTTCGTTGCACAGTGCCACCGCAATCTCGCCCGGGTGGCTGCGCAAGGCGATGCGTTCATCGTCGTTGGGTTCATAGGGATAAGTCGTCGACAGGTTTCGCAAGGCAGACTCACTCTGAATGCGCACGAACTCTTCGTAGTCGTCGACCTCAAACAGTGCTTCGGCCGTATCGAATACTTTCCATACGACCACCGCCGCAATCTCGATCGGACTGCCGCTCGAGTCATTTACCTTGAGCCGACCGCTTTCGAAATTCCGGATGCGCGTGGAGACGCGCGACTTCTGGTAAAATGGATTCGCCCACTTGAGGCCGGTGTCATGCACGGTACCGACATAGTTGCCGAACAGCTGGAGGACTTTCGCCTCGTTCGGATGGACCATGAAGAACCCGATCCACAGGATCACGACGATAACGAACGCGAGGCAGGCGAATATCACGCCTGCAACGGAATGGGCCCGCGCCGCCGCGAATACGCCAAACCCGCAGGTCAACTGCAACAGGGCCAACACGGCGATCATCAGGTACCCGGAAACGGGCTTGCGCATTTTTTCCTGGAACATATTCTTCTCCCCGAGGTGAATCAATTTGATACTATTTTGATATCATCCGCTCCAGCGAGTCAAGTCGCCGGCGATAAGCGGGGGCGGTTCCAGTCCGGTCAGACGATCGGCAAGCGGACTTCGAAGACGGCGCCGTTAGGGCTGTTTTCGGTCAGTTCGAGCATGCCGCCGTGGGCACGCGCGATCAGGATAGCCAGGTAAAGTCCCAGTCCCGAGCCACCGGTCCTGCGGGTCCTCGAGGGATCCCCGCGGTAAAACGGCTCCCCGAGCCGTGCCACCTGCTCCGCGGGAATTCCCGGCCCGTGATCGCGAACGCGAAAGACGAGGTCGGCGCCGAGGTGTTTCACTGTCAAATCGACGAAGCCGGACTCGACAGGGGAATAGCGGAGTGCGTTGCTCAGGAGGTTTTTGAGCATAAGCGTAACGCGCGCAGGATCCAGGCTGACCGGCTCGTCCCCGACGCGGTCGTGAAAACGAATCCGGGAGCGGTCCCGGGCGAAAAAGTCGCTTAGCATGTCCTCGATGAGGTCCGACACGATTACATCGCTCCGCGCCAGCGGTGCGTGCCGGGCGTTGAGGCGTTCCGCCTCCAGTAGTGCCTGGACGATTTTTTCCATTTCGTCGACCTCGGCACGCACGGAATCTTTTTCGACTGGTTTGTCGATGAACTCGGCAATCAGCCTCAGCCGTGACAATGGCGAACGCAGTTCGTGGCTGATCCCCAGAAGCAATGCACGTTTTGCATCGAGCATGCCCTCGACGTCGCCCGCCAGTGTGTTGATGTCCGTGGCGAGGTCCCCCAGCTGGTCGTTACGGATGTTCTGTATCCGATGCTCGAAATTGCCACGGCCAATCTGGTTCGCGCCGGCACGGATATCCCGGATCGGGCGGAACAGCCATTGAACCGCCATATATCCGATTAGCAGGAACGTGAGGCCAAGACCCACAATGAGCAGCATCAACGGCGGGCCCTGCCGCTTGTCCGCAATGCGTGGGGATACCACGATGATGTCGTACTCTCCATGGCGCATCTTGAGAAAATTGTGATCCCCGCGACTTGCGAACTCGACGCCCTGCAGTTCGTCGACCCATGCGCCCGGATCATCACTGAACGCAGGACTCGACCCGAAATCGAGGTCGGACGGCGCCGGAAAGTCAGGATCGGACATCCAGTCAAGATCCGGACCGATGATACGAATGTCGACGGGAACGCTCTTTGTGATGGTCAGCGCGTTATCTATGCTCGGCGGAGACCCGATATCTTCCCGGACATAGTGGACGTGCAACGAGAGATGTCCGCTGATCAGTCCGCGGATGTTGTCGCTGTTGTAGACCCAGCGCAGTGCGACGAACGAGCCCCAGACAAACAGGAAACCGAGTAACAGAAAGATGGCGAGCAGTCGCACCGACAGCGACCGCCAGAGGCGCCGGCCCGGGCTTTGCATCACCCTCCCGTTGCGTCGGGCGCCGGCACGCCGACGAACGAATAGCCGCGGCCCCAGATCGTCTGGATGAAACGCGCCGGCTTGATCGAGTCCCCGAGTTTGTGTCGCAAACGACTGATCATTATGTCGACAGACCGCGTCAATATCGCGGCATCGATGCCGCGCAACTCACTCAGAATCTCGTCGCGCGAAAGCTTCTTGCCATGTCGTCGGGCAAGGATCAACAGCAGTTCGAACTCCATTGATGTGAGATCTACAGGCTGATCATCGACGCGGACGATTCTTGTGTCCGGGTCGATCACCAGTCCTTCGAATGCCAACCTCCCGGACCGCGTGCCGCCGGGTTCGAGACGACGCAGGATGGCCTGGACGCGCGCAACGAGTTCACGGGGCTCGAACGGCTTGCCGACGTAGTCATCCGCGCCGAGTTCCAGTCCGGATACACGGTCAATGACGTCGCCCCTTGCCGTCAGCATGATGATCGGGATATCGCTAGTCCTTCGGACTTCCCTACAGATCTCGAATCCGTCCTTGCCGGGCAGCATGACATCCAGCAGCAGGAGGTCTGGATCCTCACGCCGCAGCCTGCGCAGGCCTTCGACGGCATCACCGGCGCACAGAAGCTGTATTCCAAACCGCTTGAAATACGCCTGCAGGAGTTCGGAATGCTTCTTGTCGTCGTCAATCAAAAGGACCTTGGACATGGGGGAATGATAGCCCGTCCAGGGCCGTGACGTGCAGATCGCGGCCGGCGGAAACAACCGGAAACAACCTGAAACGGCTGTGAGACCCTCACAGACGGCGCCTCCGGCAATCTCGTCCACACAAGATACTGACGAGAGTTACATCATGAGACCTGAACGTTTTATTCTGATATTGCCGTTTCTTTTGCTTCTCGGCGCGTGCGACAACGACGATGACGACATTCCGTTCGTTCCCCCGCCGACGCTCGCAGAAACGTTCGATGTCCAGGTGTTGCACGCATCGGCGGATGCACCACCGGTAAACGTGCTTTTCGCCGGCGATGAAATCCTGTCGGACGTCGACTACAAGGAAGGGTCCGGTCGCCTCACCGTAGACGAGGGGACGTATTCGGTACAGGTAGACGGCATACTGCCAGCAGGCGCGGCGCCGGTACTCGGGCCGGTCGATGTCACTTTTGCAAGAGATACCCTTTACAGCATTCTCGCGATCGGCAGTGTCGCCGATGCAACGCTCGAGCCTCTGGTGCTGGAACAGCCGCGGACCGACGTTGCGGCGGCGAGCGCCCGCGCGTTCGTCGTGCACGCCGCTCCCGATGCGCCGACCGTCGACGTGTTCGTC
>JBGTLY010000172.1:0-15332 GCA_041743865.1 Woeseiaceae bacterium
ACCTCGCTGTTTTGCCGGGCGGCCGGCGTGGCGGTGCCGCAGCTGCAGGTGCGCGGCACGGTGGCACGCACCGCACCCGGTCCGGACCTGTTTGACGGCAACCTGTTCGACGAGCGGATCGGGATCAGGCGACGCGCGGACGGCGGCTATACCGTGGCGCCCGGCGCGATTCTCGACCATTCGATCACACCCGCATCGTTTCGCTGGTTTTTCAAGTTCCTTCCGGCATTGAGACAGGACTGGCGCCTCGTGCGCCTCGCCTTCGGCCGCGAGTTTTTCGAGGCCTGGCGCACGCCGTCGGCATGGGACCTCGACCAGCCATCGCCCTTCGAAGCAACCAGGATCCTCGACCCGGAACCCAATGCAGGCGCACTTCGCGAACTCAGGCAGGACCTCGCCGATATCTTCCCGGCACTGGCCGGCATCGAGTTCGTCGAAAGCTGGGCAGGGATGATCGAATCCACTCCGGATGTCATTCCGGTCATCGACGAGACAGGCGTGCCGGGATTTTTTGTCGCCACCGGATTCAGCGGGCACGGTTTCGGCATCGGCCCGGGGGCGGGAATGGCCGCTGCGGGACGTCTCACCGGCCAGGAAACCGGCATCGACCTCCACGAGTTGCGCCTCGGCCGTTTTTTTGACGGCAGCCCCATACGTCCGCAATCGTCGATCTGAGTAGGAGCGCGCCATGCGCGCGAAACGTTTGCCCGTGATCTTCATCGGCGATCCATTCGCGGCCATGGGCCGCTCCTACAGCGGCGGAATGTCGCCGCTGATCGTTACGATGTCCTCGCTGTAGTGCCCGTTGAAGTCGGTTCGGCCGGTGAGGCTGTACGCTCCGATGCAGCCGAATTCGAGGTAGTCGCCGGCGCGGATGTCCACCGGCAGTTCAACGGCCCCTGGCAGGGCGTCCGAGGAATCGCAGGTCGGCCCGAAGAGGTGAAACTCTGACGTCATGCCGCTCAACAAGCGGCCATCCCGGAAGCAGCGAACCGGAAAGCGCTTGTGCCCCTTGAAGCGCAGCTCCCAGAAAATCCCGTACATACCGTCATTCAGGAACAGCCGCTGGTCCTTGCGCAGCAATACTTCGACGACGGCCGACAAGCCCGGCGCCGCCAGGGCCCGGCCCGGTTCGATCAGGACCTCACCGCCGGCAGCGAGTGGCAATCCGGCGATGCCCTCGCGCGCCGCTGCAAGATAGTCCGCGAGCGGCGGTACCGGAAAGCCGGGATACGGAAGGGCAAAGCCGCCGCCCATGTCGACGAGCCGGAGCCTCGAAGGAAGTGCCGCGAGTACCTCTCGTGCGACGCCAAGGGCGTAGCGGTACGCATCCGGGTCCGCGACGTTCGAGCCGACATTGAAGGCAAGCGCCGGTTCCGCGCCGGCATCGCGGATACTTGCGAGCAATCCGGGGATTTCCCCCGGCTGCGCGCCGAAACGTATCGACAGGTCCGCCATCGCGGCGGGGTGGTGGACGGCCATTCGGGCGAACACGACCGAGGAACGCATGTCGATCTCGGCAGCCAGCGCTGCAAGGCCGCTGTGATGATCGATCATGAAGTGCCGAACGCCGAATGTGACAGCTGCAGCGGCAGCGCCGCGCAACCTGACGGGTGTCATGAAATAACAGGTGCTCCCGGGGCATTCCCGGTTGACCGTCTCAATTTCCGGAAGTGACGCGCAGTCGTAGTGGCGGATGCCGCCCCTGTGCAGGAGTCGGAGCACGTGAGGGTGATCGTTGGCCTTGACAGCGTACAGCACACGACCCGGGAACCCGGAAACGAAAGCCCGTGCCGCGGCCACGTAGGCATCGGGATAAATGCAGTAGACCGGCCGGACCGGCCCCCGGGCAGCAAGCAGCGCCTGGACGTTTTCATACACGGGTAAGGACGGGGGCATTTGCGGAGTGTAGCAACGTCCGTTTCGTTCGCGGCGTTGCAGTAATGCTCGACGCAGGGCTTACCGCGGCGTTCACCAGGTCAAGCGGAGGTTCAGCCCAACCACCGTGTCCGCATCGTATTCCCAGGGGCGTGCGTAGGGGTCCGCGACCGGCTGGCGGGTCGCAAGGTACGGCGTGAAGCTGAGCTCGGTGTCGAAGCCAAACAACCTGTCCACCTGCCGGTTGAGGCTCCCGAGCGGGTCCGTCAATACCCAGATCCACTTGTCGCCGGTCGACCGGTAGCCGCGTGTGTAAGTACGTGTCGTGACGCCTTCGCGCACGTGCATGAACCAGGTCCCGACCAACGAACCGAGAACCGGCGTGATCACCAGGTCCTGGTACGACGGTTCTTCGGCCAGCGCCTCGGCGCCGAACTCAAACATGGTCGACAGCAGGACCGAGTACCAGAAGGACTGTGTGTTTGAGTAACCCCGTTCCCGCGCGCGTACGAAGTACGCCGCGCCCCAGTAGGGATGAATGATCCAGTTGAGGTAGAGATCGTCGCTGTCCATCTGCGGGCTGGTGACGTTGTTCCACCATTTCGATGCGCTGTAATTGCTTTTGTCCTCTTCGCTCCAGTTCGTGACGCTCTCCGGCATCGCGTAGAGGATTGCTACGGCAGCAAACTGGTAGCCCATGAAATAGAAAGTGTCGCGCCTCAGTCCTTCGCGATCCCTGGGATCCTCGAAGCGGATGTTCAGCCAGTCGGGATCCACATCGAGCGTCGGTTCGGCGAGGAAGCTATAAGAAGGTATGTCACAACACAGTTGCGGGGCGGGCGTACGCAGGCGCCAACCATCATCGCCGTTGTGCTCGCCTGCTTCTGCGCCCGAAGATGCCAGGCCGGTCAACAGCCAGTATGGGAAGATCCACAATGCTGCGGGCACACGCACGACTCAGGCTCCGTCCCCGAGACTATGTCGCAGGGACAACTGAATAGCGAAATCGACCGTGGCATCCGAAAACAGTTCCTCGACGATGCCAAAAGACAACGAAAAGCCGTTGCCGCGGAAGCGGTAGTCACCGCCCACGATCAACTGCAACGACGTACCGAGTTCGTCCAGTGCACTCTCGACGAATTCGCCCTGGGCGTAGATGGCCGCTATGGCGCGAAGCCGGTCGTTGAAGCGCCAGTCGGCACCCGCACCGCCAAAAGGCACCGTATTCTCCTGGATCGGCGCGAACAGATCGCTGTCGCCCGTGTACAGGACGCCGGCGTGAGCGGACAGGTCCAGCCGCTCAATGCCGAAAGCGGCCGCGCGAGAATAGTAGAGCGCAAGCGATATATCCGTTGCGCCGCTGCCGTGAAGCTTCTCCGCATCGCCGGTCGGAAGTTTCAGGCTCGTCCTGAGCGTCAATGCGCTTGTCGGCGAAAGCCGGCCGGGTCGCAGCGGCAGTGCGGCATTCAGGCGAACGTCGCCAAGACCGGCGCTTCCTGAATTGAGGGTATACGTGTCGATTTCCGGCCGCTCGTAGATGAAAGACAGTTCATTGTCGGGCCCGGTCCGCTTGGCGTTCGTCATGCCCCACAGGTCGTGCCAGCGTTCGATAGTGGGATCGAGTACGCCACCCGCGTGTGCGACGACGGGCACGTCGATACCGAGTTCCAGCCAGTTGTCGATGCCGCGCCGGTACGACAGGTTCATGTAGTAGCTTTCGCCGTCCAAAGTGATCGACTCGCCGGCGACAGTCGATGCATCGGCGTGATTCGCGATATCAGCCGTAAATTGCCACGCGGCTGCGCCCGCGTCGAGCGCGGTCGCCCCCTGAAAGGCCGGCAAGCCGTAAATCTGCAGGAACGGGTTGTGCGTGCGTACAGGAAACCACGCTTCAGACGCGGACGCGGCCCCGATGCAACCGAGCAGCAGCAAGGCGCCATAACGGACGCGCAGTGCCGCCGGGCGGCGTTGGTATTCGCTCGCGTGCAATCAACTCTCCCGACCAGGTCAGCCGCGCTGGCGCTCCGGCCGTGCGGCTCCGCCCCCCTTCGACCTTGCGCCGCCCCATAGGGGCGATGCAGGCCGGACGGCGATTATATGCCATCGCCCGGCATCTTTTCGATACGCGCGGCGGATGGCGCGGGCGGTGGACGGCCCCGGGAGCCGTTCGCATAAGGCCTCGCAGGGACACTTGCAGGTCTTCTCAAGTTATGCGGACTTTCCGGTCTCACTCGCTTCAAAAACAGCGCAGCTGGGAGGCCGTCACACTGCCGCGCGACTGGGCCATCAATGAGCCCTTCATCGAAACCGGCGATTACGGCGGCATGGGGCGATTGTCGAGTTGGGGGGTCGGCCGGTACCGCAGGGACCTCGGGATAGCGGCGAGCGACGCCGGTCGCGCGGTATTTCTCGATGTCGAGGCCGCGATGGCATACGCGGCCGTCTGGCTGAACGGCCAGCTCGTCGGCGGCTGGCCGTGCGGCTACAACTCCTGGCGAGTCGATCTCACGCCGTATATCCGGCCGGGCGAGGCAAACCAGCTTGTGATGCGCCTGGAGAACCTGCCAGAGTCGGCTCGCTGGTATCCCGGAGGGGGGCTGTATCGCGACGTCTGGCTGACAAAAGCCGACCCGGTGCACGTCGGCCAGTGGGGCACGACCGTCCGAACAGAGAAGGATGCGGCGCAAGCGGCGACAGTAAATGTCGCAGTCACGATCGACAACACGGGCGGCGAGGATGCCCGCGTTTTAAGCCAAGGGGTCGCTTGTACATGATGACCCCCGGCGTCATGGTGGCGCTACCATCTGAATCTCTACCTGTGGCGTTCTTTTGTCAAAACGGCTCGCTCGAATCCTCTTACCTATGCGGTTTCTACGAAGTAGGGACCCACACATCCGGGTGTTGTTAGCGCTAAAAAGGGCGCGACAGTCTGCGCTTGACGGGGCACCCGAATGCTTGCATATTGATCGGCGCGCCAGAAGGACCGGGATACCCGGGTGCCGGCGCAGGGGCCACCGGACAACAATAATTTTGGCGCCCTCTTCACGCTTACGGAACATGACAGACGACACCAGAGGCAGGTCCAAGCGCCGGAGTCCGGCACCGACACTGCGGGACGTGGCCCTGCATGCCGGGGTGTCGCCCATGACCGTATCCCGTGTGATCAATGGTGTGGCGACGGTGCGCGAACGGACCCGGCATCTCGTGAACGACGCGATTCGCGAAGTCGGTTATTCACCCAACGAGGCGGCACGACGGCTCGCCGGCGCACCCCAGGTTCATATCGCGATGCTTTATGCCCACGCCAGCGCCTATATCGCCGAGTTCCTGTTCGGCGGCCTGGAACAGGCACGCAAGCACAATGCACAGTTCATCGTGGAAAAGTGCGAGGACCCGGCGAAGGCCGAAATTGAAATCGAACGGCTCATGGCCGAGGGCGTGGATGGTTTCCTGATTGCTCCGCCGCTCGCCGACAACGCGGACGTGCTCGATTACCTAGAAGCCAACGACATCCCGGCAGTCGTCGTGACGTCGAGTCGTGTTCGCGACGGCATCTGTTCCGTGGGCATCGATGCGTACCGGGCTTCGCGAGAAATGACCTGCCACCTCGTACAGCTCGGCCATCGCAACATCGGCTTCATCGCCGGGCACCCCCGGCATGCGACGAGCGAACATCGCCTCGACGGCTTCCGTGATGCCCTCAGCGAAGCCGGCATCGGCGCGCCGGACAGAGCCGTCAGGCAGGGCTTCTTCACCTACCGTTCCGGACTTGACGCAGCGGAGGAATTGCTCGCTTTGCGGCCCCGGCCAACAGCCATCTTTGCAAGTAACGACGACATGGCTGCCGCGAGCGCCGCCGTGGCCCATCGGCTGGGCCTGGATGTGCCCGCGGACCTGTCGATCGTCGGCTTCGACGATACGCCGCTCGCGACCGCGATATGGCCTGAGCTCACGACGATCCACGTACCCATCGCGGAGCTGACCCGTGCGGCGGCCGACCTCCTGGTCAAGTCGATCCATTCACATGCCAGCGGTGAACGGCCGACGCCGGCGCACGTCATTCTCGAGTACACGCTCGTGCGCCGCCAGTCCGATGCACCGCCGAGGGTACGCCCGCAGTTCGATGCCGCCGCTCCCGCGTAACACCGGTCCGAAGTCCCGACGACCGCGAGCTTGTCGTTTGCGTCGAGCCCTGTGCTAGGCTCAGTGCAAAACGACGGGAGCTCGCTTGAAACTCAAACTGATTGCCCTCGCTGCACTGCTGCTCGCGGGCGTGGCGGCCACGGCCGATGACCGCGGCTATTACACGAAGGATTACCAGCAGCAGGCGCTGGAGATCTTCCGGCACATCATCTCGATCCGCTCGGCTGCCGGTCACGGCAGAATGCCGGAACTCTCCGGCTACCTCGCGGAACAGTTCCGCAACGGCGGCTTCGACGCTGCGGACGTGCATATCCTGCCGCAGACGCTCTCCACGGGGGAGGAAACCGCGTCGCTTGTTGTACGGTACCGCGGCGACGGCTCGTCCGGCCGCAAGCCGATCCTTTTGCTCGCGCACATGGACGTCGTCGATGCGATCCCGTCCGACTGGGAGCGCGATCCGTTTACTCTGGTACAGGAAGACGGCTATTTCTTCGGCCGGGGTACATCGGACAACAAATGCGGCGTCACGATGCTCACGACGACCTTCCTGCGGCTCAGGCGCGAGGGATTCGTTCCGACGCGCGACCTCGTCATCGCTTTCACCGGCGACGAGGAAACGTTGATGGAGACGACCCGCGCGCTCGTCGACGAACACCGCGCCCTTACGGACGCTGAGTATGTGCTGAATTCCGACGGGGGCGGCGGCTACCAGGACGAAGAGCACAACAACGTCGCGTTTTTGCTGCAGGCGGCCGAGAAAACTTATGCCACATTCGAACTGACGGTGCGCAATCCCGGCGGCCACAGCTCGCTGCCGCGTGCCGACAATGCGATCTACGACCTGGCGGAGGTACTGTCGAATATCAGCGAATACCGGTTCCCGGCCCGTATAAATGACGTGACAAAAGGTTATTTCGAGGCCGCGGCACCGCTGTCGCCGGAGCCCGTGCGAACCGCCATGCGTGATTTCGCGAAAAACCCGGAGGACGAGGCGGCACGAAAAATTCTGGAAGCGATGCCGTCTGAAGTCGGCGTGACACGCACGACCTGCGTCGCCACGATGCTCGAGGCGGGACATGCGGAGAACGCACTGCCGCAGTCCGCAACAGCGACCGTCAACTGCCGCATTTTCCCGGGCGACAAAGTCGACGACGTGAAGAACACCTTGTTCGAGGTCGGCGGTAACCCGTCCCTCGAAATTCGTGGTACCGCCGAGACTTTCGAGGGTCCGGTCTCCAACCTCGATGAGGAAGTGACGGCCGCGATCACCGACGCCGTGCACGCAACGTTCGGTGACATCCCGATCATCCCGTCGATGGCGCCCTACGCTACCGACGGACTGCACATGCGCCGTGCCGGGTTGCCGACCTATGGCGTCGCGGGACTGTTCATGCGCAATGAAGACGTATTCGCACACGGCCTGAACGAACGCGTCCCGGTGAAGTCCTTTTACGCGGCGCTCGACTACTGGCACCGGCTGTTGACGGACCTCGCAAGAAAAGACTGAACACGGTCAGGGGGACATCATGCGAAAGAGACTGCTGCTGGCCGCGGCCACGTTGGTTGCCGCCGATGCGTCAGTTGCCGAGACCGTCGAACTCACGATCGATACCGATGAGCCGATCGGTCGCATCGATCCAAACATTTACGGGCAGTTCGTCGAGCACCTGGGCCGCGGCATCTACGACGGCATCTGGGTCGGGAAGGATTCGGACATACCGAACCGTGACGGTTACCGGCTGGATGTCCTCGATGCACTGATGGAACTCGATGTGCCGGTCATGCGCTGGCCGGGCGGCTGCTTCGCCGACCAGTACCACTGGCGTGACGGCATCGGTCCGGCTGCGGATCGGCCGGCGCGCCTGAACGCGAGCTGGGGCGGGCTCATCGAACCGAACAGCTTCGGCACGCACGAGTTCTTCAATCTCGCGGAACTGCTCGGCGCGCAGACTTACCTCAATTTCAACGTCGCGACCGGTACCCCGCAGGAAGCGGTCGACTGGCTCGAGTACATCACTTCCGACTCCGCGTCGGCGCTCGCGAAGGAGCGACGCACGAACGGCCGCGACGAGCCGTGGCAGGTGGACTTCTACTCCATCGGCAACGAGACCTGGGGTTGCGGCGGCAACCTCCGGCCGGCCTATTACGCTGACCTGTACGCGAAATTCGCGACCTTCCTCAAGGTCGCGGGTGACGATCAGCCAAAACGCATCATTTCCGGTTCGCACGAGGGCAACATCGATTACAGCCGCGTGGTTCTCGAGCATCCGGCGGTCGTGAACCAGGCGGACGGCATCTCGGTGCACTTCTATACCCTGCCGACGAGTGACTGGAGCGACAAGGGCGATGCGACAGGCTTTCCCGAGGCCGAGTGGATCTCGACCCTGGCGCGGACGCTCCGGATGAACGACATCATCGCGGAGCAGCTGGCCATGCTCGATGCGGTACCCGAAGGCGGTGAACTCGGGCTTTACGTCGATGAGTGGGGGGTCTGGACGAACCCTTCCCCGGGCGAACCGGGCGGCGTGCTGTTCCAGCAAAACACGATCCGCGACGCGATCGTGGCAGCGCTGAACCTCGACATATTCCATCGCCATGCGGACCGCGTACCGATGACGAACATCGCGCAGATGGTGAACGTGCTGCAGGCGATGATACTGACGGATGAGGAACGCATGGTCCCGACGCCGACCTACCATGTGTATCACATGTACAAGCCGTTCCAGGGCGCCAGTTCACTGCCGGTCGCGTTCGAGTCGCCGGCCTATCGCCACGATGAAACAAGCATCCCTGCGCTCAGCGCGTCCGCCGCCCGCACGGAGGATGGCAGCATCGTCCTCGCGCTCACCAATGCGGACCCGCGGACGGCACACCGCGTCGACTTCGGCGGCCACTGGCGGGTTGCATCCGGTGAGGTTCTGACCGGCGAGACGATGGACGCACACAACAGTTTCGACCGGCCGGGCAGAGTTGCACCGCGGCCTTTGGAGCTCGCTGGGACGACTCGGATCATCGAGGTACCGCCACAGAGCGTAATGGTGCTGAGCCTCGAGCCCTCGCCGTAGGACCGCTGCTTGCTGCGGTCCCCGTCGTCGACCCGTTACTTCCGGGTGGGCGATCTCAGCAAACGGTAGTAGCACCAGGCGGCAAACCCCGTCACCCCGAGTACGGACACACTCATGAACAGGATGGCGGCGAGAGTCATCGGCGCACGGCCCCCGCCGACCCGCGTCCCGGACTGCCGAACGGCTCGGCGAGCACGGCCTTCCAGCGGCGCGACCCGATAGCCGTCGCGACCATCAGCAGGGCAATGGCCGCGAGGATCACGAGCCAGGCGAGCAGCGCGTTACGGTCCGGCGGATGGCTGGCATCGCCGAACACCGTGCGCAGATAGTCCGGCACCTCGGTCCAGCAGAATCCGATGAAAATCGTCAGCAGGAAGACAGGCGAGACGTACTTGATAATGAAACGATAAAACCGCGGGATCCGGATTTCCGAGCCGACATGGGCTTCGCGCAATCCCTCGTCCACGCCGAAAACCCAGGCGAAGCAGATGAGCTGCGTGCCGGCCACGACGAATATAAGGAAGGTGCCCACCCAGAAGTCGAGCGTATCCAGCGCGACGAGGCCTTTGCTGAACCAAAGGACGAACAGGTTGCCAGCGGTGCAAAGCATCGTCACCAGAATCGTCGCAGCCTTGTGTGTCAGGCCCAGTGCATCCTCGAAAAAGGCTTTGGTCGGCTGCATCATCGAGATCGAACTCGTTATGGCGGCGAGGAACAGCATGAAGAACCAGACGGCGCCGAAGAACTCGCCGAACGGCATGCGCGCAAATACGACGGGCAGCGCCGCGAACCCGGTACTGAACGTTCCCCCGACGTTTGCCTGTGTCGCCGATATACCGAGAAAAACCACTGCCGCTGTTAGTGTGATCATGCCACCCAACGCAACTTCGAAAAACTCGTTGGTGGCGGATGAGGTAAGGCTCGACAGGACGATGTCATCGTTGCTCCGCATGTAGGAGGCATAGTTGATGATCACGCCGAAGCCTACCGACAGGCTGAAGAAAATCTGCCCGGCGGCCGCGAGCCAGGTCTGGAAACTCGTTAACGCAGCAAAATCAGGATTCCACATGAAATTCAGGCCGGCGCCGACATTATTGCCGGGTACGTCCGGGTCCGGCGTACCGAGGGTCAGCACACGGGCGAGCACGATGAGCGCGCAGATCGCCATCGCGGGCATCGCGAACCGGCAAAACCGTTCGATGCCCTTCGTCAGGCCATGGTAGACGACGACGATGTTCAGCGTGGCAGCAACAAGCCAGTAGATAAGCGGGGAATCGAGGCCGCCCAGCAGTTCGCCATCACTGCGGCTGCCGACCGTTTCGGCGAAACGGGCATTCGATAGTTCGACCTGCGCCTGCACAGTGGATGCACCTGCCAGGTCCATAGCACCGCTCGCATAACCTACGGCGTACGACAGGCACCAGGATTCGATGACGACGTAGTAGAAAAAAATCACGAAAGGCACGAGCACGCCGAACGCGCCGAGATACCGGGCTACAGGCGAGCGCCCCCAGAGTCCCATGATGGCAGGCGCCGAGTGCAAGCCGTGACGGCCGCCGAAGCGGCCCATCGTCCACTCCACCCAGCCAATAGGAATGCCGAGTAACAGGAACGCGACAAAGTACGGGATCAGGAACGCGCCGCCCCCGTTTTCCGCGGCGACACCGGGGAAGCGCAGGAAATTCCCGAGGCCGACGGCGGAGCCCGAGACAGCAAGTATGACGCCAAGCCGGGTGCCCCAGGCTTGGTTGCGTTGAGGGTCGTTCGGGTGCGTCAAGCCGGAGGTTCCGGAAGATTGTGAGGAAAGGCGGCAGCGGATCATACGCCCTGCGGCGGCGCTTGCAAGCAAATAAAATTTATTAAAATCAATAGCTTATAAGATCTATTGTGACAGCAAAACCCTGCTCCCCGCCGCCAATCGAATGGCTCACGGTGTCGTACTCATGCCCTTAAAGGGCCGCCTCTACGCGCAGTGGCAGACCTCCGCCAAAGACGAGGACGGGCGCGATACGCACGTCGTCTACAGCGTCAGTGACGACGGCGAGTCCTGGTTGCCGCCGATTCTGCTTGCTCCCACGCATCCGAATGGCATCCGCACGAGCGGCGGCTGGTGGACGGACGGCGAGACGCTCGTCGCGGCGCGCGCACCCCGCTTATGTTTAATAAGCGCCGTTCCGCCGCGCTCGTCGACACAGTTAATCCCGCAGGTTCCGGCCTGAAGCACTCTTTCACTTCACTTGCAAGGACCCAGTCCTAATAATCGTCCAAACAAGGATTACACTGAATGAGAGTTGGCGTGTGTCAATAATAAAAATAATCACACGTAGTGTTGTGCTGTGGCTGGCCTCGACAGCAGCAGTTGAGGCCGAGCTCGGGAACCCGGTCCGGATCACTTACCACGAACCGGTCAGCGGGCTCCGGATCGAAATGCCGGGCGCCGCTATCGGCAAGCCGGCAGAAGCGAGTCGTTCGGATATCGAGTTTTCGGCCTTTGGCAGGCAGTTCGAGCTGGACTTGGAACGCAACGATCGGCTGTACGAACAGCTCCGGTCAGATCCGCGACTCGCAACCGTCGCTCTGCCGGTCTTTCGCGGAACAGCGCGCGGACTTACCGGGTCGTGGGCTCGCATCGCGCTCGTCGACGGGATTCCCATTGGTGCCGTGTGGGATGGCAGCGAACTGTACCTGGTCGATACCGCCGAAAATTTCGGCGTTGCGGCTACGGCCGCGGATCGCAGCGTAGTCGTCGTGCGGGCGAGCGACGTGCGTATCCCGACCGATACCGTGCTGCCTCCCGCTAATGCGTCGCAAACGGCAGCCATCGCGTTGGCTGGCGGAGCGAGTGGTACTGCGTATGCAAGCTCTCCTGCTGCTCTCGTCGGAGCGCTGCCCATCGGACTCGTCCTCGATGCCGGGTTCAGCAACATGGTTTCGAATCCGGTCGACTATGCGCTGGCGTTAGCGAATGTCGTCGACGGGATTTTTGTTGCCCAGCTCGGACTGCACCTCGACGTAGCACACGTCGAGGTCTATGACGCGGAACCGGATCCTTTCTCCTCCTCGGTGGACAGGATCTTGCTCGACCAGCTTGCCGACCTGAAACGCGAAAATTCCCGCTTGCGGCCACTGGGCCTCGCTCACCTGCTGACACGAAACGAGCTCGGCGGCAACGTCGTGGGGATCGCAAACATCGACAAAGTCTGCGACGACCGCGATGCCGTCGGCCTGAGCCGCGCCGTGGGCGGTATTACGACGGCACTGATCATGGCCCACGAAATCGGTCACAACTTCGGCGCTTACCACGACGGCGAAAACGGGAGTATCTGTGCTTCGACGCCGACGACTTATCTCATGTCGGCGACGATCAACCACGCCAGGCAATTCTCGCACTGCAGCATCCGGTCGATGACGCCGACGATTGCGGGCGCCGGGTGCAAGACCACTCTTCCGCAAAGCGACGTCCAGCTCATTCCGCCAGCCGCTCCGGGTCCCGTCTGGTATGGTGAGCCGGTGCTTCTCGACTACCGGATCCACAACGCAGGCACCGATTCGACGCTCGACAACCTCGCCCGGTTCTCATCGAACAATCCCGAACCTGTGTGGATCCACGACGTCGTAAATCAGAGTTGCGCCACGACCGGCGGCACTGCTGGCAGCTCCTGTGACCTGCAAAGCATCGGTGCCGGCCAGACCGTACCGCTCAGCGTATCGGTGACGCCGCGGACGACAGAGCGCATCACGATCGAGGCCTCGGTCACAGCCGCCAACGACGTCGACATTTCGAACAATTCTGCCGCCCTGGAGCTCGTGGTGCGTCCGGCGACGGACCTGCATGCGTTTGTCGACTCCGATGACGGTCGGAACTATGCCCAGCCAGGCTCCACGCTGTCGCTCCGTGCCGGTGCGATCAACGAGGGCGACTTCGAATCGGCTTCATCACTCCGCATCTCAACGGACGCAGGGAACCGGCTTACAGTGCCAGACGGGTGCGTACGCGAGAATGCCGCCCGGTTGCGTTGTGAACTCGGTGTCCTTTTGCCGGGCGAGCAGAAGTCAGTCGGGTTCGAGTTGCACGTGAACCCGACGGTGGTCCTCGGACTCTCGCAAACACGGCTGAACCGGGTGTACGTGGAGGCGAGCAGTACGCTCCACGATATCGATCTGGGGAGTAACTGGGGCACAATGTTCATTCGGCTGGTCGGCTCGATACATGACCTCGAGCTCGGACTCCCGGCGTCCCTGCAATCGCCGCAATCGCCGCAATCGCCGCAATCGCTCATTGTCGGACAAACACGGACGTTCGAAGCAGAGATTCGGAACAACGGACCGGATACCGCCCCGGACGTGGTCATTGCGACCTATGGCAGCGGCCTCAGGTTTTCCGAGTGGAGCATAGGCAGGGGTGACTGTGCCATCGAAGAGACCTGGCTGAATTGCCGTATCGACTACCTCGACAGCGGCGATCATGTCGACATCGCCGTCACCTACATGTCGGACCTGCCCGACTTGTACCGCTTCGGGATGCAGGTCTATTCCGAACACGGTGTGGACACGAACTACGACAACGGCTGGCAACAGTTCGATGTCGTCGTGCGGTCCGACACGCCGGTGCCGGCACCGGCGCAGGGCGCCCCGGCACCAGGCGGCGGGGGCGGCGGCAACTTTCTTTGGCCGGGCTTTCTGTTGCTCCTCGCAATGGCGCTTCGGCGCGCGCGACTTAGTCCGGCAACAGGACGGTCGATCCGGTGGTCTTCCGTGCTTCGAGGTCACGATGCGCCTCGGCGGCATCGCGAAGTGCGTAGCGCTGATTCACGCGTACCTGCACCGTGCCGACCTTGAGGCGGGCGAATAACTCCCGGCTGGCGGCCAGGAGGCGCACGCGCGTGTCCACAAAGTCGAACAGCACCGGTCGCGTTACGTACAGCGAATGCCGCTTCGCCAGTTCGGCCGGCGCGAACGGCGCCACCGGTCCCGACGCATTGCCGAAGCTGACCAGTACGCCGTGCGGTCGCAGGCAGTCGAGCGACGGGAAGAACGTGTCCCTTCCGACCGAGTCGTAGACTGCCGCTACGCCCTCGCCGCCCGTGAGCTCCCGCACCCGGGCCGGAAGTTCAGCGTCATCCGCCATGAGCACATGGGTGCAGCCCTGGGCCCGCGCCAGCTCGGCCTTTTTCGCCGTGCTCACGATACCGATGACCGTCGCGCCGAGAGCGGCCGCCCACTGGCTGGCGATCGACCCCACGCCGCCGGCAGCCGCATACAGCAGCACGTTGTCGCCCGGCTGTACCGCGTAGCTGCGCCGAAGCAGGTACCAGGCCGTGAGTCCCTTGAGCAGCACCGCCGCGGCCTGCTCATCTGTGATGCCGTCGGGAATGGGTACGAGGCGTTCGGCCACGAAGTTCCGCCGTTCGGCGTACGCGCCAGGCGGGCCGCCGGTATAGACCACGCGGTCGCCCGGAGCCACCTCGTGCACCCCGCTTCCCACGGCCTCGACGACGCCCGCCGCTTCACTGCCGAGGCCGCCGGGCAGATCGAGGGGGTAAAGTCCCGAGCGCAGGTAGGTATCGATGAAGTTGAGCCCGATCGCGGTATGCCTGAGGCGCACCTCGCCCGGCCCGGGCTTGGGCAGCTCAACCGCAACAAAGTCGAGTACCTCGGGGCCGCCGTGTCGGTCGAGCCGGATCGCGCGAGTCTGCATGCTGTGGAATGATACGGGTTCCCGCGGCCGCACGTGCCGCGGACAGGCGCGGGCCTTGATTTCGGCCGGCATCGCGGCGATATCCGGACGCACCGACCACAGGAAAGCGGATGGAATTCAAGGACTACTACAAGATCATGGGTGTTGAGCGAGGCGCGTCGCAGGACGAGATCAAGCGCTCGTATCGCAAGCTCGCCCGCAAATACCATCCCGACGTCAGCAAGGAAACGGACGCCGAGGCGCGTTTCAAGGAAATCGGCGAGGCCTATGCCGTGCTCCGCGACCCCGAAAAGCGGGCGAGTTACGACGAACTCGGCAGGAATTGGAAGAGCGGGCAGGAATTCCGGCCGCCACCGAACTGGGACGCCGGCTCGGAGTATCGCGGCGCCCCGGAGCAAGGTCCTGCCGGCGGCGATTTCAGCGATTTCTTCGAAACCCTGTTCGGCCGCGGTGGCTTCGCCGCCGGCGCGCGGGCGGGGCGGCCGTCGGATTTTCGTGCCCGCGGAGACGACCATCACGCCCGCGTGGTAATCGGACTCGAGGACGCC
>JBGTLY010000173.1:0-6728 GCA_041743865.1 Woeseiaceae bacterium
CAGTGGGACTGGGAAGTGCAGGTCCCGCCACTCGATACCTTCGTGTTTATTGTTCCGGGAACATTCGTCAAGAACGGCGAGGAACGACTGATCGTGTGACCCTGGCCGGTGTGCGGCTGGATCACGAGGTGCGCAATAAGATGCTCGATCAGGGATTCGTCGCTTGGGGCTACGGAATTGACTAGTCCGAACTACGCCTGCTCACCTCACACTTCGGGGCAAGCGAAATCTTGCTTTCTTGACTGGTCAGGCATTCCCGAATCTCCGTTGCGCGCGCTCGCACGCCGGAGCCAGTCTCGTCCAGGCCAGATCGATCAGTTTTTCGAGAGATACACCCTCCAAGCTGATCGAAGCTGCATAAGTTGACCACTGCCGAGTCTTTTGCGGATCCGCGAAGAACTGATTCGATAAGCCGGCTGGCACTGTTGTCGGGACGAGCCCCAGCGTAACGATCGCGTGGAACTTTTCGGCAACAACACTGGCAGGTGGATAGGCCCCGAAGCTCACAGGGGGCATATCTAAAAGGGTTGGATATTCTATCTTGAAATTCGGCGCTATCGTTGCGTCCTCGAATCCGACGTCAACGACAATCGGAATTCGTGTCTTTCCCAGGTACGCGGCCGTCCTGATGCGAATTCCACCATACTGCTGCTCCTCACGGATTGCACGAGCGGTCAGGCTGTCAATGTCGTATACCAGGCCGTCATCCACCTGTTTGCTCATCACCTCCGCGAACATGGATATCAAGCGCTCCTCGGATGCGGCGCCAAAGCCAAGGAAATCGGCATCACGGGTCACGCGATGCCCGTCACCTATCCAGAGTGTCACCAACAGGCCGCCCTTCAGGACAAATGAATCCCTATGTGCCGATATCGACAAGCGGTGCATCAAGCGCTCGAGGCCGTAGGCTACGAGTACGACATCGAATACCTGGCCTTTTTCACGCACGAATTCTGTGGGTATTCACACGCGTGGCGCAGCTCCTTCCTGCGAGATTCCGAACTGCAGTCGAAGGGCGCGGTGCGAGATCAAGCCATCGAAATGTTATATCCAAGGAAGGATGGGACTTCCCGGCAGCCCGCGATGCACTCGGGTGGTATCAGCGCTTGCGATCGAACGCGAACCCCGTTGGCACGGTTTCCAGGTAGAGATCGTGCGGATAGCAATAGGCCCAACCCTCGCCGGGCTCATAGGATGCGATGATCGGATGTCCCGTAAGCTGTGCATGTCTCGTGGCATGGCGATTGAGCGAATTGTCGCAGCAACCGACATGCCCGCATCCGAGGCAGATGCGCAGGTGCACCCATTCGTCGCCTGTCTTCTCGCAGTCTTCGCAGCCGACGGCGCTTGCGGTCACCCGTCGCGGTTCATCGAAGTCGTGGCACTCTTCGCTCATAGTGTCTACAGCTTCTCTCAGCCAGGCATAAGAGGATAGGTATAGTAATCACGCACCTGGCAACACGTTAGACCTCTTATTCCGTTCAAGACTTGATGAACGCGAGCAAATCAGCGTTGACCACGTCAGGGTTGATCGTGCACAGCCCATGGCCCAGACCCGGGTAGACCCGGAGCGTCCCGCGCTTGAGCAGCTTGGTGGACAGCAGCGCACTGTCCGCAATCGGCACGATTTGGTCGTCGTCGCCGTGCATTACCAGGGTCGGAACGGCGATCTTCCTGAGGTCTTCAGTGAAATCCGTCTCCGAGAAGGCCTTAATGCAGTCGTACTGCGGTTTGATCCCGCCCATCATGCCCTGCCGCCACCAGTTGTCGATCACGCCGGGTAGCTGTGTCGCGCCGGGGCGGTTGAAACCGTAGAACGGGCCGGTCGGCACGTCGCGGTAGAACTGCGCCCGGTTGGCGACCAGCGCGGCCCGAAAACCGTCGAACACCCCGATAGGCAGACCGCCCGGGTTGCTGTCGCTCTGCACCATGACGGGTGGCACGGCGCCAACGAGTACGGCCTTCGCAACGCGGCCGCCGCCACCGTGCTGCGCCACGTAACGGGCCACCTCGCCGCCGCCCGTCGAATGACCAATGTGCACGGCCTCTTTTAAGTCCAGCTGTTCGGTGAGCGCAGCGACATCGGCGGCATACGTGTCCATCTCGTTTCCGTCGTGTGTCTGCGACGAGCGTCCGTGCCCGCGCCGATCGTGCGCGATCACGCGAAATCCCTTCGAGAGGAAGTACATGAGCTGCGCATCCCAATCGTCGGCCGAGAGCGGCCAGCCGTGATGAAAGACGAGCGGTTTGCCGCTGCCCCAGTCCTTGTAGAAGATTTCCGTGCCGTCTCGGGTCGTGATGAATGCCATGACAAACTCCTTGGTTACTCGGGAACAGCTAGCCGCAGAAACAGCGCGATCTGCGCAGCGGCGAGTTCCGGGTATTGATGCTGTGGCGCGTGGCCCGACTCCGGGTACACGATCAGGTGCGCGTTCGGGATCTGGCGGTTCAGCGCGAACCAGTTTTCGACTGCCGTGCTGATGTCGTTGTCGCCGCTGATCACGAGAATCGGCGTGCGTGTGCCTTTCAGCTTTTCCAGGCGCCCCGAGACGTCTTCATGGTAGGTCGCGGCCGCCCCGAGGTAGGCTTCGATCCCTTCGGGCGTAGACGGAATCCGCTCGGCCACGCCTGGACGAGCGAAAATGCGATCATGGGACGCTTTCGCGGCGGCACGGCTGATGGTCGATTTCGGCTCGAAGAAGAGCACGATTTCGTCATCGAGGTCGTTCACCGTCTTGAAAGCTCGATCAAGGAACGCCTGCTGGATCGGGACAGCGCCCTTTCCTGGCGGCGCTGTGCCAATGAGTATTGCATGCGTCGCCCGCCCCGGATGCTCGACGAGGAAGGTCTGAGCGACCGTGCCGCCCCAGGACCAGCCGGTGAGCACGAACCTTTCGAGCCCCATGGCATCCGCAAATATCGCAACGAAGTCCGCGACATCGCCGATCTCCGGCGGCAGCGTACCCGTCGAATAGCCGACACCGGGGTAGTCGACCGTGATGACGCGGTTCGAGTTCGCGAGCTCGTCGAGAAAAAGCGGGTCCCAGGTGTCGAGCGTACCTCGCATCCGGGTGAGCAGGATCATCGGATTCCCTTGACCGATGGCGCGATAGGCGATGCGATTGCCCGCGACCTCGACAAACTGGTTTGGCGCCGTCGCCGCTGTTTCCCGGGCGAGTACCGGGCCAGCCAGGATTACCGACAGCATCGCGATCAGTTGGAGCAGTGATTTCAAGTCAGTCCTCCTCGTAAGCGGTCACGTCAGGCGCGCATCGATCCAGGCGACTATGTCAGCCATCACCGCCTCCTTGCCGACGTCGTTGAGCAGGTCATGAAAGTGTCCCTCGTAGAGCTTTAATGTCTTGTCGCGTGAACCGGCTCGCGCATGGAAGAGCTCGCTGCCCGCCGGAACGGTCGCCTTGTCTTCGGTTCCATGCATGATGAGTACGGGCAGTGTGATCGTCGGGAATTCCCGGCGCATGCGGTCGGTCGCCTTGAGCAGCGCCGCAACGGTGCCGGCAGGCTGGACCTCGGCCCGCGTGAGCGGGTCCGCCAATAACGCGCGCAGTGCCGCCGGGTCCCGTGTGAAGTCCTTCATCTTCAGCTTCAGCACCGGGAGCCTGGGCGCGACGCGCCCAAGGAAGCGCACGAGCGACAGCAGGATCGCAGGCGCCGGCACCTCGAACGCGAAGCTCTCGCAGATGAAGCCGTCGATCTCGGCCTGATGATCGAGCGCCCAGGTGCAGGACACGACGCCACCGGCGCTGTGGCCCAGGAGAAATAGCTTCCTACCCGGCTCGCGCGATTTGGCTAGCACGATCAGCGTGCCGAGGTCCTCGGTGTAATCGGCGATGTCCTCGATGTAGAAGCGAGGACCCTCCGATTCTCCGCGTCCGCGGTGATCGTAGGCATACACGGAGAAACCGGCGGCAGAAAGCCGCTCGCCTGCCCACCGGTACTGGCCGCTGTGCGAGTTCACGCCATGGCAGATGACCACGGTCGCTCTTGGATTGGCCGGGCGCCATGAGCGCACGTGCAGTTTCGTGCCGCCACGTCCGGTAAAGTTTTCCTCGTTCATCGGGTCATCCCCATGTGTTACACGAGATTACGATTGAAGAACTCGAGGGCCCGGTCGCGCGATTGCCGCGCCGCGTGCGCGTCGAAGTGCATCCCGCCGTGTCGCGAGAAGGCGTGGTGGCATCCGGGATAACTGAAAACCTCGCACCCCGGGCTCGACGACAGGGCCACGGCGATGCTTCGCTGCGCCTCTTTGGACATGAACTCGTCTTCCCCGGCAAGGTGCATCTGGAGCGGGCCATCGATATCGGGAACCTCCTCGAGGTATTCCTCGGTGCGCGCGCCGTGGAAGGCGACCCCCGCATCCAGGCGCGTTCGTGCGGCGGCGAGAAACGTGAGCAGGCCGCCCAGGCAGAAACCCATTACGCCGACGCGGGCGGACGTTTCGGGAAGCCGGCGCACCGCGGCGACCGTGGCTTCGACATCGCGTACGCCGGCGTCGATGTCGAAGGCCTCGTAAAGTGCCATGCCTTGCTCCCAGTCCGCCTGCGCGCCGACGGACAGGTCCACGTGGTCCTGCTGGCGCCAGAACAGTTCCGGGCAGATGGCCGTGAAGCCCGCATCCCCCAGTTCGTCACAGGTTGAGCGGAGATCCTCGTTCACGCCAAAAACTTCATGCAGAACAACGATCGCCGGCCGCCCCTGTGCATCCGTTCGCCGCAGGTAGGCCTTGAACGGCCCATCCGGTGAATCCACCCGAACAACGCGCGACAAATCGTTATGCCAGGCCCGTTCCGCCATCTTGCGCGCTTCCTCTGCTCTTCCCGATGCTGCAAGATACTCCGAGGGCATTCGCCCGGGGATGGACGCAGGTGACAAAGAACGGGCCGCAAGTGACAGGCCGAGCGCCGAGCGAAATTGCAATCCTGTGCTATCCAGGTGCGCAGACCACCTGCGTCCACGGCCTTACCGATCTCTTCATGTACGCCGACCACTTCGCGCGTGCGCACGCTGCTCAAGAGCCCGCTACGACGCCCAGTCCGGCCGGACCGGGAGACGAGCCTTTCCTGCGGGTCACGCACTGGCACGAGCAGCCGGGAAGTGCCGATTTCGAGCGCGGCTTCGAGAGCGTTCCCGGTACCGACAACAACTTCGTCCTGGTGATCGTACCCGCCTATCAGCTCGGACCCCCGGAGCCAAACCATTCGCCGAAGGTGGCGGCGTGGGTGAACCGCAAACATGCGGATGGGGCGGCGATAGCGACCGTTTGTGGGGGCGTGTTCCTGCTCGCCGAGGCCGGTTTGCTGGACGGGCGGCGCATAACGACTCACTGGAAATTCGCGGCCGAACTTCGTCGGCGATTTCCGCAGCTCCGCATCGACGTCGATCGCCTGGTTATCGACGAGCACGACATCATCACGGCCGGCGGCGTGCTCGCCTGGATCGACCTCGGCCTGACACTTGCGGAACGGTTGCTCGGGAGAACGGTCATGGTCAGCACCGCTCGTTTCATGCTCGTGGATCCGCCCGGGCGCGACCAGCGCTTCTACGACGAGTTTGTACCGCCCTTATTGCACGGGGACAAGGCCGTTCTCGCCGCTCAGCATTCGTTGCAGGCGGATTCCGGCACCGCCTGTACTGTCGATGCACTTGCAAAGCGTGCCGGACTCGGCACACGCACCTTCCTCCGGCGATTCGTCAAGGCGACCGGCATGAAGCCGAGCGACTATCATCAGCGCCTGCGTATCGCACGCAGCCGCGAGCTACTGGAGTTCACTCGCGACACGGTGGAGCAAGTTGCCCTGGCCGTCGGTTACGAGGACACCAGCGGTTTCCGACGCAGCTTCAAGCGGGTGATCGGGCTCTCTCCCCTGGAGTATCGGCGGCGGTATCAGCGCCAGGGCATCGTGCGAGCGCCGGCGGGGGTTCTGTCGGCTCATGATGCTTGAACGGAGCCCGCCAGCGATCGGCACCTTCTTTAGGTGTGCATCTGCAGCGGCGATCTCCCCGTACGTCGCCTGATCCAACCTGGTATGTGTCGCTCCCTTCGGTGGCTCGTCGGCGATTTCCACGTGGGATTCGGATCCCGCAAAATTAGTCGGAAAGAGGGCGACGCAAGCTTTCGGACCCCTCGTAGACGCGTAGATGATTCCGTCGAATCCAGCGTCAAGGACCAGCCGACCGAAGATTTGTGGATTGGCCGGAATCTCGTACTGGCTTGGGTACAGTCACCAGTTGTGCGCGAGCAGACTCTGCTTTAGCTGCCCTGCACTCTTTACCAGCAACGGGCCCTCTATTCCAGCGGAAGCAGCCAGATCACGTAGCTCCCTCGGCAGGTCGAACTTTGAGATTGTCGCGGTGAAATGCCGTAGGTTCTTCGCGTTACGCAGATCGAACAAATTGTGGAGCCGCCCGCTCACGTTCACTGCGGTGAAGGAGTCTGGCGATCGCAGAGTGAACTCGTGGCCTGCCAACGGCCCGGATTCCGATGCGTGCTGTCCGAACCTTTCCGCGTATGCGGTCTCGTGGTCGGCCGCAAGATACAGGGCAGGAAATACTGGGTATTTGCCGGGGTCCAGATCACTACCGATATTGAATCGACCACCGCGGACCAGGCTACCCCCGGCTGACAGTGGTTGCAGCGAGTATTTGTAGTCGATGATCCTGGCCCAACGGTCGACAACCAAACCCGCCGGCGCCGATTGCCGAAG
>JBGTLY010000174.1:0-7807 GCA_041743865.1 Woeseiaceae bacterium
GCTCCTACAACCGGCCGGTAGGTGCGCGCCATGCGCGCGATAGGATCGTGGCCGGATCGCGGGCGTGGCCCGCTCCTACGACGTCGCCCGGCAGTGGATGTCGAGCGTCGCGAAGTCCTGCAGGTAGGCCGGTGCGACGGACGCGTCGCGTCCCGCGATGGCATCGAAGGTCCGTTTCGACTTGTCATCGCTCTCCCCGTCATCGCGCTCCGGGGGCTTGCGCATCCACGTACCGAAACGCATGCCGTCATCGCTGCGGTAAACCGGGCGCACGGACCAGAAGTATTGGCCACAGGCCACGAGCGGCGTAACGAGCGCGTGTGATTGTGCGGGCACCTGCCGCTGCTGGTAGACGAGCCGCTTCGCGTCGTAGATCTCCACGTCGTAGGCGTCGGCTGCGGCACCCGCATCGTCCGTCGTCGGCTCCCAGGCGAGCGACGGCATCAAGACTTTGCTCTCCGACTGCCACGGGTTGCCGCGCGCGAGCTTTACGTTGCCCGAGCCGCCCGGCCGGAGCGTTTGCGGCCGACTTACCCGGCCGAAGGATTCCGCGGCAAGCTCGCGCCCGAGCCAGTGCAGGGCGAAGTTCGCGTAGTCGTCAAAGAGCGCGTTCTCATCGTCGGTCCAGCGGGCCAGCGGCGCACGATCCTGGTAATACACGGTGCGCTCATAAAGATTCGCCGAATCGCTCCGGCGCGTGAGCTTCAGGTGCGCCGCCGTAGTGATGACGGCATCGGCCCCGTCGACGTCGATGCTCATGGCCGGCAGGTTGACGTACAGCACGGCATCCACATCATCCGGAATCGGTACCGACGCGGCGAACAGACCGGGTTCGGGGCTCTCGAGCGGGCGCAGTTCCTGGTAGACGTAGCGCGCGAGCCTGTCGTTATGGATCGGCCCCTCGGCCGCCTCCGCGACCTCCTCTGCGAGTGCATCCCGGAACTCCTGGATCTCGCGTTTCGTTGCGCCGGAGACGCCGCCGGCAATCATGCCTGGCAGCGTCAGTATCGGGATCGGGAAACTGACGGCGACCGGGCCCATCTGCATCGTCGGCGTACCGATGGCGGCGCCCTGCCCCATGCCGCCATACAGGCCGGGTGTTACCTTTTCGTAGGTACCGGAAAGCTCCTTGTCCGCGGGATCCTGGCCGGCAACCACAATGACCTTGCCGATCGACGCGCGCAGCGATTCCTTCATGTGCGTAGAGTCCGCGGGCGGTGCTGCCCCTCCGGCCGGTTGACCTGCCTGCAGGAGCGCGCCATGCGCGCGATCTTCGGACCCGGCCGCGTTAGCAGGCCGAGCGGCAGCCGCCGCGAGCATCATCCCGAGGAGCACAGCCAGTGCCGTGGCTCGCGACAGGCTGCGGCGTAGGTCAGGCTTGCGATGTGTCGGGCTCATGCGAATCACAGGGTATCAGACCGATTCGGGCCCCACGCGTTGCGCGGACGCACAAAAAAAGCCCCGGACCCTGGGGTCCGGGGCTTCGCGCTGCCTGCCGCCCGGTCAATTAGGGCAGCAAACAAATCGCGCTAGGCCGCGTCTTTATTCTGCGGCTTCGTCTTCTTCTTCAAACGCAGGCTCGGAGAAGCTGTTGTCGCTTTCCGACATACGGTCGCTGTTCTGCTCCGTTGAGGTAGCGGCGGTGCGCTCGCTCAGCGTCGACGGATCAATGACCTTGTCGATCGTGTAGATCGTGATGTTGCCGGCTGTTTCCAGCTCGACTTCGTCATCGGATACCTTGGCATCACCAATCTTGAGCTCGTCGTTCTCGTTGGAGATTTCAACGACGGACCCGGTGAGGACCTGGGCGCTGTCGAGCGACTTCACGGTGTCACGATCGAGATTTCCGACCATGACGTGCGAACGCAGGACCTTCCGAAGCTCTTCTACATTCTGCTCGGCTGACCAGTCGTCACCCTTTTCTTCCTTGAAATTGGCAAACGCTTCGTCCGTCGGTGCGAAGATCGTGTATTCCGTGCCATCGGCCAGCGCGTCGGTAAGACCGGCGGCCTCGACTGCCTTCACGAATTCGCCGAGATCGTTGTCGCTGGCGAACTGATCGGTAAATACGTCCTTACCTTTGCCCGCCATCTGGTCCTTGTCCTGGTTCCACTGCGAGCCCTGGTTTGCAGAGTCCTGGTTTGCAGAGTTCTGGTTTGCAGAGTCCTGGGTCGACGTACGCTCGGCCGGATTCTGGCCTGCCGGCGTCATGGCATCCTGATCAGCCATTTCATCGCCGTAGGGCGCACTCTGGTTGTCGATGCCCTGGGTTCCCTGGGTCGGGTCTGTCTGCTCGGTAGCCGGGTACGGCTGGTTTACCGGATCCGTCTGGGTCTGGTACTGGTCAGACTCCATGGTGCCGGCGTCGTTTTCGCCCGCTACCGCGCTGCCGCAAGCCAATGCAATGGCTGCAGCGAGCATAGTCGATCGAATCTTCATCGAATTGTTCATATCGCTCTTCCTTAGGGTTGATGATTTACTCGCTATAGGTAATGCAGTAACCGTGCCAAGACGGGCCACAGCCGGGCTCAGGGTTTACAAGGACTTGTAGGCGGGCATGTTTCATGAAACACGGTTCCGCAGGACAAATCGGCAAGGTTTACGCCCCCACGAAAAACTTACGATGGGGAGCACGCCTGTAGGAGCGCGCCATGCGCGCGATGGTGTCACGGCCGGATCATGAGGGATCGCGGCCATGGGCCGCTCCTACGGGTCTATTCGCGTACACTTTCTTGCCATGGCATCGCGATATCTCCCGTTCACAATGTATTCGGGACTGCTCGCTGTCGGTGCAGGCGCATGGGGTGGTGAAAGACGGCCAGACGCTCGTCGAGCGCGGATACGGTTACGCGGACCGGGACTCCGGGCGACACGTGGACCCGGAAAGCACGCTTTGCCGAATCGGCTCGGTTAGCAAGCTGTTCACGTGGACCGCGGTGATGCAGCTCGTCGAGGCGGGGCGGCTCGACCTCGACCGCGACGTCAACGCATACCTCGACTTTGCGATCCCATCACGCGACGGCCAACCGATAACGCTGTGCAACCTGATGACCCACACGCCCGGCTTCGAGGAAGCAATCAAGAACCTGATCACTGACGACGCCGATCGACTGCGCCCGCTCGGCGAGTCGCTGGAGCGTTGGACGCCGGGGCGAATCTTTCCCGCGGGCGAAGTGCCGGCGTACTCAGACTACGGCGTCTCGCTGGCGGGTTACATCGTCGAGCGGGTCTCCGGCGAGTCCCTGGACGACTACCTCGACACGCATGTCTTCGAACCGCTGCGCATGTCATCGACGACCACCCGGCAACCTTTGCCGGCACGATTCGTGACGGACATGTCGAGCGGCTACGACACGGCATCCGGCCCTGCACGGCCGTTCGAGCTGGTAACGCTGGCCCCGGCCGTCGTGCGCAATCGAGTTTTCTTGCTCTGGCGCACCTGTTGTCGCAGGTGGAGGTCTCGCTCAGCGCTGTCGGGCAATCTTTTCGCGTTCGACGACGATCTCGACCCGTGGCTCGCGGTACTGCGGACAAGGACGCTGGTTTTCACCGTCGGTACGGGCATCCTTCCCTGCTGGAATGCGCGTCTCGCCTGGCAGCATCGCCGCGGGCTGGCGTCCGGTGCCTGGGCCATTGCACTCGTTTTCGCCTGCTTTGTGATGGTCTACGTGTCGATTGCCTTCAACGTGGTCGGCTTCGGCCTCGACTATTAAGCGAGTTCAATTCGCGCGCGTGGCGCGCTCCTATGGGCGGGTACGTAGGAGCGGGCCATGCCCGCGATCCAGCCGCGAACCATCGCGCGCATGGCGCGCTCCAAAGAGCGGGTACGTAGGAGCGGGCCATGCCCGCGATCCAGCCGCGAACCAATCGCGCGCATGGCGCGCTCCTACGCGTCAGTCGTGGAAGTGGGTGTCGATGACGTCCTTGCCCGAGAACAGGTGGTCTGTCAGGCGCGCGTGCAGGGGGCTTGACCGCGGGATGTGCGCGAGCAGGTATTGCATCTGGTCGGCCAGCACGCGCCGGCCTTTCAGGTAGATGTACTCCGCATAGGTCGGCGTGAACGGCACCGCGATGAGCTGCATGTGCGCCTGCTCCGGCGTGCGCCCGCCTTTGAAATTATTGCAGCGGCGGCAGGCGGTCGCGACATTGTTCCAGGCATCCCTGCCACCCTGGGACAGCGGCGTGATGTGGTCGCGCGTCAGGTCGCGGGTGGGATAGCGCATCGCGCAGTACAGGCAAATGTTCGCGTCCCGCTTGAACAAGGTGCGGTTGTTCAGGGGCGGCACGTACTTGTTGCGGTTCTTCGACAGGCTACGGCTGGTACCGTGCGTCGCGATGATCGAGTTGACGTCGACCTTGCTGCGGTTCCCATCCGCGGAGCTGAAACCGCCGAACACCGTGTACAGCCGGGTACCGCAGTCGTAGGCGACCTGCTCGGCGTGATACAGCCGCACCGCTTCCCGGTAGTCGATCCACTCCAGTGGCATCCCGGCTACGTCGGTTCGCAGGACTTGCTGCGCAATGTCGGAAGCCATTCCAGCGAGCATACGCACACCTCGAATTCGTCCGTGTCCAGCCTGCAACATCAGTGTTGCAAACCGGTTAAACGATTCTGCCGCAGCCGCTAAAAAAAGCAACAGGACGAATGGTTTATGTCGTGATTGAAAGCCGGTTCGTAGGAGCGGGCCATGCCCGCGATCCAGCCGCGAACCATCGCGCCCATGGGGCGCTCCTACAAGGCTTTCAGCACCTCGTCCAACGTTGCTTTCGCGTCACCGAACAACATCCGCGTATTTTCCTTGAAAAACAGCGGATTCTGCACGCCGGCGTAGCCCGTCGCCATGCTCCGTTTGAGTACGATGGTCGTCTGGCCCTTCCAGCACTCGAGTACCGGCATACCTGCGATGGGGCTGTCCGGCACTTCCTGCGCCGACGGGTTCACGATGTCGTTTGCTCCGATGACGACCGATACGTCGACGTCCGGAAACTCGTCGTTGATCTCGTCCATTTCGAAGACGATGTCATACGGCACCCGGGCCTCCGCGAGCAGCACGTTCATATGACCCGGCATGCGGCCAGCCACCGGGTGAATGCCGAAACGTACTCTGACCCCTTTATCGCGGAGGGCCTTCGTGATTTCGTACACGGTGTGCTGTGCCTGGGCAACGGCCATGCCGTAGCCCGGGATGATCATCACGTCCTTCGCGGATGAGAGCAGTGCCGCCGTTTCCTGCGGGTCGATGGCGACGATCTCGCCCTGCTCCTCGTCGCCGCCCGCGGCAGTGGTGCCGCCGCCGGTACCGAAGCCGCCTGCAATGACGTGCAGGAACTTGCGGTTCATCGCCCGGCACATGATGTAGGACAGAATCGCGCCGCTCGAACCCACCAGCGCACCCGTCACGATGAGCAGGTCGTTCGACAACATGAACCCGGTGGCAGACGCCGCCCAGCCGGAGTAGCTGTTCAGCATCGAAACGACCACCGGCATGTCGGCGCCGCCGATCGCCATCACCATGTGCACGCCGAAGGCGAGTGCGACCAGGGTCATCAGGAACAGCGGGACCATGCCATCGCCGGCCGCCGATTGCTGCACGAAAGCGTAGCCGAACCAGAAGGCGGCAATGAGCAGTCCGAGGTTCAGCCAGTGTCGCGCCGGCAGGAGCAGCGGCTTGCCGCCGATGCGGCCAGACAGTTTGCCGAAGGCGATGATCGAGCCCGAGAAGGTAACGGCGCCGATGAGGATGCCGAGGTAGGTCTCGATGTCGTGAATGGTCTTTTCGACACCGACGAATCCTGTCGAATGACCCATGAAACTCGCGTAACCAACGGCGACGGCCGCGAGGCCGACCAAGCTGTGCAGGCTCGCGACGAGCTCCGGCATCTGCGTCATCTGCACGCGTTTCGCGAGGAGGATGCCAATGCTGCCGCCGATCAATAGCGCCACGAACAGGGTCACATAGTGTTGCGTAACGACGCCGAAGATCGTCGCAAGCAGCGCGATCGCCATGCCCGCAACGCCGTACCAGTTGCCGCGCCGGGCAGTTTCCTGGTTCGACAGGCCGCCGAGCGCGAGAATGAAGAGGACGGCTGCCGCGATATAGCAGACCGTTACAATGCCGCCTTCGATCATGCCGACCTCACTTCCGGAACATGTCGAGCATGCGCCGCGTAACGGCGAAGCCGCCCGCGATGTTGATGCTCGTTATCAATACGGTGAATGCGGCAATGCCCATGATCAGCCCGTCGGGCGATGAGATCTGCATCAGCGCGCCGATGACGATGATGGACGAGATCGCATTCGTGACGCTCATGAGCGGCGTGTGCAGCGCCGGCTTCACATTCCAGATCACCATGTAGCCGACGAAGCAGGCGAGCACGAAAACCGTGAAATGCGACATGAACGACGGCGGCGCCACGGCGCCGAGCCCGAGCAAAGCGAGGCCGCCGATGACCATGGCCGCGATCGGGCCGGCCAGCGAGGGCTTTTTGGGCTCGGCAGGCATCGGCGGGGGCGTCGATGCGGACTTCTTCGGTGCAATGGAGAGTTTCGGGGCGGGCGGCGGCCAGGTCGTCTCGCCGTCCTTGCAAATCGTCGCGCCCCGGATCACCTCGTCGTCCATGTCGACGACGATGTGGCCGTCTTTACCGGGCGTCAGGTCCGTGAGCAGGTGGCGCAGGTTTGTGCCGTAAAGCTGGCTCGACTGCGCGGCGAGGCGGCTCGGCAGGTCGGTGTAACCGATGATCGTCACACCGTTTTCGACCACGACCTGGTCCTTTTGCGTGAGTTCGCAGTTCCCGCCCTGTTCAGAGGCGAGGTCGACGACGACGCTGCCGTTCCGCATCGAACGCACCATGTCGGTGGTGATGAGTTTCGGCGCGGGCTTTCCGGGGATGAGTGCGGTCGTGATGATGATGTCGACATCGCGCGCCTGCTTGGCGAACAGCGCCATTTCCGCGGCGATGAATTCCTCGCTCATGACCTTGGCATAGCCGCCCTCGCCCGAGCCGTCCTCGTCGGCGAAGTCGAGCATCAGGAACTCGGCGTCCATGCTCTCGACCTGCTCCTTGACCTCCGGTCGCGTATCGAAAGCACGCACGATCGCACCCATGCTTTTCGCGGCACCGATCGCGGCGAGGCCCGCAACGCCCGCGCCGATCACGAGGACTTTCGCCGGCGGCACCTTGCCCGCGGCCGTGATCTGGCCGGTGAAAAAGCGCCCGAAGTGTTGTGCGGCTTCGACGACGGCCCGATAGCCGCCGATATTTGCCATCGAACTCAGCGCGTCCATTTTCTGCGCCCGTGAAATGCGGGGCACGCTGTCCATCGCCATGACCGTGGCGCCGGTGTTCGTCAGCTGCTCGACGAGTGCCGGATTCTGCGCCGGCCACAGGAAAGAGATGAGCACCTGGTCGGGACGGAGGCCATCGGCTTCGCTGCCCTCCGGCGCCCGGACTTTGAGAATGATGTCGGAACGTTCCCAGATCTCACCCGCCGCCAGGATCTCGCAGCCGGCGTTTCGATAGGCCTCATCCGCATAGCTCGCCGCGTCGCCAGCTCCGGCCTCGACCGCAACCGTGAACCCGAGTTTTTGCAGTTCGACAGCGACGTCCGGCGTCGTCGCGACCCGCTTTTCACCCGCGTGGACCTCTTTGGGAACACCAATTCGCATGCACACCCCTCCGGCACAAGGGGCGTACTCTATCCAAAAAGGCTCGCGATCGCATGTGGGAGCGGGCCATGCCCGCGATCAGATGCGGCCCATTACGAATGTAGGAGCGGGCCATGCCCGCGATTGCGCTGTGTCCC
>JBGTLY010000175.1:0-5102 GCA_041743865.1 Woeseiaceae bacterium
CCGCATCGCCACGCCGCCCGTACTAGCCGGACCGGGTGGCAATCGCCGGTGACACGCGGCTCGCACGGCGGGCCGGGCCGATGACCGCCAGCTGGCCGACCGCCCACATGACAAGCATCGCGACCGGTACGACGTACCAGGACAACGGCCTGAGCGAAAAACTGTTGACCAGCAGGACGTTCAGTGCCACGGCGAGGATCGCCCCGGTCGCAATGCCGAGGCCGCTGACGAGGAAGTTCTCTACCTGGAAATAACGCACGATTTGCATCCTGGTGGCGCCCAGGGCTCGGCGTATGCCGATCTGACGCGTACGTCGGCTGACGTTGAAGCTCGCGAGCCCGACGATGCCGAGTCCGGTGATGACGAGCAGCAGCGACACGATAAAGGTCAGCATCTTGATCATCGCTGAATCGCCCATATAGGCCGTGGTCCGCACGTCTTCCATGGTGCGGAGGTCCTGGATAATGCGGTTCTTATTGCTTTGCGAGAGCATTTCCTCCACCTGCGGCATCAGTGTGTCGCGCATACCGGGCTCGGCGCGCACGACGTAACGCTGGAACTCGACGTCGCGCCGCCCGGGCACGAGCATCGCGTGTTCGACGTCTTCCCAGCCTTTCCAAGGCGCCTGTAGCCGCTCGAGGACGCCCACGATCTGCACCGGCTGCGACTCGTTGACGTACATCGTATTGCCTACGTAGGACCCCGTTTCCTCCGGGAACATCGCCTTCGCGAAAGCCTGGGACACGATTACCGTACCCGGCCACTCGTTGCTCTCTTCCTCCAACCAGATCACTTCGTTCGGCGCAAAGTTCGCGCCGTCGACGAGGTTCGCGCCCAACGCAGCGAGTGCATGTTCATCAACGAAATAGTAGGCCGCGGGAACCGAATCCTTACCCGCGCCGGGTTCGAGCTGGAAACCGCCTGACGACCCGCCCTGTCGCAGCGGAAAGGAGTTCGTTGCAATGGCGTCGACCACGCCGGGCAATCTGCGGATCGCGTCGAGATCCTCCTCGATCAGGCTCCCCATGTCCGTCTCGGGCACGAAGGCTGTGCTCGCAAAGGTGAAGATGTTCGCTTCGTCCACGCCGCTCGGCCGCGCCATGTCCTCCGCGCGCTGCTGCATGATTGCGATCGAGTTGATCATGATGGCCATCGTCACCGCGATCTGGGTGGCGATAAGGATGTAACCGGCCTTGTTGCGTGTGAGCGAACGCCAAATGGGTCCGAATTCCATAGGTTTTCCCCTTTACTGAATGCGTAGCTGGCTCGCGGGTGTGACATTTGCCGCGCGCCAGGTGGGATAGAGCGCCGCCGCCAGCGCCGAGACGACGGCGAGCGCGACGGCGAGCGCTACCATCGACCAGTCCATCACGACCAGGCGCTGGATGAAGTCCATGCCGGTGAACAGGTTCTCGACGCCGCGCAGCCCCAGCCAGGTCAGCACGATACCTAGCAGGCCGCCGGCGACGCCGATAAGCCCGGCCTCGGTAATGTACTGCGCAAACAGTGACTGCTTGCTGGCGCCAAGCGCGCGCCGCAGGCTGATGTCCTTGCTGCGGCGCATGACCTTGGCCAGCAGCAGGCCGATCGTGTTGAGCAGGCACACGACGAGGAACAGGACGGCGAGCCCGAGCAGCACGCTCACGTCCTCGTCAACGACCTCCTCGATCTGCATCCACTCCTCGACGTCGCTCAGCCGGTTGTTCATGGGGCGCTGAAAGCGGCCCAGCGCCTTCTGGTCCTCCACGTAGGCTTCGAGCATGTCCTCATATCGCGCGTTGCCCGCCTCGGTCGTCAGCTCGACCCAGGTCTGGATCCAGACGCATTCGGATCCCAGGAACGCTTCATAGCCGCCATCAAAGGGCTGCCAGCAATTGGTGTTGCCCTGGCTATCGTGCTCGCCGGCGACTGCGACGGTGAACGGGAGGTAGAGCTGTTCCGGCTCCTCGTAAGGATTATTGTTCAGGTCGTAGAATTTGGGCAGAGGGTCCCAGTCCGCCAGCACGCCGACGACCCGGTAGCTCTCGCCGTTCAGGACGACCGAGCGCCCAACCGGGTCCTCGCTGCCGAAGACGCGCTCGGCGAGCGGCCTCGACAGCACCGTGACACGCTCGAGCGCATCGTCGGCGGCGGCGTCCCAGGGAGCACCGTACAGGAAGGGCGCGTCGAACATCCGGAAGAAGGCATGCGTCGTCGCACGCGAACTGACTTCGAACGGCAGCTCGCCTTCCGCCTTCGGCTCGAGCACGCGCCCCGACTTGTATGAGATCACGTGCGGAAATTCGTCTTTGCCGAGCGCATACAGGCCGGTGGCGTCGATGTAGGTGGACTGTTCCGGCGGCCCATTCGGTTCGTCGTAGGGCTCGTCCGGGCTCCAGCTGTCGATCTGCACGAAGTAGAGCTGCGATGACTTGTGCGGAATCGGGTTGCCGCTCATGACGTGGTGGATCGTCATGATCGTCATGCAGGCGCCGATACCGATGCCGATGGCCGCGACCATGAGCGCACTCAGTGCCGGGTTTCCGCGGATACTCAAGAATCCGAGTTTCATGTAGTAGCGGAACATCATCTCACCTCTGCCCGCCGACAGCCGCGAGCCGAACCTCGGGCGGCCCATCCGCGACGTGGCCGTCGCGCACGAATATGTTGCGGGCCGCGCGGTCGGCGAGCGCCAGTTCATGGGTCACCATGATGATGGTCGTGCCGTTCGCATTGATCTCGGAAAGCAGGTCGAGGACGCTCATCGCCATCTCCGTATCGAGGTTGCCCGTCGGTTCGTCGGCTAGCAAAAAGCGTGGCTCGCCGGCGAGCGCACGCGCAATCGCGACGCGCTGCTGCTGGCCACCGGACAGCTGCGCCGGGTAATGCTGCATGCGCGACGCGAGGCCCACGCGTTCCAGACTCTGCTGGATACGCTCCTTCCTTTCTTCGGCCTTGAAGCCGCGGTATCGCAGCGGCACGTCCACGTTGTCGAAGATGTTGAGTTCGGGAATCAGGTTGAAACTCTGGAAGATGAAGCCGATCTTCTCGTTGCGCACGCGCGATCGCTCAGTGTCGTTCAGCGAGGAGATGTCGCGGCCGTCGAGCTCGTAGTTGCCGCTCGTCAGTTCCTCGAGCAGGCCGGCGATATTGAGAAAGGTCGTCTTGCCGGACCCGGACGGGCCGGTCACGGATACGAACTCGCCTTCCCGGACCTCGAGCGAGAACTCGCGCAGCGCGTGCGTCTCGACGGTGTCGGTGCGGTAGATCTTGGAGACTTTAGTCATCTTGAGCATGCTCGGGTCCTCTGGGTGAGCGTGTATATCAGTCGGTCAGTAGCACCGTTTCGGCGCTGCGAAACGGGTCGAGATTTGAAATGACGATGCGGTCGCCGGCGTCGAGGCCGGAAACGATCTCGACCGCGGCGAGGCTGCGCGCGCCGGTCTCGATCTCGCGGCGCACGGCCATGCCGTCCGCCCCGACGATGTACGCGATACGACCGCCGCCGCTGTCCAGAAACTGGCCACGCTGCACCATCAGCACGCTCGGGTGTTCGTCGAGCAGAATGCGGGTCGTTAGCCGTTGGTTCTGGCGCAGGTTGGCCGGCGCGTCGGCGACAAACCGAACGCGCCCGCCGACCAGGTTGGCAACGATCTCGGGTGACACTGCGACGAGTTCGCCGACATAGCGCGTGTCGCCCTGCATGACTTCGGCCTGCATGCCGACAGCGAGGTCGTCGGCGTAGCTTTCCGGTACCTGCACGTCGATTTCGAACTTCGTCAGGTCGACGACCGCCATGACCGGCGTGTCGCGCACGACTGCGGCCTTTTGCTCGACCAGAAGGTCGCCAACCATACCGTTCACCGGTGACCGGATGGTGAGCAGGTCCACCTGCCGCTCAAGCTCCGCAAGCGCGAGTTCCTGCTGTTGCACGGCGAACGTGCTCGCCTTGAGCTCGAAGGCCACGCGCTCCTCGAACAGGTCGGCATCTGCCGCTGCATGCCGCTGGGCGAGCTCGGCATTTTGCAGGTCATCGATGGCCTTCTCGTGGTCGATCTCCGGCACCACGCCCAACTCGGCGCCCTGGTCCGCGCGGCGCTTCTCGCGCTCCGCAGCCGTCAGCGCGACCCGGGCCAGGTCCGCAATCTTGCGTTTCTCAAGTGCCTGTTGCCGAAGGTCAATGCGCTGGCGCTCGAGGCCCATGCGCCCTTGCTCCACGGCGAATTCGAGCTGCTCGAGCTGGCTCGTCAACTCGGGGCTGTCGACACTCGCGAGCACCTGGCCTTGCTCCACCTGCTCGCCCGCAACGACCTCGAGCGTAATGGTGCCGGCCGCGGTGGCGTACAGCGTGGGACTTACCGCCGCCACCACCCGGCCCTGCACCGACACGTCGCGGATGAGGTCGCCACGGCTGACTGTCGCGAGGCGGACACGGTCGAGCGGTACGGTCAGCGTCGCACTGGCCCAGCGTCCCACGGCCGGTGCGGCGAGCCAGCCGGCGACGACGACGACGGTCGCGACCACGGCCAGGATGACGTTGCGACGCTTGTTACTCGGCGGTGCGAGGCGGATGTCCTGCGACGACGTGTCGGCGATCTTGTTCAGCACAGGTTTACATGTTCCGGTTGGAATCAGTGCTTAGATGCACCCGCGGGCTAATTCGTTTGTTCCCGGGCGAGCGTCTGGCAAACGATCGACCCCCAGGGGTCTTGCGCCCGAGCGCGCGGTTCGTCAAAACTATAGGGCAGTCGGTCGGAACGCGGACCGGCCTTCTCGGTCGAACACCAAAACCTGGATCTCGCACTGCTTGACGCACCCCGCTGTGATTCGCTCCGCCCTCGTGGCCCTCATGACGGCAGTCGTGTTTGCGCAGGCGTCGCCTGCAGCGGACAGCCTGCCGCCGGGCTGGCACCTGGACGGCCAGAACCGCGACGGTAAGGTCCTCGTCTGGACCAGCGAGGTGCCGCTGCGAATGGGGGGCGCCCGTTACGAGTTCCGCTCGGGAACGCGCTTTCTGGGCTATCCGACCACGAGCAGCCAGACGCTGCGGCTGGAGCTGTCGCCCTCTGATCCGCTGATCGACCTTTCGGTCTGGGCCTCAGGCCGTCGTCTCGACGCCGATG
>JBGTLY010000176.1:0-5838 GCA_041743865.1 Woeseiaceae bacterium
CGGCGACTGCGGGTGGTGGCGACTCCGGACTCGTTCGCGGGGATCGTGGACATCGCATTCAACCCGGTCCGGCAATCCGCGCGCTCGAGCGCCGCGGTGACCCTTCGCCTGCTGGAAACGATCGCCGTGATCGCGGCGGCGGCTCATCGACCGGAAGACCGGTCCGCGCTAAGTCGGCACGCGGAAATGATCGCCCGAGGTGCCCGTGAAGGCTTGCCGGAAGACGAGGATCGCCGAGCCGTGGAGGAGCGTTACCAGGCAACCCGCACCGCGACGCGCTTACCTGAGCCTGCGATTCCTCCGAACCGGCCCGGCGGGCATGCGATCAAGAAGGAATGAGAACGCTGCCAGCGCTGCGGACGTCGCCGAGCCGCGGCAGGCCGAGTACCGCCGCATCTGCACTCAGAAATTCACGCGATCCGGACACGTGCCAACTCAGCCCGCAAGGAGTTCATTGCTGCTTCTCCTCACCTGAGCAATCAACCTGAAACGCCCTGGGTTTCCCGGAGACTCCGCAGATTGAGAGGATGGAGGGTTTTGGTGCGTTGGCGGTGGACAGGTAGTATCAAATGGTCCGGAAGGAGCCTGTTATGACGAAGCCAATTGCTCGTGACCCGATCTACCGCCGTCGGCGCTTCGAGGCCGAAATCATCGAGTTATGCGTTCGCTGGTACATCACGTATCGGCTGAGCTATCGGAACCTCGTCGCCATGATGGCTGAACGCGGATTGGCGATGTCCCACACGACGATCCTGCGGTGGGTAATCCGCTACGTGCCGGAGTTCGAAAAACGGTGGAGCCGACGGGCCCGAGGCGTGCACTCATCCTGGCGGGAGGACGAGACCTACATCTCGGTGCGGGGAAAGTGGCACTACCTCTACCGCGCCGTCGACAAGCGAGGCAGGACCGTCGACTTTCTGCTCCGGCCCGATCGAGGCATTGCGGCGGCACAGGCTTTCTTTCGCAAGGCATTGGCCAAATCTCTGCCGCGGTGGCCGCGCAAGATCACGCTCGACGGGCACGCGCCGAGTCATCAGGCGCTGCGGCTCCTGCGCCTGGAGAATCCGAAGTGGAAGTATGTTCTCGTCAGGAGCTGCCCCTACCTGAACAACATCGTTGAGCAGGACTATCGCGCGATCAAACGCCGCTGCGCGTCCATGCTGGGTTTCAAATCGTTTGGCAATGCAGCGATCACGCTCGCAGGCATCAAGCTGGCGCATCGGATTCACAAGCGACAGTTCTCGTTCGTCCCGGGTCGTCAGTGGCGGAACCAGTCACTCAAGCAGCTTTGGGACCGGGCGCTCGTTTCAGCTTGATCTTGAGATTAGAGCTGGAGAAAGGTCTGATGTCTCCTGCCGCCAATGCACCAGAACCCGTACGCCGCGCTCGGGCTTATGGTTGCCGTGATCGGCAGCCACGGCTCAGTAGTGGGCGATCGATTCCAGGAGCCATGACATAGCCGCGTCGTACGCGAGCTGAGCGCATGGCGAATCGAGACGAAAGCCGATTGTGCTCGACATCCCGTGCGAGCGGACCGAAAGCGCCAATTTCCCGCTGAGAGGCGCGGCGGATGGAGCATCCGCCGCGCCCAGCGCCGTGGGACCAGATGACCGGGTTAGTCGTCTACATCGGTAACGATGATCGCCTGCACCATGTCCTTGCGCCTCGCGAACGATACGTGTCCCTTTTTCACCAGATTGCCGAATTCGTCAGGCGTGAAAGCGAAGAGGTCGGACCAGAGGAACTGCGGCGCTCCATCGCCACTGCCCGGCGGCACGATCGCGAACTGGACATCGACGCAGACATTGTCGCCGCCGAGTTCCTGACAGCCCGGGTCGAGAAATTCCGTGATCTGCTCCTTGAGCGGGATCCAGACGGCTGCGAGTGGCGGCTCGGGAAGGGGTGGGCCGACCACGTGGCCGTGATCGCGAACGATCACGTGGATCTCGGCCTGCGACCGGCGCAGGCCGCGATTCAGGTTTGCCGGATCGACTTCGTCCGGCAGGTCCAGCGTGACCTTGCTCTCGTAGACTGCGGCTGCCAGGACCAGATTGCCCCACGTGTCGGTCAGGCCGCCGGTCGCATAGAAGATCGCCGGCTCGACGTCGGGGTTACCGATGTCAGCCTCGGAACATCTGGAGCCGGGGACCGGTGCGTCGCTGCCCCCGCACAACCAGGGCTTGTTGAATGTGACAAACCAGACGGTCACGGCATGCTGGCCATCAGCCAGGGCTATGCCAGCAGGCGCGAGCAGATTGACCAGTGCAAACACTGGCAAAAACATCTTCTTCATGACTCCCCCCTTTTAGTGGTCGTCGATCAGGAGCCGACACTCACTTGTTAAGAAACGGTTCGCTTCGCAGACTCGGCGTATCGAAGTTGAAAGGTGCGAACTCCGTGACAAGCCGGCAGTGGCACGGACGGAGTGGATTTCGTGCCAGACTAGTCCCGTGACGTACGGTGCCCGGTGCGGTCGCGTCTCGATCACGTGCCCGAGCGTCCAGACTTGAATCGCAAGGGATGGCGGCGCGAGACGAGGGATTTTTCATAATGCTGCTCGACCGGCTGCTCGAACATATCGACGTCCACGTCGATTATTTTTCTCTATGCCTCCTGACGGTCGGCTGGCGTCTCCGGTTACCAGGCCCGCCGGACGTGATGCTGCACTTCGTGCTGCGGGGTCGCGGCACGTTGCGTGGTCCGTCGGGTCGCGCCTGGCCCCTTGCGCAAGGGTCGCTCGCGATCGTTCCCAAGGGGACGGTACACGTCCTCGAGTCGGGCAGTAATGCGAAGCGCGAGCGGCGCGTCAATGCGCTGCCCGCCGGCGCCAAGGCTCCTGCAAGGCTGGTTGCCGGTTCCCCGGATCAGGCCAATCTGGTCGTCGCCTGCGGCCTCATCCGCGTGCGCTACGGCAGGTCTCTGAGGGTTTTCGACCAGCTCCGGGACGTGCTGGCGGTCGATATGTCCGATTGCCTGCAAGTTCAGGCCGCGGTGGAAGGCATCGTCGCGGAGCAGACAAAGCCGGACAGCGGAGGTGAAGCGCTGATGAGCGCCCTCATGACCGAGTGCCTCGTGCATCCGTTCCGACACATGGCGCGCGCGGAAGACCCCCAATTGCCCTGGCTGGCGGCGCTCGGCGATGCGCGCCTCGCGTGTGCCGTGAAATCGGCTCTCGACGCTCCGGCCACGCGCCACACGGTCGGGTCGCTGGCCAAGATCGCGTCGATGAGCCGTTCGGCGTTCGCACGGCGATTTTCCGAAGCATTCGGCCAACCGCCGATGAACCTGGTTCGCCTCGTTCGGCTGCAGCTCGCCGCGGAATTGCTGACGCGTAACGGTACCCTGTCGATCGATGCGGTGGCGGGCCGAATCGGGTATTCAAGCCGCAGTCACTTCTCACGGGCGTTCAAGGAACATTTCAACAGTTCGCCAAGCGCGTTTCGAGCCGCCAGCGTCGGACACGGACTGTGAATCGAATCGGGCGTCGAGGCCACCTTTCAGCTTGATTCTGAGATTTTGGCCTCGGAATGGCATGCTTGTGGCACCGGTAGTGCACCAGAACCTGCTTCCTCTCCCGCCGCCAATTTTTCCCTGAAACCTGGGCTGGATTCGAACCCGAGACTATGCCTGCGAGCTCGGCAAGATCGCATCGCGAAATCGACGCATCGTGACTTCAATGCCTCGAGCGCATTCAGTACCAGGTCGGTTTTAAGCGAGGCACTGAAGCGCCAATCTGAGTCGCTCGTCCATATTGAAACACTCCTGCCACGGCACCTTTGCTTGCTGTTTCGCATAGGCCCAAAAGTGCTATCCATGTGCGCGGAATGAATTGTTACCCTTAATCGGGAAGCTCATAACGATCTGCAACCCTTTCGCAAGCGCGCAGACGTGGCTGACACGACGTTTCGGCAGAGTGAATTTATACTAGATCGCTTGGTGGGGTCGTGAATCCGTGGAGGGACCTTGAAGTTAACCATATTGACACTCGCGCTCGTTGTTGCGTTGCCGGCTTTCGCCCAGGATGCCGGCCAGATCGACAAGGACTCCGCAGTTTCGACTAAGCGGCCGTACTCGCCATATGCAGGACGAAACTTCCCGACTCGGCCGTTCTTCGGCGATACGCACCTGCATACCTCGTACTCCATGGATGGCGGTGCAGCCGGCGCACGCCTTGGCCCGAGGGAGGCCTACCGGTTCGCAAGGGGCGAGGAGATCACCGCCTCGACAGGCCAGCAGGCCAAACTCTCGCGACCCTTGGATTTTCTCGTCGTTGCCGATCACTCCGACGGTCTCGGCTTCTTTCCGCTGCTGATTGCGGGCGATCCTAAAACGCTCGCTTACCCGCAGGCGCAGAAGTGGTACCAGATGATCCAGGAGGGCAAGGGCGTGGAAGCCGCGCTTGACCTCTACTTCAACCTCGGAAAAGGCACGATCGAGAAAGGTCTGCTCCCGGTGCCGGGAACGCCCGCGTACCGTACCGCGTGGCAAGAGACGATCGACGCCGCGGAAGATGCAAACGAGCCAGGGCGATTCACGGCATTCATCGGTTTTGAATGGACCTCGGGGACGGGTGGCAACAATCTCCATAGGAATGTCATCTTCCGCGACAACGGAACCCGGGCGGGCATGGTCGAGCCGTTTACGGCGCAGAAACCATTTGGTAGCGACAATCCGCGCGATCTCTGGAAATACATGGCCGACTATGAAGCGAAGACCGGCGGCCAGGCACTCGCCATCGCCCACAACGGCAATGGCAGCAATGGAACCATGTTCCCGGTCATCGAATCTTTCACTGGCAAGCCGATCGACCGCGAGTATGCGGAGAACCGCAGGCGCTGGGAGCCACTCTACGAAGTGACGCAGATGAAAGGAACAAGCGAAGCGCATCCATTCCTTTCCCCCAACGACGAATTTGCAGCTTTCGAGATCTGGGACAAAGGCAACCTAGATGTCAGTGCAGCGAAAAAACCCGAGATGCTGGAGTTCGAGTATGCGCGCTCCGCATTCAAGACGGGCCTGAAGCTGGAAGCTGAGCTGGGTCTCAATCCGTACAAGTTCGGGCTGGTTGGATCCACCGATTCTCATACCGGGCTTGCGGCTGTTGAAGAAGACAATTTCTTTGGCAAGACATCGGGCTCCGAGCCGAGCCCCACTCGCATCGAGCATCCGTTCCTCAAGAATCCGGATACCGGAATTACCATCATGGGGTGGGAAGCAGCTGCTTCCGGCTATGCGGCCGTCTGGGCAACCGGGAATACGCGCGAGGCGATCTGGGATGCCATGGAGAGACGCGAAACATACGCAACGACGGGCTCGCGGATGATCGTGCGCTTCTTCGGGGGCTGGGAGTTTCAAGAAAAGGATGCCACGGATCGGTTCCCCGCCAACGTCGGGTACACCAAGGGCGTTCCGATGGGCGGCGATATTACCGATGCGCCGAGTGGAAAGTCCCCGGCATTCCTCGTCGCGGCGTTGAAGGACCCGATTGGCGCGAACCTCGATCGAATCCAGATCGTTAAGGGATGGCTGGATTCCGAGGGCGGAGCTCACGAAAGGGTCTATGACGTGGTCTGGAGCGACGCGAAAACCCGCAAGCCGGATGGCAAGGGGAAGCTGCCAGCTGTTGGCAATACCGTGGACGTCGCGAACGCGACGTGGACCAACACCATCGGCGATTCCGAGCTGATCACCGTCTGGAAGGATCCGGACTTCGATCCGGCGCAATCCGCCTTTTATTACGCGCGTGTTCTCGAAATTCCTACTCCACGCTGGACGGCCTACGACGCCAAGTTCTACCAGCTCAAGTTGCCGAAGGACGTGCCCGTGGTTCAGCAGGAG
>JBGTLY010000177.1:0-12149 GCA_041743865.1 Woeseiaceae bacterium
GAGGCCGAGCGCGTGGCGAGCGCGAGCGCGATTGCCGAGACCGAAATCAAGTCGCGCCGCGCGCTGGTCGAGCAATCCAGCGCAGCATTGGCGTCGGCCGAGGCGGCCGCGCGGCAACAGCAGGCGATCGTCAGCCGCCACAAGGTCACGTCTCCTTTTGCCGGCGTGATAGGCCAGCGGCTGGCCGAGCAGGGAGAGTGGGTGAATCCCGGAGACGAACTCGTCGAACTGGTTGCGACTGACGGCTTGCGTTTCGATTTCCGCGTACCGCAGGAGTACTACGGCGACGTCGGCCTGGATACGGTCGTCGAACTCGAATCGGACGCCGCGCCGGAGTTTTCCGCCGAGGGCCGAATCACGGCGATCGTCCCGGTCAAGGACCCCGGCGCACGCACCTTCCTCGTGCGGGTCGTGGCAGATGGCCCCGGCCACACGGCAGTGACACCGGGAATGTCCACGCAAGGTGTATTGAGGATCGATGCGCGACGTAAGAGCGTTGTCGTTACGCGTGACGCATTGCTCCGTTACCCCGATGGCCGGAAGGCTGTCTGGACCGTGGATCGGGGTGGTGACCTGCCGCGAGTGCATGAACAGCAGGTCGAGACCGGGCTCATGTTCGACGGACTCGTCGAGATTCGCAGCGGGCTGTCCGCAGGTGCCACCGTCGTTACCCGCGGCAACGAAGCGCTGCAGGAGGGGCAGGCCGTAAGTATCAGAGAGGCAATGGAGTAGCGCATGTTCGAAGGCATTGTCCGCAACGGTATCCTCGTAACGGTCGCCGCGCTTATCATCTGCGTTGTCGGACTGCTCGCGGCGTTTCGCGTGCCGGTGCAAATGATTCCCGACCTCGAAGTTCGAACGATCTCGGTACAAACCTCCTGGCCGGGCGCAACGCCGCAGGATATCGAAAAAGAGATCCTGATCGAGCAGGAAGAGTTCCTGCGCAACATTCCCAACCTTCAGCGGCTCGAAGCGACGGCATCGAGTGGCGGGGCCAGCATCGAGCTCGATTTTCCCTTCGGTGTGGACATTACCGAAACCCTCATTCGCGTCAACAACGCGCTGAACCAGGTTCCGTCCTACCCGGCGAACGTGGATGAACCACGCGTCTTTGCCAGCTCGTTCTCCGCCAACGCGTTCATGTATTTTGCTGTGTTGCCGTTGGCGGGTAACGCACGCGGCCTCGACATGGACATGCTGCGGGACTTCGTGGAGGACAATGTCCGGACCCGGATGTCGGCTGTTCCCGGTGTCTCCGAGGTGAGCGTATGGGGCGGCGCGGATCGACAGATTCGCATTCTCATCGATGCCGTTCGGCTGTCCGACCGGCGGCTGACGATCGGAAACGTGTACGACGCGATCCGTGCGCGCAACCAGGATGTTTCCGGCGGCGAGATCGAGAGCGGCAAGCGGCGCTACCTGCTCCGTACCGTCGGCCGTTTCGACGACGTCGAGGCGCTCCGTGAAACCATCATCGAGCGCCGCGGCGACACGGTCATCCGTTTGGAGGATGTGGCCGCCATCGAGTTCGATCACTTCGAGATTCGTAACCTGTCTTTCCTGAACGGGGACCCGATGATGCAGCTCGCGGTCAGCCGCGAACCGGGGTCCAACGTCATCGACATCAAGTACGCGATGCTCGACGAGGTCGAGGCGATGCAGCGCGAACTGCTGGAGCCGGCGGGTCTGCGAATGACGCTTATTGCCGAGGACGTCGCCTACGTAGAGTCCTCGGTACGCAATGTGTGGATCAACCTGGGTCTGGGGGCGGTTTTCGCGACCCTCGTCATGTACGTCTTCCTCCGCTCCGCCCGGGCGACGGCGGTCGGCGTGATGGGCGTACCGCTCTGCACGATTGCGGCTTTTATCGGCCTCCTGGCCACCGGCCGCACGGTAAACGTCATTTCGCTTGCCGGTATCGCGTTCGCCATCGGGATGACCCTCGATAACAGTATCGTGGTCATTGAGAGCATCGAACTTGCCCGGCGCCGCGGTATGGATCGCATCAGGGCCGCAGTCCACGGCGTTTCCAGTGTGTGGCCGGCGGTCCTGGCTTCGACCCTGACCACCATTCTCGTCTTTACGCCCGTGCTGTTCATTCAGGAAGAGGCCGGGCAGCTGTATTCGGATATCGCGATTGCCATCGCGGCCTCCATCCTCGCTTCAATGTTCGTCGCGATCACGCTGATCCCGACCGCGAGCGCACGACTCAGTTTCGGCACTGAGAACCTCAGGCCCTCGGCCTTCGCGGACGCGCTGCGAGCCCGGATACTCGGAGGCGTGGAACGACTGACGGCGAGCCCGAAGCGACGCGCGGCAACGATCGTCGGCACGGTGGCGGCGAGCGCCGCGGCCATCGTGTGGCTGACGCCGCCCGCCGAGTATCTACCCGAGGGCGAGGAACCGAAGATTTTTGCCTCGATGAACGCGCCGCCTGGTTACAACATGGAGACGATGACGGCAATCGGGCTCGAGGTGCAGGACTATTTCCTGCCCTTCGTCGATGACGACCCCTCGCTTTTCGATGACGGCGACGTCCCCGTGCCGGCGCTCAAATACCTGAACCTGCGCATCGATCCCGGCGGCATGCGCATCATCGCCGAAACTGTCGACATGGCGCACATCGACGCGCTGATGGATGCGGTGACCGCGAAGTATGAAACCTACCCCGGTATGCGTGCCTTTGCGTCCCGCGGCTCGATCATCTCGAGTAACGACGGCGGAACCCGGAGCATCAACCTCGATATTTCCGGGCCGGATCTCGCCACGATCTACGACACGGCACTCGCGGCGTACCGCCGTGCGGATGAGGTCTTTGAAAACCCGCGTATTCAGTCCAATCCGTCGTCGCTGTCTCTCGCACAGCCGCTGATCGAGGTCCGGCCCGACTGGGATCGGGCCGCTGAACTCGGCATGAGCGCGGGCGAAGTTGGTTATACCGTCGCCGCACTAACGGACGGTGCGTACGTCGACGAGTTTTTCCAGGCCGACGACAAGATCGACATCTACATGTTCGGCGCGGACGGGGGCAGCAGTGATCTCGAGCGCCTGGGCGAAGTGCCGGTTTTCACTCCGCAGGGTACGGTTTTGCCGCTGTCGTCCCTCGCGACGATCGAGGAAACGGTGGATACGAGTACGGTGCGTCGGATCAATGGCCGACGTACGGTTACCCTGAACATCATACCGCCGTCGGCAATACCCCTGGAGCAGGGGGTGGAGATCGTTCGCAACGACGTCGTTGGCTTCCTGCGCGACAGTGGTCAGGTGCCGGTGACGATCAGCATCGATATCTCCGGTGCCAGTGACCAGCTGGACGCGACCAAGGCAGCGCTTGCGGCCAATTATCCCGTGGCGCTCGTCATCATCTATCTGCTGCTGGTGGCAATCTTCCGTCACTGGGGTTACCCGCTACTCATCATGGCCACGATCCCACTGGGCATCGCCGGCGGCATCGTAGGGCTTGCGCTCGTCAACGGCGTGGGCGCCTTGCTGCCGCTCGTCGGCATGAGACCGGTGCACCAGTCATTCGACATGATCTCCATGCTCGGATTCCTTATCCTGATGGGCACCGTCGTCAACAACCCGATCCTGATCGTCGATCGCGCCATGCGAAACGTCATTGAACAGGGAATGACCGCGCGGGATGCTGTCCGGGAAGCGGTGGATGTACGCCTGCGCCCGATCGCGATGTCGACTCTCACCACGGTCTGCGGATTGTCACCGCTCGTGTTCATGCCAGGTGCGGGCACCGAGCTTTATCGCGGTGTCGGAGCGATCGTCCTGTTCGGTATTCTCGGCGCCGCGGTGGTCTCGTTGACGATGCTGCCGGCTCTGACCATCACTGCACTCGACTGGCGCCGCGTGCCCGAGGCGTCGGAGCAACCCGCCTGACCGACAGAGCGGCAGTCTGCCGCGAACGGTTCGCGGCCTGATTGAAACCGCGTTCAATTCGGGTGCGTCGCCCGTTCCGACCGCCTGCGCTGGCTGTCGTTGCTACCGGCCTGCCTGGACGAGCGTCCAGATACCGATCAGGATAAAACCCAGACCTGCCGCGTAGGTCAGGACGTTCGGGTCGACGTAGTTCGACACGATGGTTCCGGCCGCGACGGCGATTGCCGAGGACAGCATCAGAGCCAGGGAAGCGCCAAGGAAAACGCTCAACAGTCCTGCATCGGGGCGGCTTGCGAAAAGCATCGTCGCAAGTTGGGTCTTGTCGCCGAGCTCGGCGAGAAACACCGTGCCGAACACGACGGCAAATATTTTCAGGTCCATAGGGCAACAAATTCCTCGATGCATGCGCCTTCAGCGGCGATCGCCAGACACGTAGCGGTCCAGCCAGTCGAAATAGCGTTCGTAGAGGTCTCGCTCATACGAGGGCACTGAGAGTATGTGGCCCTCGTTAGGATAAATGACGAGCTCCGTGGGCACGCCCTGCCGCTTCAGTGCAATGTACAGCTGCTCGGAGTTCAGGATCGGTACGTTCCAGTCGTCCTCGCCGCCAACAATGAGGGTCGGCGTCTTCACCTTGTCGAGCGAGTAAAACGGCGAAATGCGCTGCCAGTTTTCGAGGTTTTCCTCGAGCCACGGCAAGCCGAGTTCCTCTTCCCACCATAGCTGGTACTGGTCGTGCCCGTAATTGGCTACGTAAAGCGTCGCGCTCGCGCCGGTGATGGCCGCGTCAAAGCGATCGGTTTTCGTGATCACGTGGTTCGTCATCATTCCGCCGTAGGACCAGCCATAGATAGCCGTGCGCTCAGGATCGACCCAGCCTTCCCCGATCGCGAAGTCCATTGCGGCGATGACGTCCTGGTAGTCGATGCCGCCCCAGTCACGGTAGATAGCTTTCGCAAATTCCTGGCCGTACCCGAAGGAACCGCGCGGGTTTGGCATCACCACGACATAGCCGCGCGCAGCAAGCAGTTGCGCCTCCACATCGAATCGATAATCGAACTGCGCCTGGGGGCCGCCATGGATATACAGGATTCCGGGGTAGGCCCTGCCTTTCCGGTAATCCGGCGGGTAGACCACGAAGGTGTCCATCGCGGTACCGTCGGCGCTCCGGAAGCCGTGTTTTTCTACCCGGCCGAGTTCGATTCCGTCGAGCGTGTCCGCATGAATTCGGCTGAGCTTCTCCAGTGTCATGTCCTTCAGCGCAAACAGCTCTTCGGGCCATTGTGGCCTCGAAACCAACACGAAAAGGCGGCCCGTCGCATCCGCCGTGAATTCGGACACGACGTTCTCGCCGTCAACCAGTGACTGGACGGCACCGCTATCCACGTCCACGCGCACCAGGTTCTGCTCGCCACGGTCTTCGGTGATAGCCAGGATCGACTGCCCGGCCGACTCGAATCTGGGGCCGAATACCTGGGTTTCGGCCAGGGCCTGAACGTGACGCGTACCACCGGACTCGATATCGACGATGAGGAGCCGCGGTATCGCATAAATAGGGAGTGTGTTCGGCATGGTCGACGTGCAGACGATCGAACGGCCGTCGGGACTCCAGGCGGGACTCGACTCTGAGGTGGCCAGGTCCGAGATACGCACCGGCTCATCGCCTGCTTTCGCCGTGTCTATGACCCAGATGTCCGTGTTGCGGTTGCTGTCTGCATCAACGCTGCGATTGCTGACGAAAGCGATCCGGCGGCTGTCCGGTGCCCACGCAGGTTCGCTGTCCTCATAGTCGCCAAAGGTCACTTGCCGCGGCTTGCGATCGTCAAGTTCGAGGACATGAATGTGCGTCCGGTAACGGTCGAGGTAGCCGACGTAGTCCTCCTTGAATTGCAAACGGTCGACGACGTACGGCCGAGGGTTCGGCCGCTCTTCCTCGTCAAGGTCGGCGGGCGTCGCGTCCTCGGCGACGAACAGGAGGCGCGTGCCGTCCGGTGCCCACTCAAAAGAACTCACACCTTGCAGGAGCGAGGTCAATGCCTGGGCGTCACCGCCTCGCCGGTCATAGAGCCAGATTTGCGTCGCGCCGTCATCGCGATCCGACAACACGCCGAGGTAGCGGCCGTCGGGGCTCCACTTCGGGCTCGAGGTATTGCTGTCAGTCTCGGACATGCGCAACGCAGCGCCGCCGTTCGTCGGCTGGATCCAGACACTGTCGACGTACTCATCCTTGACGAGATCCTTCGACGACCGCGTGTAGGCGACGAACTGGCCATCAGGGCTCGCAGCGATTCCGGAGACAGAGTCGAGTGCCAGGTACGTATCGATGTCGAAATTTGTGGCGGCAAACGAAGGCGTGCCGGAGAAAACCAGGATTGCCACGGCGAAAAACCGCTTATGTCTCATGTTCGATGGTCCCCGCATGCACGGACTCCCCGCTGAGGAAAACACCGGACGATAGTTCATCGCCGGTGCACGGTCCACCGCACGGTCAGGCGGAGGCGGGTGTGCTCGTGTGCAGGTCGATCAGTTGGCGGGCGATGTCGGAAACGGATTTTACGGGGCCCAGGTCGTCAAAGCAGAGACGAGAGAGGAACGAGCCGCCCATCAGGAGCATCAGGGAATCGCCGAGCTGGTCGGCGTCGTGGGCGCCCATTTCCGCCGCCAGGCGGCGCAGGCGCGAGAGCATGTCCTGGTGATGGCGGAGAACGACAAGTCGCGCCGGGTGATTCGCGTCTACGATCTCGACCGATGCGTTGGCGATTGGGCAGCCCCGGCAGGAATCCGCATCGCTTGCGACTTCCTCGAACGCGTGAAACAGGCATTCGACCTGGCGCCGCGGGTCGCCCTGGAATGGAGCGATGGTTTCGTCCCACCACTCCCAGAACAACCGGTCCTGTTCCTCGAGCACCGCCGCAACGAGCTGGTCTTTCGAGCCGAAGTTGCGGTAGAGGCTCATTTTCGTCGTGCCGGCCGCGGCCGCAATGGCGTCCACCCCGACCGCGCGAATGCCCTGCTGGTAGAACAACTCGCGTGCCGCCTGGAAGATTCGCTCGCCGGCGGTATCCGGCGTGGCGTCCTCGGCGTGGAGATTGAAAAGATCTGCGCTCATGCAAACGGCCCTATTGACTTGTGAGTGACCGGTCAGTATCGTCGCGTGGTACCGAACGGTATCGTAACACGATTGGCATCATCGCCCCGTAAGCCGCGCCTGTCAAGTTCATAGTTTTCCAGACGGACAGAAATACGGCGCCGACCGTGTCACGCACATCGTCCGACGGCAAGAAGCTGAAAAATAAGGGCAAAATATGCGTACGCGAGTGTTCCTGTTTACCGCCGTCCTGGCGTCGGTCCTGGTTTGGGCATTGTTGGCCAGTCGTGGCCCGAGTATCGCGGAAACCGCGCCGCCCCCGCCGCCCGAGGTCACCGTGGCGCGGGTCGAAATCCAGCCACTGCAGGCCTTCGACGATTTCACGGGGCGCCTCGCCGCCGTGGAGACCGTGGAAATCCGGCCGCGGGTCAGCGGCTACATTGAATCGGTCCATTTCGACGAAGGGGCCGTGGTCAAGGCCGGCGACTTGCTGTTCGCCATCGACGCACGGCCGTTCCGCGCCGAAGCCGACCGGCTCGAAGCCGAACGGAATCGTGCCGAGGCCGAGCTCGCCCTGGCGAAGTCGAACCACGCCCGCGGTGTGCGCCTTTATGAACAGAACGCGACGTCCCGGGAACAATTGGAAAGCCTCGCGGCCACCGAGGCGACGCGTGCGGCGGAACTCGCCGCGGTCGGCGCTGCCCTCGAATCCGCAAAGCTCAACCTCGCGTTCACGCGGATCGAATCGCCGATCGATGGCCGGGTCTCGCGCGCCCTGGTCACTCCCGGGAACCTGGTCGACAGCAATAGCTGGCTCACCACCGTCGTATCCGGCGGGCCGATTCACGTGCACTTCGATGCGGATGAGCAGAGCTTCCTGCGCTATGCGGGCCTCGCGAACGAAGCCGGCAGCGATGCCGTGAAGGTGTACGTGGGTCTCATCAATGAAGACGGGTACCCGCATGAAGCGCGGCTCGACTTCATCGACAACCGCGTAGATCCCGACAGCGGCACCATCCACGGCCGCGCACTGCTCGACAACAGCGACGGCCGCTTTACGCCGGGCCTGTTCGCGCGCGTACGACTCGTAGGCAATGACGTGACGCAAGTTGCCATGATCGACGACCGCGCCATCGGCACGGACCTCGATCGCAAGTACGTGCTCGTCGTCAACGACGCCAACGTCGCCGAGTACCGCGGCATCGAGATCGGGCGTTTCATCGACGGGCTGCGTGTCGTGTCTGCGGGGCTTGAAGAAGGCGATGTCGTCGTTGTCAACGGGTTGCAGCGCATCCGCCCCGGCACGCCGGTGACACCGACCGAGGTCGACATGGCCGAACTTGCCCGCGGGCCTGTGGACGCCGCCAGTCAATTGCTCTCGGTTGCAGATGCGGGCCGGGACGGCGCTCCGCCACGCTGAACGATCGTAAACACGACCGGAAACTATCATGAACTTCCCGCAATTTTTCGTCAACCGCCCGATCTTCGCGGCGGTCCTGTCAATGATCATTTTGATTGGAGGCGCGTTGTCGCTGCGCCTCCTGCCGATCAGCGAGTACCCCGAAGTCGTGCCGCCAACCGTCGTTGTCCGCGCAACTTATCCGGGCGCGAACCCGCAGGTCGTCGCGGAGACCGTAGCGTCACCACTCGAACAGGCGATCAACGGCGTCGAGGGCATGCTGTACATGTCGTCGCTCGCGACCGCGGACGGCCTGATGACGCTGACCGTAACCTTCGGCCTGGGCACCGATCTCGACCGTTCGACGGTGCTGGTCCAGAACCGTGTACAGCAAACGCTGCCGAAACTGCCGGCCGAGGTACAACAGCTCGGTGTGGTCACGGAAAAGTCCTCGCCTGACCTGACCATGGTCGTGCACCTCGTTTCCCCCGACCAACGCTACGACATGCTGTATTTGTCGAACTACGCGACGCTCAGGGTACGCGACGAGCTGGCGCGGCTCGATGGCGTCGGCCAGGCGCAGGTGTTCGGGGCGGGCGAGTACTCCATGCGTGTCTGGCTCGACCCGGAAAAAGTCGCGTCACTGAATCTCACGGCGAGCGATGTGGTAGCGGCGATTCGTGAACAGAATGTGCAGGTCGCGGCAGGCCAGCTCGGTTCGCCGCCGTCGGCCAACGCCGCGCAGTTCCAGCTCCTGATCGACACCAGGGGCCGGCTCGTCGACGAGGCGGAATTCGAGCGCATCGTCGTCAAGGCTGGCGACAGCGGGCAGATCGTGCGCCTGGGCGACGTCGCCCGTATCGAACTCGGCGCGAACAGCTACTCGCTCAGGGCGCTGCTCGACAACCAGCAGGCGGCCGGCATCGGCATCTTCCAGCGCCCCGGCTCCAATGCGCTCGACATTTCCACCGCCGTCCGCGGAAGGATGGAGGAATTGAAAGCCGAATTTCCCGAGGGCGTCGACTACGCGATCGTTTACGACCCGACCACGTTCGTCCAGGCCTCGATCAAGGCCGTCGTCAAGACACTGATTGAAGCGCTGCTCCTGGTCGTCCTAGTCGTCGTGCTGTTCCTGCAGACCTGGCGGGCATCCCTGATACCGCTCGCGGCTGTGCCGGTTTCGTTGATCGGAACGCTGGCCGTCATGCACGTCTTCGGATTCTCGCTCAACACGCTGTCGCTGTTCGCGCTCGTGCTCTCGATCGGCATCGTCGTCGATGACGCGATCGTCGTCGTGGAAAACGTCGAACGGAACATTCGGGAAGGCCTCAAGCCGATCGAGGCGACCAAGCAGGCGATGCGCGAAGTGACCGGACCGATCATCGCTACGACCCTGGTGCTGGTCGCAGTGTTCGTCCCGACGGCATTCATCAGCAGCCTGACGGGCCAGTTCTATCGCCAGTTTGCCCTGACGATCGCCATCAGCACGGTCATTTCCGCGATCAATTCGCTGACGCTGTCGCCCGCGCTGTCTGCGCTGCTGCTCAAAGAGCCGGGCAGGCAACCCGACCGGCTCCAGCGCGGCATCGACCGTGCCTTCGGCTGGATCCTGAAGCCCTTCAACCGCTTTTTCCAGCGTGCCACGCGCCGGTACACGGCCCTTACCCGGCAGAGTCTCCGGCGGCCCGCACTCGCCTTGTCCGTGTACGCCGGCCTCATCGCGCTGACCTGGCTCGGCTTCTCGAGTGTGCCCTCGGGCTTCATCCCGGCGCAGGACAAGCAATACCTCGTTGCATACGCGCAGCTGCCGGAAGCATCGACGCTGGATCGCACCGAGGACGTCATCCGCCGCATGGGTGACATCCTGCTCGAGCAGCCGGGCGTGGCGCATGCGGTGTCGTTCCCCGGCCTCTCGATCAATGGCTTCGTCAACGCGCCGAACGCGGGCATCATTTTCGTCACGCTCGACGAGTTTGCCGAGCGCGACAGCGACGATTTGTCAGCCGGCGCGATCGCCGGGGCGCTGAACCAGCAGTTCGGCGGTATCCAGGACGCCTTCATCGCGGTATTCCCGCCGCCGCCGATCTTAGGCCTCGGCTCGATCGGGGGTTTCCGCATGCAGATCGAGGACCGAGGCGGGCACGGCTATGCGGCGCTTTACCAGGAAACCCAGAACCTGGTGCAGAAGGCCTGGCAGACGCCGGGACTCACGGGCCTGTTCTCCGGCTTCCAGGTAAACGTCCCGCAGCTCGAGGTCGACGTGAATCGCGAAAAGGCGAAGGCGCAGGGCGTCGATCTCGACGTGCTCTACGAGACGATGCAGATCTACCTCGGCTCGCTGTACGTCAACGACTTCAACCGCTTCGGCCGTACCTACCAGGTCAACGCGCAAGCCGACATGAATTTCCGTCTGCAGCCCGAGGACGTGCTCAAGCTGAAAGTCCGGAACAACGAGGGCACGATGGTTCCGCTCGGGAGCTTCGTCACCCTGACCCACACGGCAGGGCCGGATCTCGTGCCGCATTACAATGGCTACCTGAGCGCGGAGATCAACGGTGGTCCGGCGCCCGGATACAGCTCCGGCCAGGCCGAGGCACTGATGGCCGAGCTCGCCGCTGCGGAACTGCCGAACGGCATGGCGTTCGAGTGGACCGAGCTTGCCTACCAGCAGCAGTTGGCCGGCAATACGGCGATCTGGATTTTCCCGCTTTGCGTGGTGCTCGCATTCCTCGTGCTGGCGGCCCAATACGAAAGCTGGAGCCTGCCCCTGGTGGTGCTGCTGATCGTGCCGACGGTCTTGCTGTCGGCTATCGCGGGCGTGTGGCTCACGGGCGGCGACAACAACATCTTCACCCAGATCGGGCTCATCGTCCTCGTGGGGCTCGCGTGCAAAAACGCGATCCTCATCGTCGAGTTCGCGCGGCATGCCGAGGAGCAGGGCCGGTCGACCTGGCAAGCCGTCGTCGACGCCTGCCGTCTGCGGCTCCGACCGATTCTCATGACCTCGCTGGCCTTCATCATGGGCGTGACGCCGCTGGTGTTCTCGAGCGGTGCCGGCGCCGAGATGCGCCATGCGATGGGTATCGCGGTGTTCTCCGGGATGATCGGCGTCACGCTGTTCGGCCTGTTTCTCACGCCGGTGTTCTACCTCGTCGTGCGCAGGCTCGTAACCCGCTTGTCGGCACCGCCCGAGCCCGTCGTCCCGGCGGCGGGGGAGCCCGCATGAGCGCCCTGACTTCGTTCGAACCTGTTCTGCGCTACACGACCGGCGCCGCTGCGTCGCTGCTGCTCGCGGCCTGCGCGGTCGGGCCCGACTACAAGACCCCCGATACGCCGGCGGCGGCCTACAGGAACGCCGTGGGCGAGGATTTCGTTATTGCGCCCGTCGAGGCGGACTGGTGGCGACAGTTCGGCGATCCGGTGCTGGACGATCTCATGGCGCGTGCCGTCGCCGGCAGTCACGACCTGCGGATTGCCGCCGCACGCGTCGACCAGGCGCGAGCACTGTTTCGCGAGCAAAGACTCGACTATGCGCCGACCGTGACCACGCACGCCGGGTTCACTCGCCAGGACGCCCCCGTGCTGCAGGCCGGCAGCGCGGCACCTGTGCGTTACGACGCCTATGAACTGGGTTTTGACGCAGCCTGGGAGATCGACGTGTTCGGCCGTGTGCGCCGAAGTGTCGAGGCGGCCCGCGCGAACGCGGGCGCCGCAGAAGCCGAACGCCGCGGGGTGGAGGTGCGCCTCGCCGCGGAAGTCGCGCGCGAGTAT
>JBGTLY010000178.1:0-18954 GCA_041743865.1 Woeseiaceae bacterium
AGGGCCGGTGGCTCGTAAAAGGCGCCCGTTCGAGGCGTTTGGCAGACAATAAACGGGAGCGCTGCCCGAAAATGGCGCGCGTTGGCCGCAGAAATGGCAACAACGACATCGACGATCTCGCCTGCCTTCGGGGAGGCAGTCCTATCCAACTGCGAACGCGAGCAGATCCACCTGCCCGGTTCCATTCAGCCGCATGGCGCGCTGCTGGTTTTCGACGACTTTGAAGTCGTGCAGGCCAGTGCCAATGCGGCCGACATCCTCGCGATCGCCGAACCGGTACGCGGTCTGCGCGCAGAGGCAATATCGGAGGCACTCTCGACGAGCATTCTGGCACTGGTCAGCGGTGAATCTCCGGAATTGCCCCTGAGCTTCGCCTGCACGATCGGGGAAGCCGGTGAGCGGTTCGATTGCCTTTTGCATGCAACCGCCGACCGCCAGGTCATCGCCGAGTTCCTGAGGCCCGGCCCGGACGACGGGGACTGGAGCCGGACGCCAAAGGCGATGCAGTTGATCGTCAATTCGCAGTCACTCGACGACCTGTGCGAACGTGCAGCGGATACCTTTTATTCGATGACCGGCTACGACCGCGTCATGATCTATCAATTCGATCGTGACGGTCACGGCCATGTGAGGGCGGAGAAATTCGAAAAGGACCTCGAGCCCTACCTGGGCCGTCACTACCCGGCATCGGACATTCCCCACATCGCCCGCGAGCTTTACCTCAGGAACCGCGTGCGGTCGCTGGTCGATGTCGACTACGAGCCGGTGCCGATCGAACCACGGCTATCCCCGGGCACCCGCCGCGACCTCGATATGTCGATGTGCTTCCTGAGGAGCATGTCGCCGATCCATATCCAGTACCTGAAGAACATGGGCGTCTCGGCGACACTCGTCATATCACTGGTCGTCGGCGGCGAGCTGTGGGGTCTCGTCGCCTGTCACCACTACTCGCCCAAGCTGATTTCGAGCCGTGTCTGTGCCGCGTGCGAGCTACTCGCCGAAACGGTGTCGACCCGGGTCGCCGCATTCGAGGGTAACGCCCAGAGCAACGTCGTCTGGAGCGTCCGGCGCTTCGAATCGCTTCTCTCCGAGGGCATATCGCAACTCGGCGATTGGCGGGAAGCGCTTTTCAACAGCCCGGAATACCTGCTCCGCCCGGTCGAGGCGGGCGGAGCCGCTCTGTTCGTTGACAACGAGATACAGACGACCGGCGCGGTACCCGGGACGAACGTGTTGCACCGGGTCCGGGAGTGGCTGCGCGACCGTGCCAACGGGCAGGAAGGCATTGTCGCCACGGCATCGCTCGGCCGGGAGGACGCGCAATTCGCCGCATCCAAAGATGTCGCGAGCGGCCTCCTCGCTGTTCCCATTTCAAGCGCTTCGACCGAGTTCCTCGTCTGGTTCCGGCCGGAGCAGCTCCGTACCGACATCTGGGGCGGCAATCCGGCCAAGGCCGTCGAGATCGGAAACGATCCGGCAGATCTGTCGCCGCGGCGCTCGTTTGCCCAGTGGCACGAGCAGGTCAAAGGGACGTCGGTACCGTGGGCACCGGCGACACTAAGCCTGGCGCGGCGGATAGGCCAGAGCGTTGCCGATGTCGTGTTGCATTTCCGGTCGGTTCGCGCGCTGATCATCGAGGATCAGCTCGATAATGTGTACCGGAAGATCTCCCGGTCGGAGCTGCCGCTGATCATCAGCGACGCCGGGCGCAAGATCCGCCTGGCGAATGAGGCATTCCAGTCGCTCTTGCCGCCGGGCCAGCCGCACCTGCACCGACTGGAAGACCTGGCGCGCCTGTTCAGGGACCCGGAGGCGTTCCGCCGCAAGTTGACCGACCTCTGTGACCATCAGCGGCCGTGGCGCGGCGAGGTCGTGCTGACCGAAAGCAGCGGCGCGGGACATCCGGTAATGGTCCGGGGCGATCCTGTCTTGATCGGCGATCGTCGGGTCATCGGCTACGTCATGATGTTCACCAGCATCGCCGAGCAAAAAGCGATCGAGAATGCACGCCGTCGATTCCAGGACAGCATCATCAGCCACGATGGCGCGCCAGCCATGTTCGCCTCCGAAGCGGACGTAGAGCGTCACAAGCTCGAATCGGCGATCATCCGCAATGCGAGACTGGCCGCGATCGAAATTTCGGGTGGCGAAGACATCGATCGGATTCCGGACTACCTCGAGTCGTTCCGGCACTCGGTCGATCGTTCACTCGAGTTGCTCCGCCACTTGATTCCGGCGGAGGACGATGCATCCCGTCGGCGCGACGAGGACTGACTCAGGACTACTCGCAGACCGCAGTCGAGTCGATCGCTGCGCCGGACAATAGGGCAACGGCATTCGATAGCTCGATGTTAAACCGGAATGCGCGTCTCGCTTCCCGGACGATCGGGTCGATGACTTGCTCGTGCGCCAGGTTATCGAATGCCGACAGGTATCGCCGCTTGAAATTGTCGATGCTGCCGATCCCGGAAAATTCATAGAAGCAAAGGGCATCGTCCGGCAATGGCAATGACCTCGACAGTACTCGTTTCAGGATCCGGCCGCCGCTCAAGTCGCCGAGATAGCGGGTGTATACGTGGCCAAGCCAGCGGAGATCGTCCTCGCCGCCGACGCGCCGAATCCGCTCTGCATATCGGCCGGCCACCGGCAATAGCGGCACGGCCGAGCGCCAGCCGGGACCGATTATGGCCGTGAGGTCCGATTCGATTGCGGATTGTCGAAAGATGCCGGGAGCGGAAAGGATCTCGTACTGCGACGTGTGCATCCGCGAATACAGAATCGATTCCATGGCCACGTAAGCCGGGAGCAGGTTGCGCAGCAGCAATGCGTAACCCGCGACGGTTCCACGGCCACGGAGCAGGTCGGAGAGAATGCCCGATTGCTCGGCGGCGGCGTGCAGCTCCCGGGTCCCGGAGCGAAAGGCCGAGACCAGGCCCGGTGCTGTCGACCGGTGCGAGTAGTGATCTGTCCGGCGAGTATTCATCAATACCACGACGTTCCCCCGAATCAACAGGCTAGCGGTTCTCTTATGTCTTGACCAGCGTTTCCAGGCGCCCAGAGGTGCATCCAAGGCGCCAAGAATACTAGCGCTCGTTGCCTTCTAGTTCCCGTATGAGCGCTTCCATCTCCCGAATCTCGCGACGCTGGGCTTCTATAATATTATCGGCCAGTTCCTGGACGCGGGGATCGGTGATTTCCGCACGCTCACTGGTAAGAATAGCGATAGAGTGATGCGGGATCATCGCCCTCATGTAAGACACCTGCTGAATCGTCTCCTGGCTGCGTACGAGATAGAGAGCGACAGCAAAGACAGCGATGCTCCCAACATAGATCCCGATATTCTTGCGCCTATCGGTATACATTCCAAGCATAAAGCTCAACATGACGATGGCCATCGCGCCTCCCATGACCAAAGCCATGTACGCGCGTGTCTCACTCCAGCGTACGTGATCCAGCTGATAAGTGTTGAGATACATCAGACCCAGCATGACCAGCGTCGACGTGGAGATCATGGCAAAAAACCTCAGGTAAGATCCTTGCATGCGCAGTCTCCTTTTTTTTTTTATATTTCGTGACGTTAAAAGGACAAGGTGCACGTGAACCGATGCGGCTCCAGGCGCCTTGTGCGCAATTTTACACCGCTAGTCTGTACGTTGCCCGAGAAGGAGAGCTGTTGGTGGACGCCTGTAGGAACAGCATCACCCTGACCGGGCGCGGTGACGATCGGCCTTCATCACGATCATGTGGCATCCGAACCGTTGATTGGTGCTTAGCGCCATCGGCATGGCGCTGGTGTTACTGTTCGTGCGGTTTTTCTGGGTGCACAATCCACTCAGAAAGGGCAATCACGACCACCATTGGAAATGGCTTGAGCTTTCAATCCCGGAAGTCACAATCTGAGACAAGTCCGGAAAAGGTTGGCAAAACATGAAGCACGATCATCATCACCCGGCGCACGACATTCAGGAAGGTGCCGATACGGCGAAGGACACGGTTTGCGGGATGACAGTCGCCGCTACGTCCGACGCGCGTCACGCGGAGTTCCAGGGCAAGAGGTTCCATTTCTGTTCCGGGAAATGCCAGACAAAGTTCGAGGCGGATCCGTGGTTCTACGCCTCTGGCCGGGCGGCCGGGCGCAGGAAACCGGCCCTTCCCAACGTCCAATATACCTGCCCGATGCATCCCGAGATCATCCGCGATGCCCCGGGAGCCTGCCCGATCTGTGGCATGGCGCTCGAGCCGATGCTGCCCTCGGATGAACCCAGCCATGAGCTGACCGACTTCACGCGCCGGATGTGGATCTCGGCGGCGGCAGCAGTGCCGCTCATTATCCTGACAATGGGCGAACTGGTTGCTTTGCCAGTGCGTGACTGGATCGGGCATCAGCTCGCAATCTATCTGGAGTTTGTGCTGGCGACGCCGATCATCTGCTGGGCGGCGCTGCCGTTCTTCCAACGCGGCTGGGACTCGGTGGTGAACCGGTCGCCGAACATGTGGACGCTGATCAGCCTCGGCGTGGCGGCGGCCTACCTCTATTCGCTGGTCGCGACCTTTCTGCCGGGCGTGTTCCCGGACGCCTACCGGATGGGGCACGGCGTCGGCGCCTATTACGAGGCGGCGGTGGTGATCGTCGCCCTGGTATTCGTTGGGCAGGTGCTCGAACTGCGCGCGCGGGAACGCACCGGGGACGCGATCCGCGCGCTTCTCGACCTTGCACCCAAGACGGCGCGACGCATCCTTCCCGATGGGTCGGAATATGACGCGCCGCTGGAAAACATCATGGAAGGTGACCGGCTGCGGGTGCGACCCGGCGACGCGGTCCCGGTCGATGGGACGGTGATCGAGGGCCGATCGTCCCTGGACGAAAGCATGCTGACCGGCGAGTCGATGCCGGTGGAAAAAAAGCCGGGCGATGCGGTGACGGGGGCCACTATCAACAAGAACGGCTCACTGGTGATCGAGGCGGGTAAGGTCGGCGCCGATACGGTGCTGGCGCAGATCGTCGCGATGGTGTCGAACGCGCGTCGTTCGCGTGCCCCAATCCAGGGGCTGGCGGACCGGGTCTCGGCGGTGTTCGTGCCGACCGTGGTGACCGTCGCAATTGTCGCGTTCGTCGTTTGGCTGATCTTCGGCCCGGAACCCGCGCTCGTCTTTGCCATCGCCTCGGCGGTGTCGGTGCTGATCATTGCCTGTCCCTGCGCGCTGGGTCTCGCTACACCCATCTCCATCACCACGGCGGCGGGGCGCGGCGCGCAGGCTGGCGTGTTGATCAAGGATGCCGAGGCGCTGGAGCGCATGGCGGCTGTCGACACCCTTATCGTGGACAAGACCGGCACGCTGACCATGGGCAAGCCGACCCTGACTGATACCGTTGTGCTGGCGGATGTGTCGGCGGTCGACCTGCTATCCCTCGCCTCAGCGCTGGAGCGAGGCTCGGAACACCCGCTCGCCGAGGCAATTGTCGAGGGGGCCGAAGCGCAAGGGGCCCTGCGTCAGGATGCTGAGGATTTCGAGGCGGTAACCGGCAAGGGAGTGCGCGGCATGGTCGGCAAGCGGGCGGTGGCACTTGGCAATAGTGCGATGATGGGGGAGATGGGCCTGGACACAGCGCCAGCCGAAGCAAAGGCCGACACTTTGCGCGCCGAGGGCAAGACGGCAATGTTCATCGCAGTCGATAGAACGCTTGCGGGCATCGTCGCGGTGGCCGACCCGATCAAGGAATCGACGGCGCAGGCGATCAAGGAACTTCACGGTCAAGGGCTGCGCGTCATCATGGCGACGGGCGACAACGCACGCACGGCGCAAGCGGTGGCGGGCAAGCTCGGGATCGACGAAGTACGCGCAGGCGTCTTGCCCGAGGCGAAGAAGGACCTGATCGATCAGTTGCGTCGCGATGGCCACAAGATCGCGATGGCGGGCGACGGCGTGAACGACGCCCCCGCGCTCGCCGCCGCCGATGTCGGCATCGCCATGGGAACGGGCGCGGATGTGGCTATGGAGAGCGCAGGGATAACTCTCCTGGGCGGCGACCTGATGGGCATCGTTCGGGCACGCAAGCTCGCCCGCGTCACCTTGCGCAACATCAAACAGAACCTTTTCTTCGCCTTTGCATACAACGCCCTTGGCGTGCCGATTGCTGCAGGGCTGCTTTACCCGGTCACCGGGCTTCTGCTCTCGCCTATGATCGCAGCGGCGGCTATGAGCCTGTCCTCCGTCTCGGTGATCACGAATGCCTTGCGACTCAGGCGCGTCGATCTCTGAAACGCGAATGGCATCAAGGCGGACATTTATCCGAATGACCCGAACGCGAAAAACATTGTTGGCAGCGATCGCCGCTATCCTGGCTGCATCGTTCGCGGCAGCGGACGACTATGCCGATGCGCGGGCGGAACTCATTAACACTTACCAGGCGAAAGACTATGCAGCCATGCGCGCCGCTGCCGGTCGCGCAATGGCCGCGCGGCCCGGATACCCGGGTGCGAGATTCAACCTGGCGCTGGCGCAGTCACTCGACGGCGATGCGGCGGGATCACTTGAAACATTACGCGACCTGCTCCGCCAGCAAATCGACTTCGGCGCTGCCGACATGGCGGAGTTCTCTGCGCTGCACGGGTTGCCGGGCTGGCCGGACTACCTGGCCCGGATCGAGGCTCTGCGCGAGCCCGTCGGTGATGCAGAAGTCGCCTGGACTCACTCAGCAGGTGACTTCATTCCCGAGGGAATTGCCGTCGACCCAGAAGGACATGGCGCCTGGCTCGGCAGTATTCGCAACGGCACCGTCCGCCGTCTCGGCAACGGCGCCGGTTTGACGGCGGTTCCCGGGCCACAATGGAGCGTGTACGGCATGCGGTTTCGTGACGATCGACTCTGGTTCGTCAGCGCCGCAGTCGGGCAGTTTGTCGCGCTCGATCCCGCGGACGCCGGCCAGACCGGGCTGTTTTCAGTCGCCGCGGAGGGCGGGCAGGTCAACACCGAAATCATCCTGCCTCCGAGTGACACCCAGAAGGTGCTCGGCGACCTGGAATTTGGTCGTGACGATATCGTGTATCTCGCCGACCAGGTCGGCGGGCTCGTGTACCGATACGACCTCGACGCGCGCGAACTCTCGACCCTTACGAAGCCTGGCGACCTCGGCTCGCCGCAGGGCATGGCACTTGCGGCGGACGGTCGGCACCTGTACGTAGCGGACTATATCGGAGGGCTCGCTCGTCTCGACGGCGAAAGCGGGGCGGCGGAGCGCATGGCCGCGGATCCGGCGACGAACCTTTTCGGCATCGACGGGATGTACCGGTACGGGAATTCGCTTATCGCAATCCAGAACGGCATCCGCCCGAACCGCGTGGTGCAACTGTTCCTGTCAGACGATGGCACCGCGATCAAGAGCAGCCGCATACTTGCCATGAACCTGCCGGAGTTCGACGAACCGAACCTGGGCCAGGTCGTCGGCGACGATTTCTATTTCGTTGCCAACAGCCACTGGAACCGATTCGACGCCGACGGCAATCTGCCGCCGGACCTCGATGGCCCTGTGGTGCTGCGCATCGAACTGGGCACTCTGCCGTAGGAGCGGCTTAACCAACACCGACGACGTTTCCGCGGAAACGGCTAACTCAGCGTTGAACTTGCCCGGTGGACTCAGTCCGCCATGCGGTCACCGCGAGCGGTCACCGGAAGGCGAATCCGAGAAGCGTGGTCGGCATCGTGGTGGATGCGAATCGTCGCCGGCTGCGATTCAGAGCCGCTCACCTCGGATTCGCCGGTCTGCAGGTTGGTCGAAAAATGCGGTGCGAAGGAGGCCGATATCTGCAGCCGCAGCCGATGCCCGGGAGCAAACAGGTTGGCAGTAAACAGGTTTGCCAGCCGCAGCTCATACACCCGGCCACGCTCGAGCAGCTGGCGGCCTGCGTCCGAGTCGCGATAACTCGCACGAATCATGTCCTGGCCCGGCGTCATCAGGTTCATGACCCGACCGTCGGGAAAGACGTCGTACACCCGTGCCCACAGGTCGAAGTCCCGGCAATCGCAGGATGCAAAGATAATGGCTTCAATGGCGCCCACCACGCCAGTCGGCTCTGTGAACGGTGCGCTGTCGAAAGTCAGCAGATCGTCGCGCTCAGCGAGCATACGATAGTCCTGCGGCCCCGGTGCATCGACCGGATCTTTCACCGGGTCCTCGGGATCAGCCACGAACATGCTCTCCGACGGCGCATCCACCGGCGGAGGTTCATCGAGAAGCCGCCGGTCGCCATCGCTAGCCAACCACCTCGTTTCTGTGCTAACTCCCGCCGGCGGCCATTCGTGCGCATCCAGCCAGCGATTCTCGCCCATCAGGAAGTAGCGCACCGGCGCACCATGCGCGTAACGGTTATCGACACCCCGGAGATAGTGATCGAAGAAATCGAGAAGCTCGCTGTCGTAGTCGATCGCGGCCTCGGGCCCGAAATCGATGGTTCCCGTCTGCCGGGCTTCCGTGGCGGCGACGCCGTGCCGCCATGGCCCAAGCAACAGGTGCGTGCGGAAATCGGGCTGCGTCCGGCGCGCGACCACAAGTCCATTGAAATTCGTAACCGAGCCCTCCGGCCCGTAAGCATCGTCGTGCCAACCGCTCAGGTTCAACACAGCAGCGTTAACTCGCTCATAGTTTCCCCGCACCTCCGCCCAATTCCACCAGGCATCCTCCGGAGGATGCTCGAGCCACTCGTAATAGTACGGCGCGACGTCCTGCAGGTACGGCAACTCCTTGAGCGGCAGCCAGCTGCGGTAGTCGTCCGCCACGTCCGGCCAGGTTTCCAGCGCTTCGTCGCGTGTCCGGATGCCGGGCAAGTCCTGCCGCTGGCGTGCATCCGGCGCGATATTGATATAGAGCCATGGCAGCCAGGACAAATCGAAAACACCGTTCATATAGAAGAAATTGCGCGGCGACGAATAGGTCATCGCCGGCACCATCGCTTCCAGATGCGGCGGCCGCTCCAGGGCTGCGAGCCATTGCACCGCACCCGCGTACGAGAGACCGAAAGTGCCGACCACACCGTTCGACCACCGCTGCGCGGCCGCCCATTCGATGGTGTCAAAGCCATCGGGACCTTCATTACGATACGGCTCAAAGAATCCGTCCGAAGCGTAACGTCCGCGAACATCCTGCAGCACCACTGCGTAGCCCCTGTCCACTGCGTTGCGATGCGTATCGTAGGAATCCGCTGCAGCACGCTTGTCGTACGGCGTCCGGTACACGAGCACGGGAAACGGCCCGTCGCCCGGTGGTTGGTAGACGTCGGCCCTCAGGTTCGTGCCATCGCGCATCGGCACTGCAACATCTCGCAGGACTATCGGTTGGCTTGTAGCGCTGGCTTCAAGCAGTGGCGATGCAGGTTCACCACACCCGGCAATTGATACCAGGCATATGACAGCCACGTTGCGCGCTCTTCTCCAGCGCCTCATTCGTTAAATCTCCTCAGCGCGATTCGAATTAGATCGACGTCTGAACCAACTCGCATGTGCAGGGTGAGCTCGCGGTGAGTCGGCTTACAGAACGGCGCGGACCACCCTCGGCTGATCAACATGTTCGAGACGGCGCGGCGCAGGTCGTTTTCAAGCCGGAGTTGCGTTGCAACCGGCGCGGCGCGGGTGCCGCTATTGCTCGTCGTGGCGACGCTTTCATTGCTGACCGAGCCTGTAGAGTCTGTGCGCTACGAAGAAAACCCAGACTGCGATGAGGGTTGAACCGACGATGATGGTTACCCACAAGGCGCTGACAAAAGGGGTGCCCACGACGGAAAAGTTCGTAAGACTGCTCGAGACCAGCGCCAGCCAGGCTGTAATCTTGTTGAAAATTCCCTCTAGCATCACCAGACCGATCATGAAAATTCCTATGCTGTTGATGAGTATGGTGTACACACCCAGGAGATGGTGCGAATCCAGCACCGCAAACGGGTAACTTGTAGTCGTTACCAGAGCGGCACGCTGGGCGTCGTTCGCGGCTGCGACGTAGTCAGCGCTGAGATCGAGCAGCACGGCGTAGTTCATCCAGGTGATTCCCAGCTCCAGGACAACGAACAAGATGATGCACGCGGTTGCGAGCAGCATCATGCTTCTGTTGATGTTTTTCAATGCCAGGTAGAGTGCGAACGCTCACCGCGTTCAAGATGATCTCGGGCTCGGATCGGTGAACGAAGTGAGCGCTGTTTTTTCTCATCGACGAGAGTTCGACAAATGTGAGACTTCTGGAATATGGCGATGAACCTCCCCCGTTTTTTTCCGGCAAAGGGTCAGCGTACAGACATTCTATTTCACCGTTCAACCGCAACCATCCAGCTTGTGCCAGTTATTGGTTACGCATGAGACGATCCAGGTTTGCCTGATTGTCAGGCTGCGGCGGCATGCGCCCGAATCGTCTGCTCGTGCGGGGAATCGACCAACACTATACCCGTCACGCAAGCTGGAAACTGACGGTAGTACTCCTTCGCAAACATCCCTCCGGCCGACCGATTGTACGTATAAGGCACCTGTCACAGCGGCCCGGGCGGGTGCGCTTGCCGCGGGATGTAAGGCGACCGAACCGGGACTATCTCAGTACGTTGCACACAACTTCTAAAGCGGGTAGCGCTGTCCGGGCCAACTAACTGTGTCGGGCACGCCGCATCTGCAATGGCGTTTGCCCGGCGCACCTTCGCAGCACTTTGGAGAAGTGGGATGCGTCGGAGAATCCAGCGCGCCGCCCGATCTCGGCCGTAGTCACGCGATCCAATAGCGGCGATTGGAGCATGCGCGCGGCGAGATCGACGCGTGCCTGAATCAGCATCGCCCCAAACGTTTCGCCGCATGCCGCCAGCGCCCGATGCAGAGTTCGCTTGGAGATGTTGAGCGAATTCGCAACGTCGTATGCCTGCAGGGTCCTTTCGGGGCAGCGCTGCCGCAGCCTCTATAGGACGTCCTCGGCGGGCAGACAATGATATCGACAATCGTATAGCGGCTTCCTTAGGTGATGCGGACAACGGGCTTATCGCGCTCCACGAAGTGGTCAAACGACGAGATTTTCCGCAGCAGTTACAACTTGGGCCGCGAGCCGTAGGCTGGCTTGCAGACGACGTTGTTGCATGGGTTCAATCCCAGCTCGACTCACGCCCTTGTTGCACCGATAGTGACAACGCTCGTTACCCGACTTTCGGTACGTTGCACAACTATGCACTATCAGCGTCGGTTGTTGTCGGAACTACGGCTGGAACAGATCCGGCCCAATGTCCATCGACTTGTGAGGGATACCGATAATGTCGACGTACTCATCGTTGACGACATAGAAAATGACGTGGCTGCCTTCGGGAAAGCTACGGTAACCCGGGTGTACATCATTTCGTTCGCGGCCCGCGACGGGGTGATCGGCCAGCCACTCAAATCGGCTGTTCATTGAGCGCAAGTACTGCTCCAGCTGCGCCAGTCCCCATTTCTCGATCGTGTAATCCGCAATTGCGTCGAGGTCGCCAACCGCTCTCGGCGTCAGCCTGAATGCAGAAATCATGCTCGAGCTTTCGCTCGCTCAATGACCGATTCGATATCAAAGTCTTCTACAAAATTCTTCCTGGCAGCCTGTCCGGCACCTTCAGCGAGGTGCGCACGGAGCGCCTCAAGTCGCCTTCCCCGGTCTTCAAGTTCGCGTAGCGCATCTCGTACGACCTCGCTCGCCGTCGAGTATCGGCCACTCTCGATCTCCTGCTTGATGAATTCTTCCCAGTGCCTGCCGAGGCTCAGTGATGTCGTTGCCATGGAATCATTTCTCCGGATTATTCAAAATGAATAATACATCAGTCGATTGGGCAGAGCAATTTCTTTCCCGAAAAGTCATTCATAATCCGTATCTTACAACACCTGTTGTCCGCAAAATTACGGTCACGCGGCCAGCCGTTGAGAAGACTTGCCGATCAGACCAACCGGCTTGCCCGCGAGCACGCCGCCACCCGATGCTCATCACAGAGCCACGCCTCAAGCAGGAACACACGCCATGACAACCCAGCGGGACTCCCGGAAGTACACGACGGCGGTGCTCTCCGGCCCGATTGCCAACATCCTGGGCGTGTCGTGGGAGAGTGTCCTGGCCGAAGTCGCGATGCGCACGCCGGACCCGACCGGCCACTACCGGATGGTCGACGCCGCCGACTACGTCCGGCTATGGAATGCACTGGTACGGAAATCGGGCGTGCCGGGCGTTTTCCGGTTGATGGGCCAACGCATGGCCAATGGCCCCACGATCCCTGTCCTGTTCGCGCTGTCCACCGCGCCCGACCTGGCCACTGGGCTGGCGAGCCTGGCGTTCCGGTGCCCGCCACCCTCGCCGCCCCGCAGGTGGTGTTCCTGCACGAGCGGACGCAGTCGCTGGCGGTGCGACCGTTTTCACCGGTGGCAGTCTCGATGCCCCTGCCCCAGGCCGAGCGTGAATCGTTCGTGGATATTTTCGGGCTGGTCCCCACCGAGGGCGACGCCGCGTTGCACTACCGAAGAAGCGATGCCCGCATCGCCTTCATATCGGAGAACAGCGAGCTCTGGCAGGCGACTGAAGCCGACCTCGTGGCGGCGACGAGGATCGCCGCCGGCCAGACCTCGTTCGCCGAACGGGTAAGGAGCTGCTTCCTCGAAGCCTTCTCGATCGCCGAGCCGAACGTCGCCTACGTCTGCGAAAGCCTGCACGTCAGCCGGACCACCCTGCTGCGCAAGCTGCGGGCGGAAGGCACCAGCTTCCAGCAGTTGCTGGAAGACACGCGCCGGACGCTGGCCTTGCGCTACCTGACCAAGAGCGAGCTGACCAACCAGCAGATCGCTCACCTCGTGGGCTATGTCGATCCGAACGCCTTCCAGCGCGCCTTCAAGAAGTGGACCGGGTCCACGCCACAATCGGTCCGGCACGCGCACGAGGAGCGTGCATGAACCGCTTTCGGAGCTATCACAAATCGTTGTGCTAAGGTACCCGGTGGTGGGGCAGCTGGCCGTTGGCGCGTCCGTGGCCGGCGCCTTTTTGCGCGTCAGCAAGCCGCGGCGGAACAGGATCGTCTTCCACCGGTAGAGTTCTTTCGGCTTGAGCCCTGCAGACCGGGGCAAGCGAAGCGGCCGATCTGACTGACCCTCATCCCCAGCAAACCGGCGTCGCCACGAGCGCCTCTGGGTTCGGCCCACCCGGTGTCGGCCTCCACAACAGCTTTCCGGCGCGTTTCTATACTTGAGAGCAAGATTCGAAACGCCAGCCCGCTCAACACCGGGTTCGTTGGCCACTGACGACGCCACCCATGCTCAGCAGGCCCGAGTAAATCGCCTCTCGATGACCGCTTCATCCCCGCTTCATCCCCGCTTCATCCCCCGGAGCTGCTCTCACAGGGCCTTTGAAAGTACTATCCCCGCAAATGGCGCACTATATGCAAGTTACTCGAGCTGGCGCAGGAGATCGGCTAGTCTGTCAACTTGTTGCGTATGTCGACTGGGCTCAGTCAACATACTTGCAGCGGTTCTTGTAGGCTTCGAAGTTCACCAGCCAGGCACACTGCTCCAGGAAGGCAAAAGAGTATGAGTAACACAGGAGTTGTGCTGGTTACTGGCGGCGCGTCCGGTATTGGCCTTGTCATCGCAAGACGCATGCGGGTCGACGGATTCGCAGTCCATGTCTGTGATGCTGCACCCGCCACAGTAGAAGCGCTACGAAGCACTGACCCTGATATTGGTGCGACGGTCGCTGATATTGCAGATCTTGGTGCAGTCGACAAGCTGTTTGATGAAATTCAGCAGAGACACGGTGGACTTCGTGTTCTCGTCAACAACGCCGGCATTGCTGGACCGACCGCCGCAATCGAAGAAATAGATCCGCAGGACTGGGAAAAAACGATTGCAGTCGACCTGAACGGCCAGTTCTATTGCACGCGCTTTGCAGTGCCTATGCTGAAGCGCGCAGGTGGCGGTTCAATTATCAATATCGCATCGAATGCGGCGTTCTTCGGCTTCCCGTTGCGTGCGCCCTATACGGCATGCAAATGGGCGACGATCGGACTTACCAAAACTCTGGCAATGGAACTTGGTCCGTTCGGCATTCGCGTCAACGCAATATGCCCGGGAAGTGTTAAAGGGCCCCGAATCGACGGCGTCATAGAGCGTGACGCGGCCGAGCGTGGGATGACCGCGCAACAGATCCGGGATGTGTACCTGCGTCAGAGTTCCATGCGAATTTTTGTCGGCGCCGAAGACGTCGCCAATCTCGCCGCGTTCCTCGCATCGGATGCAGGCGCAGCAATTTCTGGCCAGGCATTGGGCCTCGATGGCCATACAGAGTCTTTGTCGAACTGGCTCGACAAATAACAGGGAGTAGAAATATAGATGAAAGCAGCCTGGTTCGAAAAATTCGGAGCCGCCGCCGATGTGCTGAAGACCGGAACGAAGGACGATCCCAGGCCGGGCCCGGGTGAAGTGCTGGTGCGAATGAAGACCAGCGGCGTCAACCCGTCGGATGTCAAGAAACGTGCGGGGTCTTTTTCGACTCTTCTCGACAACGGATTCGTCATACCGCACAGCGATGGTGCCGGTATTGTCGAGGCCGTTGGCGACGGCGTATCGGCGAAGCGGGTTGGCGAGCGAGTCTGGGTATACCAGGCGCAGTTCGCACGTCGCCTGGGAACAGCCGCCGAGTTACTCGCGATAGACGGGCAACGTGCGGTGACCATGCCGGACAATGCGAGCTTCGAGGTCGGCGCGTGCCTTGGCATTCCTGCCATGACAGCACATCGTTGCGTGTTCTCCGATGGCCCGGTCAAAGGCAGGACCGTTCTTGTGACAGGCGGTGCCGGCCGTGTCGGGTTTTATGCAATCCAGTGGGCCAGCCAGAATGGTGCACACGTCATTGCCACGGCTGGCAACGACGACGATGCGACGGCCTGTACCAGTGTTGGCGCGCACGCGATCGTCAATCATCGCAAGCCGGGGTGGTCAGCGGCCGTGCTTGATGCCAATAATGGAAAGCCGGTTGATCGCGTCGTCGATGTTGAATTCGGTGCAAATCTGCCCGAGATCTTGAAGCTGGTTGCGACAGGTTGTGTGATCACAACGTACTCGTCGACCCAGGCGCCTCAGCCGACCTTGCCTTTCTTCCAGATGATGTATCTCGACCTTACGGTCCGCTTCGTGATTGTTTATGCGATGCCGGAAGACGCCAAGCAGCATGCGATCAGGGACATCGACTCCGCGCTCGGCGGCGAACGGCTCGTGCATCGCGTCGCCGACGTTGTGCCACTGGACCAAATCGCGAAAGCGCATGAGCTGATCGAAAAAGGCGGGGTTCGCGGTTCCGTCGTCGTTTCGATTCCCTGAACCCGGCAATGGTCGCCAGCCGCTATTTAAAGTATTGGATCCTGGCATCGTTGATCGCGGCTTGTACCCCGGCGCCCCCTGATCGGCCGAAGGTGGACACTGCTGGCAGCGTGATTCACGGCGCGTGGTCTGACGACGGCGACATCGCCGCATTCCTCGGAATCCCTTTCGCGGCACCACCCGTTGGTGCGCGGCGGTGGCGAGAACCGGCGCCGGTACAGCTCCCGTCGGAATTCGACGCGACTCAATATGCGCCGGCATGCATGCAGGGAGTGCACATGGTGGATTGGTACAAAGATCTCGTTACGGATTTCGGTGGCGACGCCAATTCATTCCCAGTGCCGGATTTCAGCGAGGACTGCCTGTACCTGAATATCTGGACTCTGCAAGCCAGCAAGGACGCCAACCTGCCCGTAATGGTCTGGATTCACGGCGGTGCACACCGCGGCGGCTGGAGTTACGAGCCGAACTACATCGGCGACATGCTCGCGCGACAGGGCGTGGTGGTGGTTTCCATTGCCTACCGACTCGATGTGTTCGGATTTTTCTCTCATCCTGAACTTGAGGTTTCAAACTTTGGTTTGCTCGACCAGATTGCGGCATTGCAGTGGGTCCAGCAGAACGTAACCGCATTCGGCGGCGACAAAAACAACGTCACCGTATTCGGTGAGTCTGCCGGCGCGGCATCTATTGGTTTCCTGCTCGCATCAGCACTTGCCAAAGGCTTATTTCACCGGGCAACACACCAGAGCGCCGGCTACGAGTTCGTGAACTTCGATAACCGAAACGACTTCATGGAACAGGGCGTCGCCCTTGAGCGGCAGGTACTTCGAACCAAAAGCGGTATCGACGCATTGCGCAAAGCCCCCGCCAGTCAACTGATTGGAGCTGCCGATAACATTTATTCTGAATACAGGCCGGGCGTTGTAATGGACGGGAAGACCGTAGCAGAAGCCCCGGGCCGTTCGCTGGACAAAGGGCAGCTGCAGTCCGTCGACTTGCTCATTGGCAGCAACGCCGATGAGTGGCTGATGTACCTCGACCCAGATGCCGATGAGGCAGACCTGCTCGAACTGCTTGAAGAATACGAGGTGGCGAACCAGGAAGCGGTCATGGCTGAATTGAGGCGGGACGCGAACATTTTTCGGCAAATGGATCGCCTGATTACAGCGGAGGAATTCGTATGTCCTTCTTTACGGTTGGCGGAAGCTGCGCACAGTAATCACAAGAACGCTTTCGTGTACTACTTCGACCGCGTGCGGCCAGGCGCGAAGGGTGCCACCGTTGGTGCCTATCACGGTGCTGAGATTCCGTATGTCTTTAACAAGCACGATAAGTGGTTGCCCACGGCAGATCTCGACCGGGATATCGGCCAGCAAATGATGCGGTACTGGGTGTCATTTGCGAGGACCGGCAATCCGAACGCGGAAGGCCTTCCGCAGTGGCCGTCGTACGCAGAGGGCGATGCGGGAGTGCTGCAGATCGGAGATACGATTCGCAGTGCCCGCCATCCCGAAGCGACACTCTGTGAGTTGATCGACAGTGGAAACTAACAACAAGAAAATCGACTGGACGATGTTCCTGACGACAGTTGCGGTGATTCTTGCCGCGACCGTGCCTGCTGTTGTAGCGAAAGACCAGGCAGCAGGCGTCATAACCAGTGCCTACACCTTCATAACTGATCGATTCGGCTTTGCATACTTGCTCTACGGTATCGGTACTGTGCTGTTACTGCTCTATCTTGCAGCGAGCCGATATGGCCGCGTAACGCTCGGCGATAAGGATAGTCGAGTCGAGTTTTCAACACCGAGCTGGGCCGCGATGTTGTTTTGTGCCGGCGTCGGCGCAGGTTTGCTGTATTGGGCCGTCATTGAATGGGCGTACTACATCCAGTCGCCGCCGTTCGGCCTCGAGCCGCGCTCGGACCAGGCGATCGAGTGGGCGGCGAGTTACGGGCTTTTTCACTGGGGTATTACAGGCTGGGCATTATTCTGCCTGCCGACCATTGCCATTGCCTATCCGTACTACGTTCGCAAAATTCCATACCTCAGGCTGAGCACGGCATGCACATCGTTCCTGCCGAACGGCGTCAACAGTCGACGCGGTCGTGTTATCGATTTCCTTTACATGGTGAATCTGATTGGTGGCACTGGGACATCGCTCGGTCTTTCGACGCCGATGATCGCCGCGAGCTTCGCGAAGCTTACCGGCCTGGATCACGATTTTGTACTGGAAGTCAGCATGGTGTTGTTCTGCATCGCGATCTTTGGAACAAGCGCCTACATAGGTCTGCAACGTGGCTTCCGGCGCCTTGCGGACCTGAATATGTTCTTCGCTTTCGCCCTGCTGTTCTTTGTGCTCGCGGTCGGGCCCACCGTGTTTATCCTGAAGACCGGCCTCAACAGCATCGGTCTCGTGCTGCAGAACTTCATTCGAATGAGCACGTGGACCGATCCGGTGTCGAACACCGGCTTTGTCGAAAGCTGGACAGTGTTCTACTGGGCGTGGTGGATTGCCTACGGGCCTTTCGTCGGAATATTCGTAACAAGAATTTCGCGAGGCAGATCTATCCGGCAAGTGATAGGCGGCATGCTCGTCTTCGGCAGTCTCGGTGCTGCGCTGTTCTTCATCATTTTCGGCAACTACGCCCTGCACCTCGAACTGAACGATATACTTTCCGTTACCGGCATTATGAAGGAGGCTGGCGAGGCGACCGCCATCGCGGCCGTGTTCTCGAGCTTGCCGCTGGGTCAACTCGCGTTGGCCGTATTCTTCGTTGTTTGCGTGATCTTTCTCGCGACAACGTACGATTCCGCTTCGTACACATTGGCGGCCGTTTCGACGCAAAGGCTGGAAGTAGGTGAGAACCCGCCACGCTGGAGCCGCGTGTTCTGGGCCTGTGCGCTGGGGGTATTGCCTATCACGCTGATGTTCGTCGATGGTGGCTTGCGTGTGATCCTGTCTGCGACGATCGTCGTTTCCCTTCCGTTAATGCTGGTTGGCGTGCTGATGAGCCTGTCCTTGTTAAGAATGCTCAGGGAAGACAGCTAGTCGCCAGCGACGGAACGTGCGGCCGTGTCGCGCAGGAACGCGTAGAGATCCGAAACCTCATCGTATGTAAAATTTGCGAATCCCGCACGAGCAACACCGCTCATCATCTCCAGTTCCCGATTGCCGAGCGCCGCGCCGGTTTCATCAGTTTTTGAAAAGCCTGTTCATCGGTATCCGTTGCATTACCGGCATGTTTTTCCTGCGTCGCTTCGTGCGTCATGATACATCTGTGAGATCCTCGTCCCTGTTTATGGCGCTGACAGCTGCCGCGAGGAAGCGGGCGGCGATGAAGCGGGCGAGCACTGCGATCGAATATGTTTCCATTCCAATCAGAGCTCCCTATTCAGGGCACACCGCCTATCCCGAGACCACAACGATTGCGGAACAGGTACCCCTTCCTTGGCGGCGATAGCTGTGCGGGAATCCACAATCGAAATACATGGAATCACCTTCGGCGAGAAGCGTGTCCTCGCCGTCAACGTTCACGGCAAGCTGTCCACCCATCACGTAGATAATCTCTGCGCCTGAATGTTTGTGGGGCTCTGTCGCTCCCGAGTGCGGTTCGAACTCCGC
>JBGTLY010000179.1:0-34598 GCA_041743865.1 Woeseiaceae bacterium
TCAAAACCCAGCGACCTGAATATATTCACCGCGCATGCAAGACAAAATCCAAAAACAAATCCTTGATGCATTCTTCGTCGTTCTACGACCTATCGCAAAGATCCTTCTTCGCTACGGTATTGGCTACCGGGAATTCGCGGAGATAGCAAAGGCCGCTTTCGTGGACGTTGCCTCAAGCGAATACGGTATCCGCGGGCGGCCAACAAATATTTCACGTATAGCGGTGATGACCGGACTGACCCGGAAAGAGGTACGACGACTGCGTGATCAACTAGCACTAGGAGAAATCCTCGAGTCTAGAAAATACACCCCGCTCAGTCGTATTCTGCACCGTTGGAACTCGGAGACGGACTTCTTGGACGAGCATGGCAGACCAGCAACGCTACCATTCTCTGGCGGCGAAAATTCATTTTCTGAGCTGGTAAGGCGATATGCCGGCGACATACCACCTGGCGCAGTACGTACGGAACTGAAACGAGTATCAGCGATCGTCGAGGACGAAAACGGACTGCTTCGACTGTTGCGGAGCGATATACATGCCGAGGCAGGACATGAAAACGTAAGTTTGTCACTGCTGCACGGAGCATATCCGATTCTCGAAAACATCGCGCACAACAACCACCCCGAACTCAAGGAATCCACCTGGCCACAGATAACTGCTTTTTCTGGCGACATTCGAAAATCTGACCTGGTTCGAATTCGCAGACTGTGCGCCGATCGGACTCGAGACTCAGCCGAGTCCTGTGACGACCTATTTTCCGGCTTTGAACGACGATCAGAAGAACCAGAGGGAAAATCGGATTCTATACCGGTTGCGATGGGGATATTCTATTTCGAGGAGCGTGACATCACATTACGGCGGATTTGGAAAAGTACTTAGTTAGTCTTGGCGCCCTCTTCGGATTAACGCAGCTTTTCACTAATGCCTTTTATTGCATACGATAGTCGAGTACCGATTTTTCGGAACCCCAACGCATGATAAATTCGCTCACTACCGTGACCATCTTCTGCCGATAACGTCACGAAGCTGAATTTCCCAGCGAGCATCCTCCGGCAAAGCTCCGCTACAATTGCTGATGCGAAACCACTGTTTCTTGCCTCTTCTGGGGTAAACACTGCGGAAATCTTTATCCCGTTATCCGTGGGCGAAGATATCGATGCGATTGCTTTAGGTCCGTTCAGATCCCAAACGTATAAGTGATTGTCGCTTAGCTTTCGAAGAAAGAAAGCTTGAGTGTCTATTGGAGACGGCGTTTCAACTGCGTAAAGTCTGCTCCATTCTCTGACTAACTCGCGCTCGGAGGGGTTACATAGCCGCAATTTTCCCTCGGTCGCCGGTAGATCTTTAGCTATTGCGTCAAGACGATAGATGTTCCAAGTGTTTTCCAGCATGTAGCGCGCGCCACGGCACCGTTCAAATTCACCTACCAAAACCCTCGTGAACCAAGCCTCGCCCGATATTCTTCGTATTTGAGGCATGGTTTCCGATAGGCGATCCGCAAGTATCGCGGCCGCGCCTTCCGGCATTTCACTCACAAGTAATCCATCAGGTTCTACATGAATAGCGCACCCGATAAGGTTGCCTTCGCAAACAATGCGTAGGAAATGGTATGGAGCGCCGAATATCCCACTTTCGTCTCTTACTAGGGTCGCAGTCGAGATGATTCCATTATTGAAATCTTCCCTCTGCATAAGCCAAGGCAGACATTCTTTAAGAAAAGAATTGGCATCAGGAAGGACTTCAATTCGAGCCATTATCTAATTCTTCCGTATCTTTTATTTTTTTTTCGAAAGCCTTACAGCTAAGTTTTCTATTGCTGCCGGCACGGACCTAGCCGAGTATGCTGCATAAGAACCAAGTAGAATACAATAGGTTGTACGGCTCGCAGGTACTTCTAGGGCCTGACAAACCAACCTAGACGAGGACGTTGTTCGTTTCTGCGTATTGTCAAACCATCGGATGCCAAAAGTGACTACTGTTCGTATGTTTTCGGCAATTGTTGCAGCCCTCTTGCACTGCGCATGCACTAACGATTCGAATGAGATAGAGGCGTCTGCTGTCCTCAACAGAAGTGTGAATAGCGCTCCGGTTTCTCTTGACCCTCAAGCGTACTCCGGAAGCGACGCAGAGATGATTTTGTACGACCTTGGCGAAGGCCTATTAACGATTGGGGAAAGTGGCGAGTTGATCGGTGGGATTGCTGAACGGTGGGAAGTCTCAGATGATGGTGAGATGTTCACTTTTCATTTGCGCTCCAACCTAAAATGGTCAGACGGCTCGGAGCTTGATGCGCAAGATGTAGTAAGGTCGTTCCAAAGACTGGTGGAGCCAGGAACAAACTCGCCAAGTGCGCACAATGCCCGACAGATTAAGAATGCGAAGGAAGTCATAACGGGAACACTTTCGCCGGATACACTCGGTGTGTCGGCGCCGAACGCTAGGACGGTCGAGATAGTACTCGAGCATCCAACTTCATACTTCCTGCAGCTACTCGCGCATCCCTCTTTACAACCTCGACATGACAGCTGGGGCTTGGAAGCTGGTATGCGACTTCCAATTACGAATGGGGCATACAAGGTTAGTGAGGTGGTGATCGGTACCAGCATCCGATTGACAAAGAATGAGCACTATTGGAATAGCAGTAATGTCGCGATAAATGAGGTGCTTTATCACGTAGTCGATCAAGACGTAGAACCAATTCGGTTTGTAGCAGAGGAGCTTGATATAACAGACAACGTCTCCGAAGCGTACTTCGACAAGTTCAAGGATCAGGACCCGGAGGTACTGGAAGTAGCTCCCATGCTTGGTATCTACTACTTGGGTTTCAACTTAAAGTCAGAACAATTTCAAGACAACCTAGAGTTTCGCCACGCACTGTCATTAGCTATAGATCGAGAGGAACTTGTAGAAAAGATACTGGGTCGGGGCGAGATCCCTGCATATCGATTTGTTCCTCCGGGCATTGACGGTTACCCAAATTTCGATGAAGAACAAGATTGGACCCAGGTGGATCGAGAAGTTGCGGCAAAACGACTTATGATGGAGGCGGGGATCGGGTCGCATGGCCCAATAGAAGTCGAATTGAGTTACAACACAGGCGGCGGCCATGAAAGAATCGCCGCGGCAGTTGCATCGATGTGGCGCCAAGTTTTAGGCGTAAATTCTCAATTGCGTGGTGAAGAGTTCAAAGTGTTCATTCAAAATGTTCAGCACGGAGTGGACACCGAATTGTTTAGGCTTAGCTGGACCGGTGACTACAATGATCCCTACACATTCCTTCAGCTTTTTGAGTCTTCAAGTTCTTCAAATTTTACGGGCTACGAAAGCGCCTACTTCGACTCGTTAATTCATCGAGCAAATGCGGCATCAAATCCGAGCGAAAGACAGGAACTGCTGGTTCAGGCTGAAGAGTTAGTTCTAGACTACGCGCCTGCAATTCCTCTCTATTTTTACGTTTCAAAGCATTTGGTGAATCCTCGAGTACATGGATGGAAATCGAATATCCTTGACGTACACAAAAGCCAATATCTCTCGATCCAGGAGTCTAGATGACCCTTGGTTGCAACCGAAACCATAGGTTTTTTGCGCAAATTGCCAATCGCTTGCCGTTTCCCGTAAAGCTATGTGGAAGCAGACGGCACCGGCCCGCAAAATCAACTAACTCGATACGATTGGTTACAAACTGGTGAACGAGTCTGCCAGGAGCTAAATAATGGCTATTAATATCAATTAGATACGCTAGGCGCTACCTGTTAGGTGCTACATCTTTAACAAAAGTCGCTGAAACTGGACGACGTAATCATCGCGAGTTTCCGTATTTGTTCTTTGGGTCTCACAAAAAATAGGTTGGAGTGGTAAAGATGTCATTGATAGGATGCAACATAATCGGTAGCAGATGACCGAGATGGGAGAAAATGTACAAGAACATTTGCGCCTCGCTCTTCGACGGTTGCTCAAACCTTTAGTGCGTTTGCTGATAAGCCAAGGTATGAGTCATTCCGAACTTTCCGAAGCTGCTAAGGATGCGTATGTGGAGATGGCAATAAGACTCGGGGACGGCAAGAGGGTCAACCAGTCGCAGATAGCAATTTTGACCGGCTTAACTAGGAAGGAAGTTAAGAATGTCATCGATAGAGCGATTACATCGGAGTCAGCTCACTCGAAACCATCTCGGCCAAGCAGGGTTCTGACCGGTTGGTACAACGATCCTGACTATACAGGGCCTTACGGGATACCAATCGAATTGCCTTACGACACGCAGGAAATTGGGGAACCGAGCTTTGTACGCCTGGTTCGGACATACAGCGGGGATATGGCGCCTCGTCAGATGCTAAACGAGCTAGTTCGGTCCAGCTGCGTACTTGAGGTTTCTGATGGTCGATACAAAGCAGTAAAAAGAGACTATCAGCATCGCCAGTTATCGGAAGAATTGATCAATAGACTGGGCGAGCTAGGCTATCGGATATTCTCGACGGCTGCAACGAATATAGACAATGACACTCTCGGTCGTGGCTATTTTGACAGAAACGTTTTTGCTGATGACGGATGTACCGAAGACGTTATTGAGGAGTTCGATAAGGTAATTCGGGTCCGCGGACAAGCATTGCTGGAGGACTTAGATATCTGGTTGGCAGCAAACAACCGAGAGGCACGCGTGAACGAGACTAAGAAAAACACCGGCTTGTACATGATCCATTACGTGGAACGACCGTCGGAGAATCAAACGCTAAGGGATTTGCTTCTTGAGCTCGATGTCGATCCAGAGAGTTAGTATCTAAAATCTAATGCTCGGCTTGAAGGCCATTCAAACGAATTTCGGAGAAACGTAGCAAAAAAGTCTTACATAACAACGTAACTGCAGTATGCAGCGGTTGGAGATTACAAAAACGGTTTGTAAGGAGCGAAAAAATGAATATGGCAAAAAGCGCCAAGGCTGTATTTGCCTTGGGAGCGACGCTGATTGTCGTTACACCGTTTTCGGCTTATGCGGGAATTGAGGGATCTAACACAAAAGGAATTGAGGGGTCGAATGTACGGGGTATCGAGGGATCAAATACCCAGGGGATCGAAGGCTCGAACATCCGCGGGATTGAAGGTTCCAATATCCGGGGTATCGAGGGATCCAATCTACTGTTCGGACCGATTGACGAAGTCGATGTCAGAGCTGGCACATTTGTAGCTATGGGGCAAACTGTGTTGTTCTCAGCTCGAACTGAACAGCTTCAAGTCGGCGCAATGGTTAGCGTCCAAGGAACTTTGCTCGGCCCAGGTCACATCTACGCCGATCGAGTTGTCGTTTCGTCGGAGCAATACGTGCCAGGCTCGACTGAAGTCTTTGTTACGGGTATTCCGTCGGCCGTTGATACCGCTCTTGGGCGCGCATCAATTGGCGGTCTGGAAGTAGACTACACATCGAGTATGTCTCGTGGTTACCCTGCAGCGGGAAGTGTTTGGACTTTCAGGGGCACGCAGCCGAATGTTCGCGGCCTGATGGTCGCTGAGGAAGCTGCAGCTCGGTAGTCGGTCGCAACGTTCGGAAGGGCAGTTCCATATCGCGCGATGGAACTGAACAGGATTCACTTGCCCTTCTGAAGACAAAAAGGCTACCTCGCGGTAGCCTTTTTCTTTGTCCAAAAAAAAAGTCGGCGTCCCTGCCGACTTAGTTCTCGTATCAACTTTGAAGGAGATGCGAGGGTTGGAGGAGTCAGCCCCGAGCGATTAGGGATGACTCGAGAGCAATGGTAGGGATCTACGCTGGTCCATGCTGTGACCCGAATCACAAATCAATTTCGCAAAAAGTGAAGGGCGCTCTTCAGCGCCCTTCAATTGCTTCATTACGTTAAGTCGAGCCGACTATTTGTCAAGTTCCCGCAATTGCGCGAGGTACTCCTGCAACTTGCGTTGCTCGAGCTGCTGCTTGATGACGTCCTGAACACTCTCAAGTGTAGGCGCTTCGGATTCTCTGGAATCTTCACGCAGGATTACATGCCAGCCAAACTCGGTTTGCACGGGCTCCTTCGTGTATGCACCGTCTTCCAGCGCTGCAACTGCTGCGGAGAAGGGCGGCACCATCTGGTTCGGTGAGAACCAGCCAAGGTCACCGCCACTTGGCGCGGATGGTCCTGTGGACTTGGTTTTGGCCAGCTCCACAAAATCCGCGCCTTCGTCGAGCTCCGTGATCAGGTCATTGGCTCCGCTTTGCGTTTCCACGAGTATGTGCCGCGCCTTGAACTGCAGGGGTGGGGCCAACTCGACTTGCCGCGCGTATTCCGCAAGCACTTCATCCTCCGAGGCCGGGTTGCGCGCCAAAAAGTCCTGGGCTGCCGCTTGCGCCAGCGTCCCACGCTTTTGAAGTTCGAGCTGCGCTTTCACCTCCGGATCGTCGGCGAGTTCCTTCGCTCGTGCCTGTGTTGTCAGCAGGTAAATATCTGTCAATTCGTCCTTCAGCACTTCCCGTTCTTCGGCGGTCGCTTGTGCAGCGGGCTTTTGCAGTCGTGATTCCGCATAGACGTCCAGCACGCGGCTGTCGACGTCCACGCCGTTTACCGAAAATTCGGTCTCCCCGTATGCCGTGGCCGCTACCAGCGAAGCAGCGAGTACCAACCCCGGCCTGCGCGGGACGAAAATCAATGACATAGTAATGTCCTCAAGCGAAAAAGAATCCAATGATAAACCATTCGGGATCTGGCAATCAGACCTCGTCTGGCGTCAGTGCCCTGATCTTCAGGGCGTGAATATCCGACTTCAATAAATCAGTAAGCGCGCCGTAAACCAGTTGATGGCGCTGTATGCGGGTCTTGCCCGCAAACGCCCTGGCAATGATATAGACGTCGAAATGACCTCGGCCGTCACTGGCCCCCGCGTGTCCGGCGTGCAAATGCGACTGATCCTTGACCCGCAACTCCACAGGTTCGAGCCTGTCGACCAATAGCGCCTCGATTCGTTCCCTGCGGTCTGTCATGGCAGGACCTTCTTGAACGGCTTGACCGAGACATTCGCATAGACACCCGCAGCAATATAGGGATCCGCCGCGGCCCAGGATTGAGCCGCGCCGAGCGACTCGAACTCCGCGATGACGAGGCTCCCGGTGAAGCCCGCGGGACCGGGATCGTCCGACGGTATTGCAGGGTGAGGTCCGGCGACCAGCAGTCGCCCGTCATGCATAAGCGTCTGCAATCGGGCGAGATGATCCGCACGAACCGATGCGCGACGCGCACTACTGTCGGGGACATCTTCACTTATTATCGCGAACCACATGCTACTTCTTTCCTGGCTCCGAATCGGACGACATGCCGAGCTTCGCGAACAACCAGAAGCCCTGTGCCAGCATGAACACTATCGTCAGGCCCATCAGCCCGAATACTTTGAAATTGACCCAGAATGGTTCCGGATAGTTGTACGCAACATAGATATTCAGCGCACCCATCAGTATGAAAAACGCTACCCAGACATAGTTGAGCCTCGCCCATTCCGCGATGCTCATGTTCGCTGTCGGCAACTCCCCTGTCATTTCGAAAAAGCGCTTCACAAGCGGGCGATCGCCGATCCAGTTGCTGGCAAGGAATGCAACGGCGAGTGCCCAATAGAATGCAGTCGGCTTCCAGTAAAGAAACTTGGGGTTACGGAAATAAAAAGTCGCCGCGCCCGCAATGAGCAGCAACGCGGTCGACCAGAGATACATGCGGTCGAGCTTGCGCGTGCGCAGGTACTTCACGGCCAAACCAGCAGGCATCGCCACCATCAGCACGCCCAGCGCAAAATAGATGTCCTTTAAAAGGTATGCAACAAGGAACAGGATCAGCGGCAGGAATTCGAACAAAACGTGCATCTGGGGCCTGTACGGGTGCGAGGGGACGCGCATGATAGCCCGTTGTGCGGAAAAATGCCTCTCGCCAAAAAAGACCTTGCGGCAGCGTTTTGCTGCCCTACAATCCGGCGCGTGGCGAGACTCATCGAAATTCATCCGGCCGATCCGCAGCCGCGGTTGGTGGCGTCGGTCGTGCAGGCGATACACGGCGGCGCCCTGGTCGCCTATCCGACCGACTCGTCTTACGCCCTCGGCTGTCACATTGGCGATAAGCGAGCCATGGATCGTATCCGCCGCATCCGCCGGACCGAGAAGAATCATAACTTTACGCTGGTTTGCTGCGATCTCTCTGAAATCAGCCTGTATGCCCGTGTCGACAACTGGGCATACCGGCTGATACGCAGCCTGACCCCGGGGCCGTATACGTTCATCCTGCCGGCGACCCGGGAAGTCCCCAAACGGCTCCAACATCCGAAGCGGCGCACGATCGGCCTCAGGGTCCCTGACCATCCACTGGTTCGGGCCATGTTGGACGGCCTTGGCGAGCCGATCATGAGTTCCACTTTGTTGATGCCCGGCGACGACATGCCGCTCACAGATCCGCTGGAAATCGAGGCTCGAATCGGCCACGACATCGACGTCATCATTGATTGCGGGCCTGTTGGCATAGAGCCGACGACGGTCCTCGACCTGAGCCACGGCACGGTGGAAATCCTGCGCGAGGGCCGGGGCGACGTGAGTATGTTGCGCTGATCGGTCCTGGCAATTGCGATAGAATGCGCCGAACTGCCGCGGAATTCCCGAATGAAGCCTGAATTGAAGGTCCTGAGTAAAGCGGATGCGCCGAAGCCTGTACAGGACGAGGCGACATCTCCCGCGCAGCGCGAGATGCCGTTCGCTGTCGTGGACGGCGAGCCGATTACGGCATTGCCGCAGGATCTGTACATTCCGCCCTATGCACTGCAGGTATTTCTCGAGGCATTCGAGGGGCCGCTCGATCTCCTTTTGTACCTGATTCGCCGACAGAACATCGACATCCTGGACATTCCGATTGCGGAGATCACCAAGCAATACGTGCAATACATCGAACTGATGAGTGAAATGCAGCTCGAACTTGCCGGCGAGTACCTGGTGATGGCGGCGATGCTTGCGGAGATCAAGTCGCGAATGCTGCTGCCGCGGCCCGAAGCCGCGGAAGAAGAGGAAGACGATCCCCGGGCCGAGCTCGTGCGAAGGCTGCAGGAATACGAGCGTTACAAGAAGGCGGCCCAGGACATCTCAGATCTGCCGCGACTCGAGCGCGACTTTTACCAGGCAACGGCAGAAGCGCCAGAGCGAAAGGTGGTGACCAAGCTTCCGGACGTTACGCTGAAGGAACTCTTGCTCGCCTTTCATGATGTTCTGAAGCGAGCCGAGTTGTTTTCGAACCTGCACGTGCAACGCGAGCCGTTGTCGGTGAGGCAACGGATGTCCGAAATCCTCAGTCGCCTTCGAGCCAGCACGTTCACCGATTTCAGCAGCTTGTTCGATGCCGAGGAGGGCCGGATGGGCGTCGCAGTGACGTTTATTGCGATCCTGGAACTGCTGAAGGAATCTGTGATCGAGGTGGTACAAGCCAGCGAGTTTGCGCCGTTGCACATCCGTGCGGCGTCGAAGGTGCGCCTGGTCGGCGATGTGCGCGATGCCGATCCCGGCGACGATGCGATCGGGAGCAACAATGCCGCTTCCGATGTAAGCGATGCTGGCTGATTCAAACCCAGAAACAAGAAGCGAAGCTTAATGGAACAACAGGAAATACAGCATTTCGTCGAGGCGGCACTTTTGGCGGCCGGTCGGCCACTGAGTGTCGACCAGCTGCAGGGCCTGTTCGATGGCCGCTCTGTGCCCGACAAATCAGAGATCCGCCAGGCAATTGAAACGCTGAACGATAACTACGAGAGCCGCGGGATTGAAGTGCGCGAGGTCGCGTCCGGCTTTCGGCTGCAGATCAGGAGCAACATGGCGGACCGGCTCCAGAAGCTGTGGGAGGAACGGCCGCCGCGCTATTCGCGTGCCTTATTCGAGACCCTGGCGCTGGTGGCCTATCGTCAGCCCATTACTCGCGGAGAGATCGAAGAAATACGAGGCGTCGCCGTAAGCAGCAACATCGTGCGCAGCCTGCTCGAACGCGACTGGATCCGCGTGGTCGGTCACCGTGACGTGCCGGGACGACCGGCCATGTTCGGGACGACCAAGGGATTTCTCGATTACTTTGGGCTCAAGAAGCTCGACGACCTTCCGGAACTTGCGGATCTTTCGGATTGGGAGAGCCTGCGCGTACAGCTCGACCTTCCCGATGTCGATGCTGCAGGAGCCGACCCCGAGCGACCGGAGGATGACATGCCTGTGCCGGTGCTCGTGCCGGAGCAGGGCGACGCATCCAACGACAGCGGCGATGTCGAGTCCGTCGCGGCGACGCCAGACCCGGACGACGACATTCCCGAGCTGCAGCCGATCGAGGACGACGATTCGCCGGTGGATGCGCCGCCTAAGTCAGCCGGCGATGAGGAGCTTGTGGTTTCGGAATGGCCGGACCCGGCAGAGTCCGGCCGCGGCTGACACTCGTTGGGGGACAGGATCCAGAAGCTGCTTGCCGCTGCCGGTCATGGCTCGCGCCGCGAGGTCGAACGCTGGATCGAAAGCGGTCGGGTGACGGTGAACGGCCAACCGGCGACGGCGGGTCAGTCGCTCGACGGCAGTGAAGATGTGCGTCTCGACGGCCGTCGCCTCGACCTGCCGGCCACGCAACAGGCGCATCGCTACCTGGCCTATCACAAGCCGCAGGGCGAGGTGACCTCGCGCCGCGATCCCGAGGGTCGCATTACCGTTTTCGACGCGTTGCCGGCGCTGTCCGGCGCGCGATGGGTCGCGGTGGGCCGACTCGATATTGCCACGACGGGTCTGCTGCTGTTCACGACTGACGGAGAGCTTGCCAACGCCCTCATGCACCCCTCGCGGGGGATAGAACGGCGCTATGCGGTCCGCGTGCACGGGCAGCTGAGCGACGAACGCATGATGCAATTGCAGCAGGGCGTGCAGCTCGAGGACGGCCCTGCCGCGTTCGTTTCGATCGAACCGGCCGGCGGTGACGGCAGCAATCGTTGGTACACGGTGGCCCTTCGCGAAGGACGCAACCGGGAAGTGCGGCGCATGTTCGACGTGCTGGGCTATGAGGTGAGCCGGCTGATGCGGGTCGCTTATGGACCGGTGTCCCTGCCGCGGTCGCTGCGCCGCGGCCGCTACGCGGACCTGGCTCCCGGCGAGGTGCGGCAACTGTATATTGCGGCCGGCCTGAAGCCACCTGCAGCGTTCGGGAGAGTGAGAAAAAAAATTTAAAATCATCAAATAAAGCGAATAAGTTAAAGTAAAATCTACTACGCGTCCAGGCTCTGCCCTGTAACGCCGCGGCTGTCCGGACCGAGCAGGTAGAGGTAGGGCGGCAACACGTCCTCGGGCAACCGAAGTCGATCGCGATCCTCCGCCGGATAGGCCGCCAGGCGCATTGCGGTTCGCGTCGCGCCGGGATTGATGCAATTTACCCTGAGCTTGCCGTGCCGGTGCTCGTCTGCCAGTACTTGCGACAATCCTTCGACGCCAAACTTGGAAACGGCGTAGGCACCCCAGAATGCACGGCCCGTGCGACCCACGCCGCTGGTCGTGAAAATGATCGACGGGTCGGGGGCAGCGTGCAGCAGCGGCAGGCACACCTGGGTCAGTGCGAATGCCGCCGTCAGGTTGACGTGGAGGACTCGCTGCCACAGCACGGCATCGTATTGTTCAATGGCGAATCGTTCGCCGAGGGTCGCCGCGTTGTGCACCACGCCGTCCAGGTGGCCGAATTCGTCGGTCAGGCTGTTGGCGAGCGTTTCGTATGCGTTCGCATTGGCGCTCGCGAGATCCATAACGGCGATCGAGGGCCGCTGGGCGCCGTCGATGGCGTCTATGGCATCGTACACGGCTTCGAGTTTCCGGACGTTGCGGCCGTGGAGGATGACACGAGCGCCTGTTCGTGCCGCTTCCAGGGCCAGTGCCCGTCCAATCCCGTCGCTCGCGCCGGTGATGAGGACGGTCCGATCGCGAAGTATATCGTCCGTGTAGCTGTAGTCTTTCGGGCTCATGGGGTCACTCGTCTACTGCAACGTGTTATCGCCAGAGGGCCCTGGGGCATCCCCATCGTCGTCGGCGTCTTCTATCATCGTTCGGGGCACGGGCTCCAACGACTGCAAGCGTTCCAGCTCACGCTTTTCGTGTACTCCGAGCTCGACGAACTTGCGCGCACCGGGCAGAACGCTGCGCTCCAGCGAACCCACGGCCTTGTTGTAGGTTTCGACACTGCTCGCGAGCTGCCGGCCCATACGGTTCATATGCGATACGAACGTACCCAGCCTCCCGTACAGGTCCTCGGCCAGAATACGGATTTCCCTTGCGTTCTCGGCCAGCGACTGTTGTCGCCAGCCGTACGCCACTGCTTTCAGCAGTGCGACGAAGCTCGTCGGCGTTGCGAGAATGATCTGCCTGGACAGCGCGTACTCGATCAGGTCCGCATGCTCGTTGAGCGCCGCGCTGAGAAACTGGTCGCCGGGAATGAACAGGATGACGAAATCCGGGCTTTCGTCGAACTGGTCCCAGTAACTTTTTTGCGACAGCAGGCGGATATGATTTCGCAGGTTTCGCGCATGGCGCTCCAGTCCGGCTTTGCGTTCGGCGTCGCCGGTCGCCTCGGCCGCTTCCAGGTAGGCATCGAGCGGCGTCTTCACGTCCACGACGAGCTGCCGCCGGTCTGGCATCCGGACGACCATGTCCGGCCGGATGCTCTGTGTCTCGCCCGGGATGTGCACCTGCTCCTGGAAGTCGCAGTGTTCGACCATGCCAGCCAGTTCAACCAGTCGCCGGAGCGTGATTTCTCCCCAGCGTCCGCGGACTTCGGGACGCCGCAGGGCGTTTACCAGGTTCTTGGTTTCCTGTTGCAGCGACTGCTGGTTGACCTGCATCAGCTCGAGTTGAGCGTGAATACCACCGTAGGCCTCTCGCCGCGTTCGCTCCAACTCGTCGATCTGGCGGCGTGACGCTTCCAGCGCATCACGGATCGGCTTGACAAGGTTCTCCACGGCTTTCTCGCGTTCGCTGAGCTCGCGCTTTGCCTTTTCGCTGTGCACATTCAGGTGCTGCTCGGCCAGCTGAAGAAAGCTGGTACTGTTATCGCGCAATGAGCGGGTGCTCAGGTCTGCGAACGACTGCATGAGCTTCGCATTGGCGAGTTCGAGCGCATGCTCACGCTCACGCTCGATCGTTTCCTGCGACTTCAGGCGTAGCTCGAGCTCATTGGTTTTGCGCCGTGCCAACCACCAGCCGATCATGGCGCCCGCCAGCAATCCCAGGGCGTGAGCAGGCAGGCCGAACTCGAGCCAGTCGGCATCCAATCGGAGGCTGGCAAAGCTCATTCAGTCCTGCTCGTGCCGGCGGAAGGCCATCAGGTAATTGACGTCCAGACCGGGGCCCAGAGAATACACACGGCGGGCGGGGTTATAGTGCATACCGGTGCTCCGCTCCAGCGACAGGCCGGCCTGCCGGGCCCATTCCTCGAGTTCACTCGGACGGATGAACTTCCGGTACTCGTGCGTTCCCGCCGGTAAAAGCCGCAAGAGGTATTCGGCGCCGACGATCGCAAACATGAATGCTTTCGGCGTGCGGTTGATCGTTGAGAAGAAGACGTGACCGCCGGGTCGCACCAGCGTCGTGCAGGCACTTACGACGGCGGCAGGGTCCGGTACATGTTCGAGCATCTCGAGACAGGTCACGATATCGAACCTTGCCTCTTCACGTGCAGCGATTTCCTCGGTAGTGGTTCGCTCGTAATCAACGACGACACCCGTCTCGGCCTGGTGGAGCCGGGCGACCGCGAGCGGTGCCTCGGCCATGTCAATGCCGGTGACGCGGCCACCGGCAACCGCCATGGCTTCGGTGAGTATTCCGCCGCCACAACCCACGTCGAGGATACGCTGGCCCTTGAGGTCGACCTGTTGCCGGATCCAGTCGAGGCGCAGAGGGTTGATCTCGTGCAGGGGCCGAAACTCGCCGTCCGGATCCCACCAGCGTGACGCCAGTGCATCGAATTTCTCGAGCTCGGCCGGATCGACGTTGAGAGGTGAATTGGTGTTCATCCGCTGTGCCTGCCTGCAGCCATTCGCCGCCGCCACTCTTCGCAACGTGCCAATATGCTCGGCAGGTCCGCCTGCGTCAATTCGCTGTCGGCGACCACGTGACGCCCTGCAACCCAGACGTCCGACACCTGGTCCGCGGAGCTGGCATAGACCAGTTGCGAAATCGGGTTGTGGACCGGCTGCGAGCCGACCCTGTCGAAATCGACGCACGCGAGGTCGGCAGCCTTGCCGACCTCGATCGAACCGGTTTCCTCGCCGAGTCCGAGTGCTTCCGCCGATCCGATCGTAGCGAGTGCAAGCGCCCCGCTGGCGTCGAGCGCTGAGGCATTCGCGCTCTGAACCTTTGCGATGAGTGCCGCTACCTGCATTTCGGAGACCATGTCGAGCCGGTTGTTGCTGGCTGCCCCGTCCGTGCCGAGCCCGACGGTAATCCCGGCGTCCAGACATCGCTGTATCGGTGCCATGCCGCTGGCCAGTTTCAGGTTGGACTTCGGGCAGTGTGCAATGCGGGCCCCGGCATCGGCCAGCAGTTTAATGTCTTTCTCCGTCAAATGGACGGCATGGACTGCCAGCAACAAGTTGTTGACGAGCCCCAGGTGTGCGAGTCGCTCCAGGGGACGCATGCCGGTCGTGCGCAGCGCGTCCGCCACTTCGACCGCCGTCTCGTGAAGATGAATCTGGATCGGTACGTCGAGCTGGTCGGCCAGGACACGCAGCTCACGAAAGGTGGCATCGGAAACCGTATAAGTGGCGTGCGGTGCGAAGCACGTCGTGATCATCGGGTGGTCGACGAAGCGATCGTGAACGAGCTCCGTGGCTTTCGACAGGTACTCGGCGGCGGACCTTGCCCAGGCGGTGGGAAATTCGATGATGGGAGTGCCGATCACGGCGCGCACCTGCATCGAGACAGCCGTCTCGGCGACAATGTCCGGAAAGAAATACTGGTCGCTGAAACAGGTCGTACCGCCGAGAAGCATTTCGGCAATCGCGAGCTGTGTGCCGTCCCGGACGAACTCGGCGCTTATCCAGCGTTTTTCGAGCGGCCAGATGCCGTCCGCCAGCCAGCGTTCGAGTGGCAGGTCGTCAGCGTAGCCGCGCATGAGCGACATCGCTGCGTGGGTATGAGCGTTGACGAGGCCGGGAATCAATGCGTGCGCGGGACGCTCCACGGTGACGCTGGACTGGTAGGTTTCGGCCGCAATTCGCCGCGGAAGGATGTCCACAATGCGGCCGTCGGCGACTGCCACGACGTGGTCTTCGAGGACCCGGCCTACAGGCCGGACGGGTATGCACCAGCGAGGCGCTATCAGGGTGTCACAGTGCTTCATGAAGAGCGCAAGTATACGCACCTGTGGTATCCTTGCGCTCCGGTTTCGAGGCTCCCGGAGTCCATTGCGAGAGGCGCTGTTCCAGCTCGCGAAAGACCCGAAAACCTGCGAACGAAGCTGATTCTGACCCCGGTTGACCCAGGACAAGTACCTGCCTGCCGGCACCGTTTTCGAGGCGGCGCCGTGCTGGCGTTTTGAGTGCCGGAACGGGACGAGAAATGTGAGGAATAATGGCTGAAGTTGCCCGGGAATTGCTGTCCGTCAGTCTCGAAGACGAGATGCAGCAGTCCTATCTGGACTACGCAATGAGTGTCATCGTCGGGCGCGCGCTGCCCGACGTCCGCGACGGTTTGAAGCCAGTGCATCGCCGTGTATTGCACGCCATGCGAGAGCTTGGCAACGACCACAACAAACCGTACAAGAAGTCCGCCCGCGTCGTGGGCGACGTCATTGGCAAGTATCACCCGCACGGGGATTCGGCCGTGTACGACACGATCGTAAGAATGGCGCAGCCGTTCTCAATGCGCTACATGCTGGTCGACGGACAGGGAAACTTTGGCTCGGTCGACGGCGATGCGCCGGCGGCCATGCGCTACACCGAAGTCCGGATGTCGAGAATCGCGCACGAATTGCTCGCCGACATCGAAAAGGAAACGGTCAATTTCGTCGAGAACTACGACGGCTCAGAGAGCGAGCCGTCAGTCATGCCGACGCGGGTTCCGAACCTGCTCGTCAATGGCTCATCCGGCATTGCCGTCGGCATGGCGACGAACATCCCGCCGCACAACCTTACCGAAATCGTTAACGCCTGCCTGGCGATGATTACAAACCCGGCAATCGACGTGCCGGCCCTCATGGACCTGGTGCCCGGACCGGACTTTCCCACTGCCGGAATCATCAACGGCGCGCAGGGCATCCTGTCGGCTTACAGGACGGGCAGGGGGCGCGTACACATACGCGCGCGGATCAAGATCGAGGATATGGACAAGCACGGCCGGGAACGGATCGTGGTGACGGAATTGCCCTACCAGGTCAACAAGGCGCGTCTCATAGAAAAGATCGCCGAGCTGGTACGCGACAAGCGAATTGAAGGTATCAGCGAGCTGCGCGATGAGTCCGACAAGGACGGCATGCGTATCGTTATTGAGCTGAAGCGCGGCGAAGTCAGCGATGTCATCCTGAACAACCTGTACAAACAGACTCCGATGCAAACCGTGTTCGGCATCAACATGGTCGCGTTGCACGAGGGCCAGCCGAAGCTGATGAACCTGAAGCAGGTTCTGGAAGCGTTCCTGTCACATCGGCGCGAGGTCGTTACCCGGCGGACAATTTTCGACCTCCGGAAAGCACGCGACCGTGCGCATGTCCTCGAAGGGCAGGCGGTCGCGCTGACCAATATCGATGCGGTCATCGATCTGATCAAAAAGTCGCCAACACCGGCAGACGCGAAAGAACGCCTGGTCGCTGTCGACTGGGCGCCGGGCGCCGTGACCGGCATGCTCGAACGTGCCGGTCGCACTGACACACGCCCGGACCATCTCGACGACGGCTACGGGCTCATCGGCGACGCGTACCGCCTGTCGCCCGTGCAGGCGCAGGCCATCCTGGACTTGCGCCTGCATCGGCTGACCGGCCTTGAGCAAGAAAAGATAATTAATGAATACAAGGATATATTGGAAAAAATTAAGGAACTTTCTAACGTACTTGCGGATCCCGACCGGCTGCTTGCCGTAATTCGTGAGGAACTCCAGGCGTTGCGCGACGGCTTTGGCGATGCGCGCCGGACCGAGATCGTCCAGGACCATTCCGACCTCAGCGTCGAAGATCTCATTCCGCAGGAAGACGTCGTCGTGACGCTCTCACACGGGGGTTACGCCAAATCCCAACCAATCGATTCCTACCAGGCGCAGCGGCGCGGGGGCCGCGGACGGTCAGCGACGAAGGTGAAGGACGAGGACTTCATCGACAAACTGTTTGTGGCGAACACGCACGATACGATCCTGTGTTTTTCGAGCCGCGGCAAGGTGTACTGGCTCAAGGTCTACCAGGTGCCGCAAGCCAGCCGGGGGTCCCGCGGCAAACCAATCGTTAACTTGTTGCCGCTCGAGGACGGGGAACGCATCAACACGGTTCTTCCGGTTCAGGACTTCAGCGCGGACAGCTTCGTATTTATGGCGACGTCCGCCGGCACGGTAAAAAAGACGCCGCTCGCGCAGTTCTCGCGGCCGAGGACGAGTGGCATCATCGCCATCGACCTGCGGAACGGCGATCACCTCGTCAATGCCGCGATTACTGACGGTGAACAGGACATCCTGCTAATGGCCAGCTCGGGCAAGTGCATTCGCTTCCACGAGTCCGACGTTCGCCCGATGGGCCGCGGCGCGGCCGGTGTGCGTGGCATCCGGGTGGCATCGGGCTATGAGGTCATAGCTCTCGCGATCGTCCGTGACGGCCTTGTACTCACGGCGACGGAAAACGGCTACGGCAAGCGCACCCGGATCGAGGACTTCCCGGTTCAGGGCCGCGGCGGGCAGGGCGTCATCGCAATCCAGACGACCGAGCGAAACGGGCGTACCGTAGGCGCGCTCCAGGTGCGTGACGAGGACGAGATCATGCTGATCAGCTCAAACGGAACCCTCGTCCGGACTCCTGTCGACGATATATCCATTATGGGCCGGAACACGCAGGGCGTTCGACTCATCCGTGTTGAATCCGGCCAACGGCTCGTCGGTCTTGCGCGGATCGAACTCATTGGTGACGAAGAATAGGCCCTTTGGTCTATAGTCAGCCTCTCCCCCGTACTACAGATCATTTTCTAGTAAGGACTCCTGCGACATGTCTCGCGTCTACAACTTCAGCGCCGGCCCCGCCGCGCTGCCTCTCGAAGTACTTGATCACATCAGAAACGATCTTCCCGACTGGCTCGGCACCGGCATGTCGGTCATGGAAATCAGCCATCGCAGTGCGGAGTTCGTCGAGCTGGCGGCTCGTTCGGAATCGAACCTGCGCAAGCTGCTCGGCGTCTCCGATGACTATGCAGTCCTGTTTCCGCAAGGCGGCGCGACGCTGCAGATGGCAATGGTGCCGCAAAACCTGGCCGCGCCGGGCAAAACGGTGGATTACGTTCTGACCGGGAGCTGGGGCAAGAAGGCGGCGGAGGAAGCCGCGAAATTCAGCAGGGTAAACATCGCCGCCGATGCAGGCGGCAGCAAATTTACCTGCATTCCGGACCCTGCAACGTGGCAACAGAGCGACAACGCCGGGTACCTGCACTACGTGCCGAACGAAACGATCGCGGGCGTCGAGTTTCACTTCGTGCCCGAGAGCAATGCGCCCCTCGTGGCGGACATGTCCAGCACGATTCTTTCGCGGCCGATCGATGTTGACCGCTTCGGCGTCATTTATGCGGGCGCACAAAAGAACATCGGGCCGGCCGGCATCACGCTGGTGATCGTCCGCAAGGACCTTCTCGATCGCGCGCCTGACGACCTGGCGCACCTGATGACCTGGCGCGCCTATGCGGAGTCTGATTCGATGACCAATACGCCGCCAACCTTCGCATGGTATGTGGCGGATAAGGTCTTCGACTGGTTGCTCGCAGAGGGCGGTGTCGAGGCGATGGCCGTAGTCAACGAACGCAAGGCACGCAAGCTGTACACGGCGATCGACGGGTCGGATTTCTATTCGAACCCGGTGAGCAAGGATGCCCGATCGTGGATGAACGTTCCGTTCATCCTGTCCGACGCATCGCTCGACAAGCGCTTTCTCAACGAGGCAGAGGCCGCGGGACTTACCAACCTGAAGGGTCATCGTTCCGTCGGTGGCATGCGAGCCTCACTCTACAACGCCGTACCGGAAGCGGCTGTCGACGCACTCATCGATTTCATGCGCGAGTTCGAACGCAATGTTTAAAGTACTCACTCTCAACAATATCGCCGTCGCAGGCTTGCGGCGCCTGCCCCGTGACCGGTTCGAGGTCGCGTCGGAGATGAGCAATCCCGACGCGATCATTCTCCGATCGTTCAACATGCACGATATGAATATTCCGGCGACGGTCGCGGCGATCGGGCGTGCCGGTGCCGGTACCAACAACATTCCCGTCGATGCCATGAGCAAGCGGGGTGTGCCGGTGTTCAACGCACCCGGCGCCAACGCCAATGCTGTCAAGGAACTCGCCGTTGCGGCCCTGCTGATCGGTGCCCGCAACATTTGTGCGGCAAGCGAGTACGTCAAATCGTTGACGGAAACCGGTGAGGCCCTGAGCAAGAAGGTCGAAGCGGGCAAGAAGCAGTTTGTGGGATTCGAATTGCCGGGCCGAACACTTGGCGTCATCGGGCTCGGCGCAATCGGCGTAGAGGTGGCGAACGCCGCGCTCAGCCTCGGCATGAAGGTCGTGGGTTTTGACCCGAAAATGACGGTCCGAAATGCATGGCAACTTTCCTCGGGAGTACAGCAGGCAGAAACACTCGATCAATTGTTCCAGAAAGCGGATGCAGTCACCTGCCACGTGCCGCTCGTCGATGCAACCAAGGGCATGGTCAACCGGGACCGCATCGCCCTCATGAACAAAGGCGGCCTCCTCATCAATTTTGCCCGTGGCGGCGTGTGCGACAACGAATCAGTACTCGCGGCGCTCGACAGTGGCAGGCTGCACGCTTATGTATGCGATTTCCCGACGGCCGAATTGATCGCGCACCCGCGCGTAGTGGCACTTCCACACCTTGGCGCATCGACGAACGAAGCCGAAGAGAATTGTGCCGTCATGGTCGCCGAGAACGTCAAGGACTATCTGGAAAATGGCAATATCCGGTATGCCGTTAATTTTCCGGAATGCCGTTTGCCGCGTGCGAACGCACACCGAATTACCATCGCAAACGCCAATGTGCCGAACATGGTCGGGCAGATTTCGACTTGTCTCGCGGAAGCCGGACTGAACATCGAAGACCTGCTGAACAAGTCGCAGGGCGAGCTCGCGTATACGATCGTCGATGTCAACGGTGAGGTTACACCCGAAACCGTGGCACGCATTCGGGCGATCAAAGGTGTGCTTACTTTCCGAAACCTTGGGGAGCCTGTAACCTGAGCGCCGAGAGCCTTCCGGAGCATGTGCGCCGGATCAAAGAGTTTGCGGAACGGTAGCGGGACGTATCGCGATGGCGCGAAAGCAGCAGGACCAGGCGCCGGATCTGGACGAGATCCGGAGCAATATCGACTCGATTGATGAGCAGATCCAGTCGCTGATCAACGAACGTGCGCGCCTCGCGCAACGGGTGGGTCTTTCGAAAGGCGGACCGACGGCATCCGTGAACTTCTATCGTCCGGAGCGCGAAGCCGATGTATTGCGTCGTGTCCAGGCGCGCAACCAGGGTCCGTTGCGTAACGAGGAAATGTTGCGCCTGTTTCGTGAAATCATGTCAGCATGTCTCGCGCAGCAGGATCCGCTCAAGGTGGGCTTTCTCGGTCCCGAAGGTACATTCACGCAGACAGCCGTCTACAAGCAGTTCGGTCATTCAGTGCGCGCGCTGCCATTCCATACGATCGACGAAGTGTTCCAGGAAGTGGAATCCGGCGCGGCGGATTTCGGCGTCGTACCCATCGAGAATTCTACCGAGGGATCGGTCAACAACACCCTGGATATGTTTCTCACCTCGCCATTGAAGATCGGCGGCGAAGTCGAACTGCGGATCGAACAACACCTGCTCGGCAACGAGAAGGGGTTGGAGCGGATCGAGAGGATCTGTGCTCACGAGCAATCGCTGGCGCAATGTCGAAGCTGGCTGCGGGAACACTTGCCGCACGTCGAACTGATCGGCATGTCGAGCAACGCGGCCGGGGCCCGGCGCGCGCGGGACGAGCAGGGTACGGCGGCCATCGGCCCGGATGTGGCGGCCCAGGTTTACGAACTCGAAATCCTGGTCAGCAATATTGAAGACCGGCCTGACAACGCGACGCGTTTCCTGGTTGTCGGCAGGGAATTGCTCGCGGCCAGCGGCGATGACAAGTCGACTATTCTCGTATCGACAAGCGGTACGGCGGAGGGCTCGGGCGTGCTCTTCAACCTGCTCAAACCGCTGGCTGAACACGGCGTCAGCATGACCCGCATTGAGTCCCGGCCCTCCAGGCGGAAAAACTGGGACTACGTATTTTTCATCGATCTCGATGGGCACGCCGCGGAATCCCCACTGCGGGAAGCGCTCGCGGAGCTCGAGTCGCGCAGCTCCCTGTTCAAGGTGCTCGGCGCATATCCAAAGGCAATCGCCTGAGCATCGTCCGGTCGATGGATTTCCGGATCGAACCGTCCGCTGCACGGACCGGCACGATCACCGTCCCCGGCGACAAGTCGGTCTCGCACCGGGCGCTCTTGCTCGGCAGCATTGCCGAGGGCACCACGACGATTTCGGGTTTCCTTGCCGGTGAGGATTGCCTTGCCACACTTGCTGCCTGCCGGGCCATGGGCGTCGGAATATGCCAGGCGGACAGTACACACGTGACGGTACACGGTGTCGGTCTGCGCGGCCTGCAGGCCCCGGCGACTGCCCTCGATCTTGGAAATTCGGGCACCGCGATGCGCCTCATGTGCGGGCTGCTGGCGGGCCAATCCTTCGACAGTACCTTGACCGGAGATGCGTCACTGACAGGACGTCCGATGCGGCGGGTTATCGAGCCGCTCGAATCCATGGGGGCCCGGATCGGCAGCCGGGGCGGGATGCCGCCTCTCGAGATCCACGGCGGCCGGCAGCTGACTGCGATCGACTATCCATTGCCCATGGCGAGCGCCCAGGTCAAGTCCTGCGTGCTCCTGGCCGGGCTGTACGCCGTCGGCCGGACCGCGGTACGCGAACCGGCGGTCACCCGGGATCACACCGAACGGATGCTTACCACGATGGGCGTCGCCGTCGACAGCCAGGACGGATGGATTGGCCTCGATGGTGGCCAGAGGCCTGTCGCTACGGCCATCCAGGTCCCGGCGGACCTGTCCTCTGGCGCATTTCCCATGCTTGCAGCGCTGCTGGCGCCGGATGCCGACATAGTGATCGAGAACCTTGGCGTGAATCCGACGCGCACCGGCGTCATCGACATTCTGCAGGCCATGGGGGCGAATATTGGGCTGGAGAACCGGCGGAATCTCGGCGCAGAGCCGGTCGCGGATCTCCGCGTCCGCGCCTCGGCGCTACGAGGAATTGACGTGGACCCGGCGCTCGTGTCCCTGGCCATCGACGAGTTCCCGGTGCTGTTCATCGCTGCCGCGAGGGCGAGCGGCCGTACGACTTTCTCAGGGCTCGCGGAATTACGGGTCAAGGAAAGCGACCGCATTGCGGCGATGGCGAACGGCTTGCGCGCCCTGGGCATCGATGTCGATGAGACGCCGGACGGCGCTATCGTGCACGGCGGCCGGTTCGCCGGCGGGGCGGTCGACAGCCTTGGCGATCATCGCATCGCGATGGCCTTCGCGGTGGCCGCTTCCATCGCAGATGCACCGGTCGTCGTGCGCGACGTGGCAGCCGTCGATACCTCGTTTCCCGGATTTGCCGCCATCATGGGCAGCCTGGGCCTCCGGATCCAAAGGGTCGAGCGCGACCCGCCGTGAGCGATATCCCGGTCATCACGATCGACGGCCCGAGCGGGTCGGGCAAGGGTACGATCGCCCGCCGGGTAGCGGATGCGCTCGGCTATCACCTGCTGGACAGTGGTGCCCTGTACCGCCTGACGGCGCTGGCCGCACAGCGTGCCGGCGTATCCCTGGACGACCCCCAGGCCCTCGCGGCCCTTGCCCGGCAACTGGAGGTCATGTTCGGCAGCGAAGTCAACGGCGGGGAGCGGGTCTGGCTGGCCGGCGAGGACGTCACGGACGAGCTGCGGACCGAGGAGACCGGCGCCGGGGCCTCTCGGGTGGCGGAATTGCAGCCGGTTCGGGACGCGCTTCTCGACCTGCAGCGCTCGTTTCGCAAGCCGCCGGGACTCGTGGCCGACGGGCGCGATATGGGCACCCAGGTGTTCACCGACGCCACGCTCAAGGTGTTTCTCACCGCGAGCGCCGGTGAGCGTGCGAAGAGGCGCCATAAGCAGTTGAAAGGCAAGGGTATTGATGTTAGCCTTGCCGCCCTTTCACGGGACATCGAAGCGCGTGACCGACGCGATTCCGAGCGCAGCGTTGCACCGCTGCGTCCTGCAGAGGGTGCGAGGATGCTGGATTCCTCGGGCCGGTCGATCGACGACGTCACCGCTGTCGTTCTCGACTGGGCCACGAAATAAGTGGTTTCCCCTCGAACTCAGGCTATCCCTGGACGAGAGATTTTGGTGGAACCGGACATGGAGTCCGGTTCTTTTTGCAATGACCGTCAGCCACAGGACGTGGTGCGACGCATAGGGTGATGGCCCCGTGACGCTAACGATCGCGGTGCCGTTCGGATTTCATAAACATGTCTGAAAGTTTTGCTGAGTTATTTGAAGAAAGTTTTGCGAGCCAACAAATCAAGCCGGGCGCAATCATTTTCGGCACCGTGGTCGCAATCAATGACGACGTAGTACTCGTCAGTGCCGGCCTCAAGTCAGAGGCCGTAATCCCCATCGAGCAGTTCCGTAACGACCTCCGCGAGGGCGACATTGCCGTCGGCGACAAAGTCGAGGTTGCCCTGGATTCCGTCGAGGATGGCTTCGGCGAGACCAAGCTGTCGCGTGAAAAAGCGATACGCGCGCGCACTTGGACCGACCTCGAGAAGGCATTTGAAAGCGACAAGGTCGTCCTTGGCGTAATCAATGGCCGAGTGAAGGGCGGCTTTACGGTGGAGATCGACAGCGTCCGCGCGTTTCTGCCGGGATCCCTGGTCGATGTCCGGCCCGTGCGTGACCCGGCATACCTCGAAGGCAAGAGTCTCGAGTTCAAGGTCATCAAGCTGGACCAGCGACGCAACAACGTGGTCGTCTCGCGTCGCGCCGTGGTCGAGCAGGAATACTCGGCTGAACGTGAACAGTTGCTCGAGGAACTCCAGGAAGGGAACGTAGTTAAAGGTATCGTCAAGAACCTGACGGACTACGGTGCATTCGTGGACCTGGGTGGGATCGACGGCTTGCTGCACATCACTGACATGGCATGGAAGCGCGTCAAGCATCCGTCGGAAGTCGTGAACGTGAGTGACGAAATCGAGGTCAAGATCCTCAAGTTCGATCGCGAACGTCAACGCGTATCGCTAGGCATGAAACAACTGGGCGACGATCCGTGGAAGGATCTGGCACGCCGCTATCCGCCGCAAACCCGCTTGTTCGGTACCGTCACGAACATTGCAGACTACGGTTGCTTCGTCGAGATCGAAGACGGCGTGGAAGGCCTGGTACACGTTTCCGAAATGGACTGGACGAACAAAAACGTCAATCCGTCGCGGGTCGTGACGGTCGGCCAGGAAATCGAGGTGATGGTGCTCGAAATCGACGAGGAGCGCCGCCGCATTTCTCTCGGTATCAAGCAATGCAAGTCGAACCCCTGGGCCGAATTTGCCACCACGTTCAATCGCGGTGACAAGGTGTCCGGACAGATCAAGTCGATCACGGACTTCGGCATCTTCATCGGGCTTGACGGCGGGATCGACGGTCTCGTGCACCTGTCGGACATTTCGTGGGAAGTGCCGGGCGAAGAGGCTGTCCGCAATTACCAGAAGGGCCAGGATCTTGAAGCGGCGGTGCTCGCCATCGATGCCGAGCGTGAACGTATATCGCTCGGGATCAAGCAGCTCGAGAAGGATCCGTTCTCTGCCTGGCTGGCCGAGCATCCGAAGAACACCATCGTGAAAGGTACGGTCACGGAAGTGGATGCCCGTGGCGCCACCGTGGATCTCGGTGACGGCGTGCTCGGTTCTCTTCGGGCATCCGAACTGGCCCGGGGGCGCATTGAAGACGCGCGTACCGTGCTCAAGGTGGGCGAAGAGATCGAAGCCAAGTTTACGAATGTCGATCGCAAGAATCGTTCGGTGCAGCTGTCGATCAAGGCCAAGGAAGTCCATGAGGAGGCCGAGGCCATCAGCAGTTACCACCAGGATTCGGGTTCCACCACGGTCGGTACGACGCTCGGCGAGCTGCTGAAGGAAAAAATGTCGGGCGGCAGTAACTAATTACGTTAAAACAGTAGCCCGGACCACCCGGTCCGGGCTATATTTGTCTTTACGAATCGGTGGGTTACGTTCACGCGCGACGAAGACAGAGAATATGACGAAATCCGAACTCATTGAAGCCATCGCCCGCAAACAGAAACACCTCCCGGCCAAGGATGTCGAACTCGCCGTAAAGCACCTGCTCGATTTGATGAGCGATTCGCTGGCGAAAGGGCAGCGTATTGAAATTCGTGGTTTCGGCAGCTTCTCACTGCACTTCCGGCCACCCCGCATTGGCCGCAATCCGAAGACCGGCGAGGCTGTAGCCCTGTCCGGCAAATACGTTCCGCATTTCAAGCCCGGCAAGGACCTGAGGGAACGCGTGGATACCAGCCGGCACTTTCCCATCAAGAGCTGATCGCCGGTACGCCGGCCGGGGTCTGGCGTCGGTAAGCGGCTCGATCCGGAACCCATAAAATCTGTACTATCTGGCCTTGCTCGTGAGCGGGAGCCTTTCCATGCTGTACCGCATCTTCACCATCGCCGTGGCGGTCCTCGTCGTCATCGGCATGTTTGTGTTCGCCTATGAAAATCCCGGCGCGATCGACGTCGACTATCTGTTTTTCGACTGGCAGACGAGCGTCTCGCTCGCGATAACCACGGCGTTTGCTGGCGGCTGGTTGTTCGGTGTCGCATGCGCCGCCTTCTGGGTCCTGGGACTCGCCCGCGAACGCCGGAACCTGAAACAGGCACTCCGGGCTTCGGAATCGGAGGTCTCGAACCTGCGCAGTCTGCCGATGACCGATGCCGACTGAGTCCACTTTTCTTTTGGCGGGCCTGTTCCTGTTGCTCGCGGCGGCGGGCTGGGCGCTCGGCCGATTCGGCGAGAGAGACGAGGAAGCGCCGCCGCCGCCCCTCAATATCGACTACCTGAAAGGCCTGAATTTCCTTTTGAACGAGCAGACGGACCAGGCACTGGAGCACTTCCTCCAGATGGTCCGCGTCGATGACAAGACCATCGAGACCCATTTCGCGCTCGGCAGCCTCTTCCGGCGGCGTGGCGAGGTGGACAGGGCCATCCGTATCCACCAGAACATCATCGCGAGGCCGGACCTCGCCTCGGAGCAGCGGGACCAGGCGCTGTTCTCGCTCGCCCGTGACTACCTCAAGGCCGGCCTGCTCGATCGGGCAGAAAAACTGTTTATAAGGCTGGCACAGGGGTCCCGGTACCAGGTGGAAGGATTGGAGCACCTGACGCGAATTTACGAGCAGGAAAGGGAATGGCAGAAGGCCATCGAGGCCGGACAACAGCTCGAGACACTCGGCGGGCGTTCGCTGGCGCTCGAAATCGCTCATTATTACTGTGAGCTTGCGGAAGCTTCGGCAGCCAAAGGCGACTATGTATCGGCGCGTGACTACGTCAAGCATGCGCAGGACGGCCGCCCACGAACGATGCGTGGCGCACTGGTTCGAGCACACATCGCCCGTGACACCGGGGATACCAGGACAGCGTTGAAACTGTACAACCGCATTCTCGAAGAGCAAACCTACCTGATCGCGGAAGCACTGCCGGAAATCGTCGCGATCCATCGTCGCGAAAACCAGCTCGATGAGCTCGAAAAAGCGCTGGCCAAAATGCTGCGCATGAATCCGGAAATGAGCACGCTGGTCGCGTACACAACGATCGTCAATGACATCGGCGGCATTCCGGTCCTCGACCAGTGCGTCGAGCAGTACCTCCTGAAAGAGCCGACGCTTGCCGAATTCATCGACATGCAAAGCCTGGCCGAGGGCAGCGCCAAGGCACTGGCGCGCACCCGTCATGCCATGTCGAAGCTTGCCAGGTCCACGCCTCGCTACCAGTGCCAGGAGTGCGGATTCTCGAGCCAGCGACTCTTGTGGCTCTGTCCCAGCTGCCGGAGTTGGGAGACCCAAAGGCCGGCGTCTCGTGCCCAGTTTGATACGGTCCTGCAGCACAGCATTACCTGACGGCATCCATTTTTCCGTTCGCGGTCGATGACGCATGGAATGCTAGTCTGGCGCGGGTTTGGCGGAGCAGGGATCCGATAGTTTCAGTCGGCGGTTCAAGGTGCGGTATGCTTTGCGCATTCCAGGCAGCGAGACCATAACCATGCGCAACTTCATTATCACCGTGACTTCATTGCTGTGCCTGCCGTTCGCAGCTGCAAGCCTGGCCCAGACCGACGCCGGCAAGGCTCTGGCCGATGCGGTAGCCGGCGACTGGCGCACCGCGGAAGACAAGGCTCGCGATCCGTATCGCCACCCCGTTGAATCCCTGGAGTTCTGGGGCCTGGCGCCGGGGATGACCATACTCGAAGTTCAGCCGGGCGGCGGCTGGTGGACCGACATCCTCGTGCCGTACGCGCAGGCGACCGGCGGCAGTTTCTACGCGACGGCCGCGGACCTGGACGACCCCGAACTCTCGCAAGACGCGCGCGATGGCCGCAGCGCGTTCGAGAAAAAGTACGGCGCCAAGCCGGATGTCTACGGCGAGGTCAACCTGGTCAACTGGGGTCCCAAGTCGAAGCCTTTGCCCGCGGACAAGTTCGATTTCATCCTCACCGCGCGCTCGGTGCACGGCTGGACCGGCGGCGAATATGGGATCACGCCGGACCAGGCTTTCGGCGCCTTCGCGCGCGCGCTCAAGCCGGGCGGCATCCTGGCCATCGAACAGCATCGTGCCGATCCCGGTGCGGAAGAAGAAGGGGAAGGTGGCTACGTCACTGAAGAATACGTGATCGAACAAGCGAAAAAGGCCGGGCTGACCTTGGAAGCGAAGTCAGAGATCAACGCCAATCCAAAGGACACGAAGGACCACCCGTTCGGCGTGTGGACGCTGCCTCCGTCGCGGCAGAGCGCCGAGGAAGAGGGCCAGCCGTCGCCGCCCGGTTTCGATCGTGCCAAATACGATGCGATTGGTGAGTCGGACCGGATGACGTTGAGGTTCCGGAAGCCGGGCTGAACCGGCCCCACCACCCGTCGCCAGAGGACGTAACCGGCAGCATTCAAGTGCAACCCATCATCGATGAACAATTCCGGGCGCGGGTTGCCGATCGAGTCGAGCATCGGCATAAACACGTCGATGAACCCGACCCTCTCCATATCGGCAGCCGCTTCCCTCACCAGCGTATTGGCCTTTTGCTGGTCGTCGATCTGTACGATGCGCGCAAGGCTCGGCTTGATCGAGATGAAAGCGACGGGCACCCCCGGCAGGTCGCGGCGAATCCGTGCGAGGGTTTTACCCCGATACCACGGTCGGTTGAGTTAAGTTCGATTCCTTCTGTTTGGTGATCTTTAGTTTCCGTCTTCGTCGAGGATTTCGAGCAGGTCGCGGCGATGGCAAGTAGAAGCTTTAGCCGGGAGTTCAAGTTAGTTTTTCCCTGTTCTTCCCTGATTTCGACGCCGCAAGCGCCGGGGCTCTTCACTACGCTCTCCTGACCGCGATAACGCGGGGATCATCATACTAAGGAGTCGAGGATGAAGCTGTTGAGGAAGATATTGCCGGTTGCCGTGATGCTGATGCCGCTCATCGCGGCCGCGGACCCCGTAGACGTCAATACGGCGGATGCCGTCACGATCTCTGAGTCGCTCAAAGGTATCGGCATGTCCAAGGCCGAGGCGATCGTCGAGTATCGCAAGAAACATGGCCCGTTCAAGAATGCCGATGAACTGACGCTGGTGAAAGGCATAGGCGAACGCACCATCGAAATCAACCGCGCCGACATCAAAGTCGGTTCGGTCGAGCCCTAGGTGCGCGTCACCGGCAGCCTCGTGCGCCGCGCCGGGAAGTTCCGGCGCGGCGACGGTTCCGACAGCACGATGCAACCACGAATCCGCAACCGGGAATTGCTATGATGGTGGTTCCTGACCCAATTTTGGGAGCCAGTCTTGCGAAAGAAGATTACCGCCGCCGTATTTCCGGTGGCCGGACGGGGAACACGCTTTCTGCCAGCCACGAAAGCCAGCCCCAAGGAAATGTTGCCCATCGTGGACAAACCGCTTATCCAGTATGCGGTCGAGGAAGCTATCGAGGCGGGTGCCAAGCGACTGGTCTTCATCACCGGTGCGACGAAGCGCGCGATTGCCGATCACTTCGATATTGATGCGGAACTCGAAAGCGCATTGCGCGATGCCGGCAAGGACGACCTGCTGAAGTCCATCCAGGGCATCGTGCCGAGGGGCGTCGCATGCATCTATATCCGCCAGGGCCAGCCCCTCGGGCTCGGGCACGCCGTGCTCTGCGCACGGCCAGCGGTGGGCGATGAGCCATTCTTCGTCCACCTTGCCGATGACCTCATCGCCGGCAAGCCAGGCTGCCTGAAGCAGATGGCAGACGAATACCACGAGCACGGCGGCAGCGTGATCGCCGTCGAAACCGTGCCGCCGGAGAACACGTCGAGTTACGGCATCGTGGCCGTCGATACGGGTGACCGCAATCGCATAACCCATATCGTAGAGAAGCCGAAGCCGGATGTGGCGCCGTCTAATTCCGCGGTCGTGGGCCGGTACCTGCTTTCCCCGGAGATCTTCGACAAACTGGAGCAGATAGGGAAGGGGGCGGGCGGTGAAATCCAGCTGACCGACGGCATCGCCGACCTGATGAAGGTCGCGCCGGTCTATGCGTATTCGTTTCGGGGCACGCGCTATGACTGCGGCAGCAAGCTCGGCTATCTCCAGGCGACCGTCGCCTACGGTCTAGAGCATCCGGATACCGGGCCGAAATTTCGTGCCCATCTCGCGGCGCTGTTGCCCCACTTGCGGGGCGACGATACCTAGCATTGGCTAGCTGCGATGCCGCGACCTTCGCGCACAAAAGTACAAACAAAAAAAACATCAAGATCTGGGCGGGCTGATGCTGGGCGGCGGCTTCGGCCGTCTCGCAAGGCGCTGCGGGCTCGCGATCGACAATGTCCGCGGGGTCGAGATCGTTACGGCCGACGGCCGCTTGTTGTACGCCAATCACGACGAAAATCCCGATCTCTACTGGGCCGTGCGCTGTGGCGGCGGCAATTTTGGCGTGGTGACCAATTTCGAATTCGGCCTGCATCCGATGGAACGGACCGTGATTGCCGATGGACTATGTCGCGGTCCAGAAGTCCGGCGATATCAGTGACCCGCGGGCGAGAGGTGTGTATATCAAGTCCGGTTTCGTTCCGGGGCTGACGCCGAAGATGGTCAACACGCTGGTCGACGGATTCAAACCGCATCCCGGCCGGAATATGTTTGTCTGATTACAGCACGCCGGCGGGGCCATCGGGCGCGTGGCTGATGATGCCACCGCCTTCGCGCACCGCTATGTGGCGTTCGATTCCTTGTTCCTCGTCGACTGGGCCGTGGGCAGCGATCCCGCCGAGCACATCGAGTATGTGAAGAACTACTTTTCCAGTTACGAGCCCTACACCCAAGGGTTCAATACCAACGATGTGGCTATCGACGACTCGCAGCAAAAAGTCAATCGGCACTACCGCGGTAACTTCGAGCGCCTGGTCGCTTTGAAAACGAAGTACGACCCGAGCAACCTGTTCCGGCTGAATGCGAATATACCGCCGGGTGGCACGTAGATGTTCGGCAAAGAAAAGCCCTCGCAAGAGGGCTTCTGGTAGTTGGCTCCCCGGGCCGGACTCGAACCAGCGACCAATTGATTAACAGTCAATCGCTCTACCAACTGAGCTACCGGGGAATCGTTGCAATCCTGGCGTTCTCGGCGCACCCATGGCACGCAGCGAGGGCCGCGATTCTGGTTCAGCCCTCCCGCGAAGTCAAGCCGTGAGCGCCCGTCTCAGGCGCCCGATTGCGTCTGCCAGCGTCGCGACGGAACACGCATAGGAAATCCGGATGTAGCCCGGCGCGCCGAAGGCGCTGCCGGGCACGCAGGCCAGATCCGCCTTGCGGATCAGGTGGTCGCAAAAGGCAACATCATCTTCGAGGCCCAGCCGCGCGATCGCTTCCGCGACGTGGGGAAACACGTAAAATGCGCCGTCGCCGGGATGGCAGCGGATGCCGTGAAGGCCATTCAGTGCAGTGACGATGTACTCGTGCCGCTCGCGGTAGGCCGCGCACATGGCGCGGACGCAGTCCTGTGGCCCGTCCAGCGCGGCAACTGCGGCGGCCTGTGAGATGCTGCAGGGGTTCGATGTGCTCTGGCTCTGGATCGTGGCCATGGCACGGATGAGTTCGGCGGGCCCGCCCGCATAGCCGATCCGCCAGCCCGTCATCGCGTAGGCCTTCGATACGCCGTTGCAGGTCACCGTGCGCGAGTACAGCGCGGGGCATGCCGTCGCAAAACTCACGAACGGCGCCGGCGCCCAGTGGATGTGCTCGTACATCTCGTCGGAGGCGATGACGATGTCCGGGTACGGTGCGAGAACCTCGCCGAGCGCGGCAAACTCCGCTGCGGAATAACACGCGCCGGTCGGGTTGCTCGGGCTATTGAGAATCAGCAGCCGCGTGCGCGGCGTAATGGCCGCTTCGAGTTGTTCGGGCGATATGCGGAACCCCGTGTCGATCCCGGTGTCGATAATGATCGGCTTCGCGTCCGCGATACGCACCATGTCCGGGTAGGAAACCCAGTAGGGCGCAGGAATCACGGCCTCGTCGCCTGCGTTGAGTAACGCGAGGCAAAGGTTGAACAGGCTCTGTTTACCGCCGGCGGAGACCAGAATCTGCGCTGGCTCGTAATCGAGCTTGTTTTCGCGGCGGAACTTGCGCTTTATTGCGGCTTTGAGTTCGGCGGTCCCCTCGATCGGCGTGTACTTCGTGTCACCGCGGGCAATCGCAGCAATCGCTGCATCTTTGATGTGCTGCGGGGTGTCGAAATCGGGCTCGCCGGCGCCGAGACTCAGGATATCGCGGCCCTCCGCCCGCAGCCGGCTGGCGAGCGCAAGTGTCGCCCCGGTGGGCGAGGGCTTCACGCGAGCCATCCGCGACGAAACTGATAAACTCAATCGACTGACTCCGGAGACCTGGCCGACCGATGGTACGTGAAACCACACACCTGCCCAAGAAAACGACGAGCGACGAACGGGACCGCCTGACTCTCGCATCGCCGTACCGTCCGGCGGGCGACCAGCAGGCAGCCATCGACGGGCTCGTAGAGGGGCTCACTGACGGACTTTCGCGGCAGGTCCTGCTTGGTGTAACCGGGTCCGGCAAGACCTTCACGGTGGCGAACGTCATCGAGCAGACGCAACGCCCGGCCATCGTGCTTGCGCCGAACAAGACACTCGCGGCGCAGCTCTATGGGGAGATGCGAGAGTTCTTCCCGCGGAATGCCGTCGAGTATTTCGTCTCGTATTACGATTACTACCAGCCGGAAGCCTACGTCCCGAGTTCGGACACTTACATCGAGAAAGACGCATCCATCAACAAGCATATCGAGCAGATGCGCCTGTCGGCGACCAAGGCGCTCATCGAGCGGCCGGACGCCATCATCGTGGCAACCGTGTCGGCGATTTACGGTCTTGGCGATCCGGAAGCCTACTTCAGCATGATCCTGCACCTGGTGCGTGGCGACCACATCGATCAGCGCAGCATTCTCCGTCGCCTCGCCGAGCTGCAATACACGCGAAACGAACTGGATCTGCAGCAAGGCACCTACCGCGTGCGCGGCGATGTCATCGACATTTTCCCGGCTGAGTCCGAGCGGGACGCCGTCCGTGTAGAACTGTTTGACGATGCCATCGAATCACTGGCTTTTTTCGATCCGCTGACCGGCGAGGTCACGCGGCGTGTCGCCCGGCTGACGGTATTTCCGAAGACGCACTACGTGACGCCGCGGGAGCGCCTGCTGGAGGCGACGGAACAAATTCGTGCAGAACTGCAGGAGCGGTTGGCATGGCTGCGGCAACACGAGAAGCTGTTGGAAGCCCAGCGGCTCGAGCAACGGACCCTTTTCGATCTCGAGATGATCAAGGAGCTCGGCTACTGCTCCGGCATCGAGAACTACTCGCGCTACCTGTCCGGCCGCAGGGCGGGCGAGCCGCCGCCCTGCCTGTTCGACTATGTGCCCCCGAATGCCATCCTCGTCATTGACGAAAGCCATGTGACCGTGCCGCAGCTCGGCGGCATGTACCGCGGTGACCGGTCGCGCAAGGAAACGCTGGTGGAGCATGGCTTCCGGCTGCCGTCGGCGCTCGACAACCGCCCTTTGCGCTTCGACGAGTTCGAGCGCCTGGCGCCGCAGACGCTGTACGTCTCTGCAACGCCGGGCGACTACGAGAATGCCCACGCCGACAAGGTAGTCGAACAACTGGTCCGGCCTACGGGCCTCGTCGATCCGCAGGTCGACGTCCGGCCGGCACGTACGCAGGTCGACGATGTACTCTCGGAAATCAGTTTGCGGGTTTCCGTCAGTGAGAGGGTCCTGATCACGACGCTCACGAAACGCATGGCCGAGGACCTGACGGACTACCTCCAGGAACACGGCATACGGGTACGCTACCTGCACTCCGACATCGGGACGGTTGAGCGCACCGAAATCATCCGGGATTTGAGGCTCGGGGAATTCGACGTACTCGTCGGCATCAACCTGTTGCGCGAAGGGCTCGACATGCCCGAGGTGTCGCTGGTTGCGATCCTTGATGCGGACAAGGAGGGTTTCCTGCGCTCGGAACGATCGCTGATCCAGACGATCGGGCGCGCGGCTCGCCACATCAACGGAACAGCGATCCTGTACGCGGATTCGGTTACCGGTTCGATGCAGCGGGCACTGGACGAAACCGGCCGGCGGCGCGAACGCCAGGTCGAGTACAACCGGGAGCACGGGATCACGCCGGCCACGATCGTGAAGCAGGTGGCCGACATCATGGAAGCATCTTACCCGGTCCCCGGCCGCAAGCCACGCAAGGTAGCGGAGGCGCGCGCGAGCTACGAGCGCATGTCGCCGGAGCAACTTGTCAGGGAAGCCGCGAAGCTCGAAAAGCGCATGCTGAAAGCCGCGAGGGACCTGGAGTTCGAGGAGGCGGCCCGGCTGCGCGATGAAATCGCGAAAGTCCGCCAGCATGGCCTTGGCTTGCCGGACACCCGCGCCGGCTGAGGCGGCGAAATAGGCGGCGCCAGGTATTGCGCGCCAACCGCCGTTTCAGTATCGTTTGCCGCCCTCCGGACCCCCGACACGGTTCGACACCTTTATTTGCCAGCCCGTTGTCGGCGGGACAGTGT
>JBGTLY010000180.1:0-4404 GCA_041743865.1 Woeseiaceae bacterium
GCCGCTCCTACCGCGCGTTGATGACCGCAGGAGCGCGCCATGTGCACAATCGCGGCCATGGGCCGCTCCCACTGGTGTGGGTAGGGCGGATCGGTTAGACTTCGCGGCCCCGGGCGGCTGGTCGCGGCCCGCCTGGGTGCCGATAAGCGGCATTTTCATTGAAAAATCAACTATTTACGGAGTTCAGTCATGGCTGAAGATTTTGACCTGATTGCGGAATTCCGGGACGACCAGGGGAAGGGTGCGAGCCGCCGCCTGCGTCGCGACGGCAAGGTTCCGGCGATCCTTTACGGCGGCGGGCGCGATCCGCGTGCGCTTGCGTTCGATCACAACAAGGTACTGAAGCAGAGCGAGCACGAAGCGTTCTACTCGACGGTCCTCAATATCAAGGTTGGCAACAAGAGCCAGGCCGCGATCCTGAAGGACCTGCAGCGGCATCCTGCCCGGCGCCAGATCATGCACATCGACCTGCAACGCGTCGTCGCGGACCAGGAAATCCGCATGAACGTGCCAATTCACTTCCAGGGCGAAGAGATTGCCCCGGGCGTCAAAGTGAGTGGCGGCACCGTGTCGCACCTGATGACCGACGTCGAGGTCGTCTGCCTGCCGCGCAATCTGCCGGAGTACCTCGAAGTCGACGTCTCGGCGATGGAAGTCGACGACATGCTGTACCTGTCCGACATCAAGTTGCCCGACGGTGTGGCGATTCCCGAGCTCGCGCAGGGTCCCGAACACGACCACGCCATCGTCGCGATCCATGTCATCAAGGCAGCGGCCATCGACGAAGAGGACGTGGCGGCAATGCCGCCGGCCGAAGTGCCGGCGACGGCGCAGTCGAGCGACGAGGACGACGCCGAGAATTGAGCGGACTCCTGTCCCTCGCCAAAAGACCGCCACCCGGCGGTCTTTTTGTTGGTGAATTGATTAAGATGCGCAGCCTATGCCCGCACCCGTCACGCTTATCGCCGGACTCGGCAATCCCGGCAGCCAGTACGAACGGACCCTGCATAACGCGGGCTTCTGGTTCGTGGATGCCTTGCTCAGGAAATACGGCGGCGACATGGCGCACAACCGGAAGTTCGACGCGGTGGTCGGGCGGACGCGTATCGGCGGCCACGAGCTATGGCTTATGAAGCCACAGGGCTTCATGAACCTGTCGGGCCTGCCCGTGCGCGCGGTGCTCGATTACTACCGGCTCGATGTGGGGGACCTGCTGGTCGCACACGACGAGATCGACCTGCCGCCGGGAACGGTGCGCCTGAAGAAGGGCGGCGGCCACGGCGGACACAACGGCCTGCGCGACGTCATGCAGCACTGTGGCGCCGACTTCCTGAGGCTCAGGCTCGGCGTCGGGCATCCCGGCGACAAGGACCGGGTGACAGGCCATGTGCTCAAACGCGGGCCGGCCGACGTCGAAGTGGCCGTCGAACGCAATATCGACGAGGCCGTCGCGGCGATGCCGTTGCTGATGGACAAGGGCGCCGAGGCGGCGATGAAAGAACTGCACACGAAAAAACCGGACTGATGGGCGCACGATGGCAATAACCTGTGGCATCGTCGGCCTGCCAAATGTCGGCAAGTCGACACTGTTCAACGCGCTCACGGCCGCCGGTATCGCTGCCGAGAACTATCCCTTTTGCACGATCGAGCCGAACGTCGGCGTCGTGCCGGTGCCAGATCCGCGGCTCGTTGCACTGGCTGCCATCGTGAAGCCGCAAAAAATTCTTCCGACGACGATGGAGTTCGTCGATATCGCAGGCCTCGTGGCCGGCGCCTCCAAAGGCGAAGGGTTGGGCAACCAGTTCCTGGCCAACATCCGCGAGACGAACGCGATTGCGCACGTCGTGCGCTGCTTCGAGAACGATGACGTCACCCACGTCGCCGGACGCATCGACCCGCTCGACGACATCGAGACCATCAACACGGAACTTGCCCTCGCGGACCTGGAGTCAGTCGAGAAGCAGCTGTACAAGGCCGAGCGCAGCGCAAAGACCGGGCAGAAGGACGTCGTGTTTCACCGCGATACTCTGGCGAAGGTGAAAGCGCAGCTCGACCTCGGCCTGCCGATCCGCTCGCTCGACCTTGAGGACAAGGAAGCCGAACTGGTTCGCGGACTGCACCTGATCACGGCAAAGCCGGTCATGTACATCGCAAACGTCGACGAGGGCGGTTTTGAGAGCAATCCGCACCTCGATGCCGTGCGTGGCCTGGCCGGGCAGGAAGGCGCGGAGGTCGTTGCCATCTGTGCGGCAATCGAGGCGGAGATAGCGCAACTCGACGAGGCCGACAAGGTGGATTTCCTGGCCGATCTCGGCTTCGATGAACCGGGCCTCAATCGCGTTATCCGTTCGGGTTATGCGCTGCTCGGCCTGCAGACGTTCTTCACGGCCGGTCCGAAGGAAGTCCGCGCCTGGACGACGAGAGTCGGCGCGACCGCGCCGGAAGCCGCCGGGGAAATCCACACCGACTTCCAGAAAGGGTTCATTCGCGCCGAGGTGATTGCATACGACGATTACATTGCCGGACGCGGCGAGCAGGGCGCGAAGGAAGCGGGTCGGCTGCGGCTCGAGGGGAAGGAATACGTCGTCAGGGAAGGCGACGTCATGCATTTCCGCTTCAACGTCTGATCACCGGCGCACGCGCGGTGGCGGCAGCGACCAGTTGTACGTCATCGCGAGCCCGCGGAAAGCAAAGCCGACGAGTGTGGCGATGACGACGGCAACATCCCGGTTGAGTCCCGTGTACGATGCCGCAACGAACACCACGCTCGTCGCGAATGCGGCCGTCGCGTAGATCTCCTTCGTCAGCACCAGCGGAATTTCGCCGCACATGATGTCGCGAATGATGCCGCCGGTGACGGCGGTGGCCACGCCGAGCATGATGGCGACCAGCGGCCCGGTGCCGTACTGAAGACTGATCTCGGTGCCCATGGCCGCGAATAGCGCCATGCCGAGCGCATCCGTCCAGAGCAGAAGCCGCTGGCGTGTGCCGGCACGGTAGACGCCGAGGAAGACGGCGACGGCCACTAGCAGTGCGACGGTGACGTAGCTGGTGTTCGACACCCAGAACACCGGATGTCGATCGAGCAGCAGGTCCCGGAGCGTGCCGCCGCCGACGGCGGGCATCAGCGCCAGGACCATGAACCCGAAGATGTCCATGCCCTTGCGCGACGCGGCCAGGGCACCACTCACGGCGAAGGCGGCGGTACCGAGCATTTCGAGAAGGAACTGGAAGGTCAAAGGCGCGCCAGGGAACCGGATGGCCGCTAGTATAAGGGACGGATCAGGGACCGTGGCTTGACAGGCCCTGATGCCCCTAGGACAATTTGCGGCCCTCGCGGGCCGGCGCCGCGCAGCCAAACACGGACGTAGCTCCGAGCCGGTGACAGACGCGCGCAGCGCGCCTGAACGCCCGAGTCCATTCCACCCTCGAAGGGGGTAGGGTGGGCACTACAGAATTTGGTGATGTAGCTCAGTTGGTCAGAGCGACGGACTCATAACCCGTAGGTCGGTGGTTCAATTCCACCCATCACCACCAGACGAAAAAAGGTATTAACCGGTCACATGGTTTACACCTTGTTCCGGACACATAGTTAACAGTTTGTCCGGCATGAACGGTGAGGGACCGGGTTCTACCCGGTCCCTTTCTTCATCGAAGTATCCCAGATCATACGCCAGGAAGCTGACCAGCCAGACCTGGTCATCGACCTGCCGGCAATGCGGCGGCCGACTGCGGGTCATCGCCAGATTCTCGAGCACCTTGGCCGCGACGCCGAGGCCGTCGATCCGGCGCACCCAAGCCGCGCGCCACCCAGATCGAATCGGTTGATCTGACTGCCGCTGCTGCCCTCTGCTCCCGGCCCCCGCGTCTGGACGGGCGCCTATTCACCTGCAGCCTCGCCTGCCGCCATTTCCAGACCCAAAGCCAGGATTTGCACACCCGAGCATCAACCGGACCGGGCCGGTTTCGCCCGGACGACGCGCGACGGGGCCGCTCTCCCGCCCAATCGCTTCATTGGTCGCGCGCAACCGGACTCACCGGCTCGCTTAAGGCCGCCGCTTATACGTCCTATCCGCAAGGACTATCCTCTTCGGAGCCATCGTGCAGAACGAAGCGTCTGGGCGCTATTTTTTGCCGCGGCCTGCCCGGGACCGATCGTTCCCTTCGGATTCCTCTTTCCCTAACTTGTAAAATTCGACGACGGTTAGAACTACACCAATAACCATCAGTAAAAAAGCGAGTATGGCGAAATGTATGAGATCGAAGTTCATTGTTTTCTATTCATCAGCGCGCACAATTTGAAGTAGATCCCAAAAGTAAAGATCGATGGAATCCAAATGGCAGTAAAAATTGCCTGCTCGCGGTCATTCAGCACGAACCACAGGTACGCTGAAACAATGAAGG
>JBGTLY010000181.1:0-10356 GCA_041743865.1 Woeseiaceae bacterium
GTTACTACGGAACAGCTCGAGTATCTCGTTTCGATTTGGGCGCGGATCAATGCGTTCTGCTATCGGCTTCGATGACTCATTGGGCGAAATGACGCCGGTATTGCAACGCGCGGCACTCTTCGTAATCGCATCAGCCACCTAAGCAGTCCTCGAAACATGCCTGTCATTAATATAGCACTACCGCGACGTCCCCCCGCATTTGAGTAGCGGGAGCATTTAGAGTCTAACCCCGGTTGACGTTGGTCCGTTTTTCGAACAACTCGAAACTAGAGTCTCGGTGCCTCGGGGTCCGATTCCTGACCTTTGTTCGCGAACTCACTCGGGGTCAGATGGCCGAGTGAACCGTGTGGCCGGCGATGATTGTAGTCGTCTCGCCAGGCATTCAACACCGCTCGCACTTCATCAAGCGTCGTGAACTCGTGCACGTTCAAGCATTCGTCGCGTAGCCGTCCGTTGAACGACTCGATGAACCCGTTCTCGGTCGGCTTCCCCGGTCGTATGAAATCGCGCTTTACCCCTCGCAAGTAACACCATTCGTCGAGCACTTTGGAGGTAAATTCCGTTCCGTGATCGACGGTTATCGCGTAAGGCAGTTTACGCTCCCGCGCGATCTCGTTCATCGCATCCACGACACTGCGCCCGGTCAGCGCGAAGTCCGGCTGCAGCGCGCAGCACTGACGATGCCACTTGTCGATGACCGTCAGCACCCGAAACTTCCACCCGTTGGAGAGCTGATCATGGACGAAATCCATGGCCCAATACTGACCGCCGCTCGTCGCGACTGGCGCCGGCCCGCGATGCAGGCTGACGCGCTTGCGGCGACGCACTCTCATGCGAACCTGGAGCCCCTCTAGCTTGTACAGCCGATGGATCCGGTTGCGACCAACTCGCCAGCCCTCCCGCGCCAGCAGGATGTGCAGACGCTCGTAGCCGAAGCGAGGTCGGGCTGTCGCCAGCTCCCGCAGCCTTTGCCGCAGCACGCTGCTGTCGCGGGCCTGTGATCGGTAGTACCAGGTTGCGTTCCTCAGGCAACTCAACATGCACGATCGGCGAACACTGAGTTGAAAGCAGTCCCGTATCCATCGCGCGATATCCCGGCGTTTGGTCGTGATCAGATCTTTTTTTTAATCACTTCCTGGAGCACGTGCCGATCCAGCGTCAGATCGGCCACCAGGCGCTTGAGTCGGGCGTTCTCGTCGCGGAGTTGACGTAGCTCGCGAACCTCGAGCAATCCCAGGTTGCCATAGCGCTTCTTCCAGACGTAGAACGTGGCCTCGCTGATCCCCATCTGCCGGCACACATCCGTCACCGGCTGACCCGCCCCCGCCTGCTTGAGGGCAAACAAGATCTCCTCCTCGGTAAACTTGGATCTCTTTATTGCTTCCTCTCCTTGCCTTGCAAGGACCCCGGAAGCACCTTACTCCAGTTCTAAATGACTACGAAAAAGCGGGGTGACGTCACTCGGCGGCAAAGACTTCGGCGGCGCGTTCCAGCAGCTGCGCCTTCCAGTGCGTGACCTGTCCTTCGGGAACGATATCCTCGCTCCCAGCAGGCGGAGTCGCCACTTATGCCGGTGTCTCAGTTAGCGGGTCACTTCTCACGGTCGGTACAGGCAATTTACCGGTTCTATGCGTGGGTTGGAAAGGTAATAGACGCGCGGGAAATACGTGCGGAGAAGCAGCAATGAACTCCGTGCGGGCTGAGTTGGTACGTGTCCGGATCGCGTGAATTTCTGAGTCCTGATGCGCCGGTACGCGGCCTGCCGCGGCTCGGCGACGTCCGCAGCGCTGGCAGCGTTCTCATTCCTTCTTGATCGCATGCCCGCCGGACCGGTTCGGAGGAAGCGCGGGATCAGGCAAGCGCGTCGCGGTGCGGGTTGCCTGGTAACGCTCCTCCACGGCTCGGCGGTCCTCGTCTTCTGGCAAGCCTTCTCGGGCACCTCGGGCGATCATTTCGGCGTGCCGCCTTAGTGCGGACAGGTCTTCCGGTCGATGAGCCGCCGTTGCGATCACGGCGATCGTTTCCAGCAGGCGGAGGGTCACCGCGGCGCTCGAGCGCGCGGATTGCCGGACCGGGTTGAATGCGGTGTCCACGATCCCCGCGAACGAGTCCGGAGTCGCCACCACCCGCAGTCGCCGCTGCGCGTCAAGGCGATACGGCGACGGCATGTTGCGCTCCGCCAGGCGACACAAGGAGGAGCCCAACCGGTCCACGCAGGCGATGGCCGTAAAAGGGTCGTTGATGCCGGGCGAGAGCGCCCGCACCGCGATTTCGACGAGTTGCTGGACGGCAAATTCGATATCCTGGACAGTGGTTCGCTGGTCGCCCAGGGTAAATGCCTCGTTCACCGCGGCCGCGAACTCAGCGGTAACTCGCTCGCCCGGCCACGCCCTCAGCAGTGGCCCGCCTTTGACGACGTAGTGTCCGGGCCGCCGCTCCAGCCGCAGCAGCACGTCCTCTTCAGTGGCCAAGCTCATCAACGCGTCCGCATCAATGAGCTGGAGGTAGCCGTCGCCGTTCGCCACGACGGGGCGCGACTCGAGCTCGAATCCCGCGGGAAGACCGGCATCGGACGACCCGAGCGCGGGACGGGATTGTCCCTGCCCCATTCGCTGCGGAAACAGGCGATCAATCCCCGCGGCCAGTTCCTTGCCGACCCGCGCGACAACCTGATCGGCCTGGATGGAAACGGAGACGTGATGAATGAAGTAGATCAAAGCTCCCACGCTGACGAGCGCGAGTATCACGCCGATCGAGACGGATAGATGGGGGACGAAGGCCCCTTCGTCGGCTCGCCGGATGGTGCGCAGGACCAGCAGGCAGTACACGAACGTGGCGATGAACGTACCGAGCATCACCTGGGTCGTGGTGTCGCGCATGAAGTTGCGCAGCAGGCGCGGCCCCAACTGCGACGAGGTGAGCGCGAGCGCGACCAGCGTCATCGAGAACACGACTCCGGCGATGGTGATCATCGAGCCGGCGACGGTCCCCAGGACTGAACTCGCCCCCTCCGCGCCGCCGCTGTAGGTCCAGTCCAGGGCCTGCAGCCATGCGTCCGTGCCCGCCTCGTCCAGGGCGACCGTCGCGAAGGCGAGCACGGCCGCCGCACCCGTCATGAGCGCCGGCACGAACCAGAAGCTGGAACGCAGGAGATCCCAGTATTTGAGCAGCAGCGTTTTCACGATGACCGCGAGCTCGTGGTATGCACGTCGTTACTTGCCGGCCGGCTTCTCAACGTGCCCGCCGAACTCGAAGCGCAGTGCCGACAGCAGCTTGCCGGCAAATTCCGCCTCGCCGCGCGAGCTGAAGCGCGAATACAGCGCCGCGCTAAGCACCGGCGCCGGCACGGCCTCGTCAATTGCAGCCTTGATCGTCCACCGGCCCTCACCGGAATCCGCAACCCGGCCGTCAAAGGATTCAAGCGTCGGATCCTTGGTCAGGGCCGCCGCGGTCAGGTCCAGCAGCCAAGAGGTGATCACGCTGCCGCGCCGCCAGACTTCGGCAATGTCGCGCAGATCGAGATCGAACTGAAACTCCTCGGGGTTGCGCAGCGGTGTCGTCTCGGCGTCGTGCGACTGTTTGTTGGTGCCGGCATTGGCGTGCGCCAGGATGTTCATGCCCTCGGCATAGGCCGCCATCAGGCCGTATTCGATGCCGTTGTGCACCATCTTGACGAAGTGCCCGGCGCCGCTTTTGCCGCAGTGCAGATAGCCCTGTTCGGCGCTGCCGCCGGGCCGCTTGCGCCCCGGCGTGCGCGGGATGCCGCCTGCGCCGGGCGCCAGTGTCTTGAATATCGGTTCAAGCTGCCGCACTGCCTGTTTCGAGCCGCCAATCATCAAGCAGTAGCCTCTTTCCAGACCCATGACGCCGCCACTGGTCCCGCAGTCCACATAGTGGATCTTCCGGGCCGCGAGTTCCTTGGCGATCCGGATGTCGTCCGCATAGTAGGAATTACCGCCGTCGATGAGAATGTCGCCGGGTTCGAGATGCGGCAGGAGCCCGGCGATGACTTGCTCCACGAATGCCCCCGGAATCATCATCCAGACCGCGCGCGGTTGCTCCAGTTTCTTCACCAGATCCCCGAGCGAGGACGCGCCAATGACCTGCTCCTTGACCAGGGCTTTCACCGCCTTGGACGAGGTGTCGAAAACTACGCATTGATGACCGCCCTGCCGCAGTCTTCGCACCATGTTGGCGCCCATCCTTCCCAGGCCGATCATTCCAATCTGCATGGCGCGCTCCTTGTCTGCAGTTTGCAGCGCGGCGACGAAATGTGTGCCCACGTCAGCGGCGTGTTTGCGCCATTCCCTCTTGCCCCGCTTTTCTGTGGTGGACCGGCGCGATGCTTCACGACGGTGAATCCTCGCAGGCATCGCGTCCGGCCGATCCCCGCGTCGTCAACAGGATGGCCATCCCGATGACGGCGGCCAGCACGGACGCGAACAAGATACCCAGCTTGGCTTCGCTTTCCAGTTCGCTACCGGGAAAGGCCAGGCCGCTAATGAACAGCGCCATAGTAAAGCCGATTCCCGCCAGAAACGCCGTGCCGGAAACGTGCCACCACGACACCGCATCGGGCAGCGAAGCCAGACCCACTCGCACCGCCAGCCAGCTCGCCAGACCGATACCCAGCGGCTTGCCGATGACCAGTCCAGCGACGATGCCCAGGGGCACGGCTTCCGCCAGACCGCGCAGCGCTTCGGCATCGATCGCGACGCCGGCGTTGAACAATCCGAACAGCGGCATAATGCCGAAGGTGACCCAGGGCTGCACCCCGTGTTCAAAACGCTGGAGCGGGGAAGTGGCGGCGTCGAGACCGCGGCCCAGCGCACCGATGATGGCGATACGCTCGGGGTCCATGGCGTCGGGCTGATCGTCTCCGGACTGTGCGTCAATAGCGGCGGCGCTGCGCCGGATCACCTGCGGCAGCGCATCGGGCACGATCTTGACGCGCGCGGGGACAAAAAGCGCAGTCAGCACGCCCGCCAGAGTCGCGTGCAGGCCCGAGATGAACAAGCTGCCCCACAGGCCCAGCCCTAGCATCAGGTAGATCAGGCCGCGGCGAGCGCCGGCGCGATTCGCCATGAGCAGTGCCAGCAGAAACACGACCGCGAAGGCCGCGCCGGTCCAATTGATCGCCCCGGCATAGAAGAAGGCGATCACCAGCAACGCGCCGAGATCGTCAACGATCGCCAGCGCGACCAGAAACACCTTCAGTCCTTCGGGAATGCGCGAACCCAGGACCGCCAGCGCTCCGAGCGCAAAGGCAATGTCGGTCGCCATCGGAATGCCCCATCCGTGGGCGCCGTCGCCGCCGTGGTTGAAGCCGGCGTAAATCAACGCCGGCACGACCATACCGCCGAGAGCGGCCGCGACAGGGAGCATCGCCTGCCGGCGCCCGGCAAGCTCGCCAATGAGAAATTCGCGTTTGATCTCGAGGCCGACGCTGAAGAAGAAGATCGCCATCAGGCCGTCGTTGATCCAGTGGCGCAGGTCGAGACGCAACGGGTGTTCGCCGACGGACAGTTCCACCGGCAGGCGCAACATCTGCTCGTAGGCTGTCGCCCACGGCGAGTTGGCCCAGACCAGAGCGATCATCGCGAACAGCAGCAGGAGCAGGCCACCGGACACCTGCCACCGGGCAAATTGCTGAAATGGGAGCAACACCACATCGCCGGCGCGCTCGGCCGGCGTGCGCTCAATCAGTTCGTCGTCGCGAACCAGTTTGCGGGTGCTCATGCCTTTTCTGTGTGACAACGCCGCCGCTCATGTTCGCGCTGGGCATTGATATCGGCGCCGGCCAGAATGGCGATTGCCGTGAAATAGAACCACAGCAGCAGCACGATGACGCCGCCCAACGAGCCGTAGGCAACATTGTAGCTCCCGATGCTGGTCACGTAGAGCTTGAGTGCAAGCGAGACCGCAAGCCATAGCGCAGCCGCGACCAGCGCCCCTGGAGACCACCAGCGCCAGCGCTGGGCCGGCCGGTTGGGTCCGAGGTGATAAAGCTGTTCGAAGCCGACCACCGCAATGGCGAAAATCACCGGCCATTGCGCGACACGCCACGCCTGCAGGAAGGCCGGGCCGAGGCCCATGCGCTGCGCGAGGCTCTCGGCCAGCGGCACGCCATAGGTGAGCAGCACCATCGTCGTCGCCATCATCAGCATCAGAAGCAGCGTGAGCGCAATGCCAAGCAGGCGTCGCTTCCACCAGGAACGACCTTCCTTGACCTCGTAAGCCCGGTTGAGACCGCGAATGGTCGCCACCATCCCGCTAGACCCCGCCCACAGCGAGAGAACGATGCCCCAGGTTAGCGGCGCGCCGGGCTGGGCCGCCAGATGATCAAGCAAGCCGGTGAACAGCTCCACAACGGACGGCGACACCAAAAGCGCCAGACGTTGAAGGATGGTCTCGCGCACAAGCGACTGCGCATCGAGGAACAGACCCAGCACCGCCATCAGGATCAGCAGGATGGGAAAGACGGACAGGAAGAAATAGAACGACATCTGCGCCGCACGGCCCGGAATCCGGTCGTTGGCCATGTTGCGAGCGACCTTGGAGCCCCATGCGATCCAGGTTCCAGGATTCACAGATGGCCGCTGCTTCAAAGCACGAAACCTTCCCAGTTGCCGTAGTGCCCGTTACCACACACTGATGGCCTCCTTGCTGCAACCACCGCACCACGTTGGCGCCCATCTTTCGGAGGCCGATCATTCCCATCTGCATGGTCAATTCCTTGAGCGAATCACACTTGCACGCTTGATCCTGCCCGCAGGCGACGCTTGCGCCACGTAGTCCGGCGCTTACACGATAAACAGACCCGCCAGATTTGGACCGAAACTACTGCGGGAGCATTCTGCTGTATGTTCGGTAGCGCACTGATCGTCCGGCTTGAAAGACACGAGAATGACGTAGCGCCCGACCGCGTCCACAGTTGCGCGAGTTCCGCAACTGGTTCGCAGCGGATGTCGGGATCGTCCAAGATATCGGCCGCACTGGATAGGGTCTTTACGCGTGACCACCAACACACGACAAGACCTGCGGCGCATTTTCGACGATCCGGATTGTCCGATACCGGCCGTGCAGTTGCTGTCGAATGGCCGCTACCACGTGATGATTACGAGCGCAGGTGGCGGCTACAGCCGCTGGAACGATCTCGACGTCACCCGTTGGCGCGAAGACTCGATCTGCGACAACTGGGGCTCTTTCTGTTACTTGCGAGACGTGGCGAGCGGGCAGTCCTGGTCCAATGCTCATCAGCCAACCCTTGAGCCAGCAAAGATATACAAAGCGATCCTCTCGACGGGAAAAGCTGAGTTTCGCCTTCAGGACCCCGACTACGATACGCATACGACTATCGTCGTTTCAACGAGAGACGACGTCGAGGTGCGCCGAGTACGCATAATCAATCGTTGCGGCGAGCGTAGGATCATCGAAGTTTCCAGCTATGCCGAAATCGTGCTCGCGCCCGCGGCCACCGACTCGGCGCACCCGGCGTTCAGCAAGCTGTTCGTCGAGACCGAGATCCTCCGCGAGCGAAGGGCAATCCTGAGCACGCGGTCGAAGTACTAGTTAGCTGAAAACAAAGCAATACGCCATGACCTCATCCAGTTCCGACGCTTTCGTGTTTTTCGGCGCAACCGGCGATCTGGCGTACAAGAAGATTTTCCCGGCGCTGCAGGCCCTGATCCGCGCGGGTGAACTGGACATGCCGATTATCGGCATGGCGCGCGCGGGATGGACGCTGGACAAGCTTCGTGAACGCGCGCACGACAGCCTGGAGAACAATGGCGGGGTTGACGCCGATGCGTTCGCCAGACTCTCGGCGCAATTGCAATACGTCGACGGCGACTACGCGGATCCGGCGACCTTCCAGGGCCTGAAGCAATCCCTGGGCGCCGCCACCCGCCCGCTGCATTACCTGGCAATTCCGCCCAGCATGTTCGGCGCCGTGGTTCGTGGACTCGCCAAAGCCGACTGTGCAGACGATGCCCGAATCATCGTCGAGAAACCGTTCGGACGCGACCTAACGTCCTCACAGGCGCTGAACCGCACTCTGCACGAGGTTTTTCCTGAATCAGCAATATTCCGCATTGATCACTACCTGGGCAAGGAAGCGGTGCAGAACCTGCTGTACTTTCGCTTCGCCAATACCTTTCTGGAGCCGATCTGGAACCGGCAATACGTCGACAATGTGCAGATCACCATGGCCGAGGACTTCGGCGTGCAGGGACGCGGCACGTTTTACGAGGAAGTCGGGACGCTACGCGACGTGGTGCAAAACCATATGCTGCAGGTCTTCGCGCTGCTCGCCATGGATGCGCCTGCAGGGCGAGACACCGAGTCCTTGCGTGCGGAGAAACTGCGTCTTTTCCGGGCGATGCGTCCGCTGGATCCCGCGCATGTGGTGCGCGGCCAGTATCGCGGCTATCGCGACGAAAAGGGCGTCGCGGCGGATTCCCAGGTCGAGACTTTCACGGCGCTCTGCTTGCACATCGACACCTGGCGCTGGGGCGGCGTGCCATTCTACGTACGTGCCGGCAAGTACCTGCCGATCACTACCACTGAAGTGCGCGTGAATATGAAGTGCCCGCCGCTGGCGATCTTCGACGAGATCAGCCCGTCCACCGCGAACTACTTCCGCTTCCGTCTCAGCCCCGAAGTGACGATTTCGGCGGGCGCGCGGGTCAAGCAGCACGGCGAGGAAATGCGCGGCGAGCCGGTTGAGCTGATCGCCCGCCACGAACCGCGCAGCGAGCAACTACCGTACGAGCGCCTGCTCCGCGATGCGCTGCGCGGCGAACCTGCCCTATTCACGCGAGACGACAGCGTCGAGGCCGCTTGGCGCGTGATCGACCCGGTACTGACAAAAGCGGCGCCGGTCCAGGAATACGAGCGTGGTAGCTGGGGACCTCCTGCTGCTGCAGACGTGGTGGTCAGCGACTACGGTTGGCACGATCCGAAACCCGAGAAGGCTTCGCCATGCTGACGCAGTCTGAAGTGGTCTTTCTCTTCGACGTCGATAACACGCTGCTCGACAACAATCGCTTCGCCGCGGACCTTGACCGCCGGGCACGATCATTACTGGGCGCACTACACCAGGCTGCTGCAGATGTTGGCCTTCCTGCTGGGGTACCCATTCGCAAGACGCTTGTATCCCCGCGCGCTCGAAGCGGTCGCGCACCTCGGCACGCTCGGCCTGTCGGCCTGTCGGCCGTGTTCTCCGACGGCGATGTTGTATTTCAGCCGCGCAAGATCCAGCGTTCCGGTATCTGGGACGCGGTCACAGGCCGGGTACCATGGCCGCCCGCAGCAACTTTCCAGGAGCAACCATGAAGCCGACCCGACAATTGCAAGATCTCGGCCAGAGCCTGTGGCTCGACAACATCACGCGGGGTTTGCTCGACGACGGCGCCCTGCGTCGCTATATCGAGGATTTCTCGATTACCGGCCTGACCTCGAACCCGAGCATCTTCGACGGCGCAATCGGCGGCGGCGACACCTATGACGCCTGCATCCGCACGAAGGCCCGGGAAGGCAAGTCCGGCGAAGCCCTGTTCATCGAATTGGCACTGGAGGACCTGAGGCGCGCCGCCGATCTGTTCCGGCCGGTGTTCGACGCGAGCAATCATCTCGACGGCTGGGTTTCAATGGAAGTCTCACCATTGCTCGCCAGCGACACCCAAGGCAGCGTCGCGGCTGCCTTGCGGATCCACCGGCAGGCTGAACGGCCGAACCTGTTCGTGAAGATTCCCGGCACGCCGGAGGGAATTCCCGCCATCGAGGATTCGATCTTCCAGGGCGTGCCGATCAACGTCACCCTGCTGTTTTCGCGCGAGCAATACCTTGCCGCCGCCGAGGCCTATCTGCGAGGCATTGAACGACGTCTCGAAGCCGGGCTTGACCCGCAAGTCGGCTCGGTTGCCTCGCTGTTCGTCAGTCGCTGGGACGTCGCAGTCAAGGACAAATTGCCTGTCACGCTGCACAACCAGCTCGGCATCGCGATCAGCGGACGCGTCTACTATGCCTATCGCGAGCTGCTGGCATCGGAACGCTGGCGAAAGCTCGCCGCTGCCGGCGCGCACCCGCAGCGCCTGCTCTGGGCGAGCACCGGCACCAAGGATCCGGATGCTTCCGACACGCTGTATGTTGAAGCACTCGCTGCGCCGGATACGATCGACACGGTCCCCGAGAACACCTTGCGTGCCTTCGCCAAGCACGGCGCGCTCAAGGGTGTGATGGCCGTGGACGGCGGCGACGCGGAGGTCGCGCTGGCGCGGTTTGCGAAGGCCGGCATTGACATCGACGCGCTGGCCCTTCAGCTGCAGCAGGAGGGCGCACGGGCATTCGTCAAGT
>JBGTLY010000182.1:0-5508 GCA_041743865.1 Woeseiaceae bacterium
GCCGCCGCCGCGGAGGTTGGAGAGCACCAGGACGCCGCCGCGGGACAACCACATCCGGCCGGCCAGCGCACCGTGCTGCGGACGCGATGGATCCTCGTAGTAGACGGGCAGGACCGGAATCTGGAAGCCGCCGTATCCGTACAGGATTGTCGGTGCATCGCCGCTCCGGAGTACGCTGGCCTTGCCGGCAATGAAATAAGGCACACGCGTACCGTCTGCGCTCGTCGCAAACTGCTGCCGGACGACGACGTCACTCGCGTCATATAACGGCGGGAGTTGTGCGACCGTTTCGAGCGTATCGTCCGGTGCCACGTGGTACAGCGTGGTCGGCTGCACGATACTCTCGTAGGTGACGAACAGGTCCTTGCGACTGCTGCTGGTTGCCGCGAGCTTGGCGACGCCATTGTCCGGGAGGTCGATGTCGCTGACATGCCAACTGCCGTTTTCGTGGTCCACGCGCTTGATGCGCCCGACGACATTGTCCAGCAGTTGGAGGTACACGCTGCCGTCCCCGGTTTCGACCTCCACGATGGCCTGGGCCGTGTTCGGTTCAAAGACGAGCGAAGGCTTGCCCCCGGACAAATCGACTGCCACGACTGCACCAGCCGCGAACTCCCGCCAGTCTTCCTTGAGAACGACGATCAGTCGTCCGTCCACGACACCGTCGACGAGTACGCGGCGCGGGAGGTCGAGCGCCGGGCCGACCTTATTCTCGGCCAGAGGCATCACGTGCGTGAGATTCGCGTCTGCTTCCAGGCGCACGAGGAACACGTAGGTAATGCCATTGCTTCCGAAAGCGACCGGCGCGACCAGCGTGTCCGCGGGACTGCCCGCGTACAGCGGAACGGCTGCTGCGAGGGGCAGACCGCGCCGCCACAGGCGCGCTTCGCGCGCGTAGCCGGCGGTCGTGAGGCTGTCGGCGCCCCAGTCGGTTGCAAGCACGAGCGTATCCTGATCTACCCAGGCGACCCTCGATTTTGCTTCGGGCACGACAAAGCCGCCGTCGACGAATGCCGTGTTCGAGAGGGAATACTCCCGGAATACGGATTCGTCCTTGCCGCCGCGGGACAGTTCGACGAGACAGCGGTCACTGTTGCCGCCGACGCAGTCGATTGCCTTGTAGACCCAATTCTCGTCTTCCTCCCGGGCCAACGCGTCGATGTCGAGGACGACCTCCCAGGCAGGAGTGCCGGTTACGAGCGCTCTTATCGGTGTACGCCGCCAGACGCCCCTGACCTGATCCGCGCCCTGCCGGAACTCGTGAAAATCCGCACCGACGATCGTCCCGTTCGGGAGACGTTCCTCCGCGGTCATGATCGCGAAAGCCTCGGCGTAGAGCTCGTCGAAGACGGGCGTTTCGCGCAGCACCTTGAAAGTGGCTGCGTTCTGAGCTCGAACCCAGTCGAGCGCACGTTCGCCATGCACGTCCTCGAGCCAGAGGTAGGGATCGGGACCGGCGTGAAGCAGGTTGCAGTGCAGGCAGGCGAGGAGGATGAAGGGCAGCTTTCTGGATGTCATGAGATCTGGCCCGGTCACAAGTCATGGATGTGCGGCACGGCAAAGACGACGAACATACCGAGGAGAATTCCGGCGCGAAAGCCCCAGTTGTCGGCCGGCACGAAGGCGTCGTCTCCCGCGTGCCGATGGTTGACGCCGAATGCGACCACGTGCACGAGCGAGCCGGCGACAAACGCCTGGAACAGGGCAAGCGCCCTGGCGTTCGTCAGTTCTATGACGGGTTGTCCGAACAGGTATGCGAGGCCCGTTGCCGAAATCAGGAGCGCGAACGTGAACAAGGCGGCCATCACCCCGAAGTTCGGCCGTACCGACCACCAGATGGCGATTCCAATGGGCAATTGGTGCAGGATGACGCCGAGCGCCAGCGAATTGAATCCTGCCCCTGCTGCCGCGGACGGGTGGGTTCCTTCCTGCAGGGTCAGGCCTGTTTGTACGGATGGCAGCAAAGCGATCCCGTCGATCACCGCGTGAATGACGAGCCCGAGCGCTGCGAGCACGACAATGAACACATGGGCGCGATGCACGGACCGGTGGAAGACCTTTTCGACGACGACCGGAAAACCTAGGCCGGCTCCGAGCGCGGCGAAAGCAAACCAGCCGCCGAGATCGATGGCGGGGGGAATGATATTGACGCACACGATACCCGCGATGGCCACGAGCACGAAGCCGTCGAGCATCTGCTTGGCGATCGGGCGCGAGCGCCCCCACGCGTAGACCAGCGGGCCGAGAAGCAGGGCGGCCGTGGCGAGCCAGAAATTCATTGGGGAACTCCCGGAGCCGTCCGTCAGTCGCGCAGTCGCAGAACGACTTTGCCGCGAGCCTTGCGTTCGGCAATTCGCCGAAATGCGGCCGCGTAGTCATCGAAGGCGAAGCTTTCGCTCACTTTCGGCCGCAGTGTCCCGTCAGCGATCCAGGCCATCAGTTCCTCGAGGTTTTGGCGGTGTTCGTCGGGGTGGCGCTTGAGCCAGGTGCCCCACCAGACCCCGATGATACTGGCTTCCTTGAGCAAGGTGATATTGGCGGGCATCGCGGGAATATCGCCGCTCGCAAATCCGACGACAAGATAGCGGCCGTGCCACCCGAGGCTCCTGAACGCCTGTATGGCAAGTTCGCCACCCACCGGATCGTAAACGACGTCGACGCCGGAATCTCCCGCGATGTCCCGTATCGCATCGCGCAAGGGCGTCTCCGCGTAGTTGATCGTCCGGTCCGCGCCGGCCGCGCGTGCATGGTCGAGCTTATCCGGGCTGCTCGCGGCAGCGATGACTGTCGCGCCCATGGCTTTGCCAAGTTCGACAGCCGCGGATCCCACGCCGCCGGCTGCACCGAGGACGAGCAGCGTGTCGCCGGGCGCGAGGCGGGCCGATTGTTTCAGTGCGTGGTAACTCGTGCCGTAGACGACGCCGAAGCCGGCCGCCTGTTCGAAATCGAGTTCTGGCGGCAAGGGCAGGGCCAGGTGCTGGTCGACCACGCAGCGTTCTGCGAATGCACCGCCGCGCGGCATCGCCATGACCCGGTCACCGATGGCAAAGCCGTCGACCTCGCTGCCGATCGCCGATACCGTTCCCGCTGCTTCGTTACCTGGCGTAAACGGTGGCGGTGTTTTGTCCTGGTATTTGCCGGCAACGATGAGAAGGTCCGGGAAGTTCAGTCCGGCAGCGGCCACGTCGACCAGGATCTCCGTCGGTCCCGGCACAGGCTCCGGCAAGACCTCGATGACGAGCTGGTCGGTTGGGCCGTATTGCTTGCAGCGCAGTGCCTGCATCGATGTTTTTCCTTCAGTCGCCGACGAACAACAGGGACAACATTTCTGCCACGAGAGCCGGTTTTTCCTCGCCCTCGATCTCTACGGTCACCTCGTTCTTGACGAGCCATTGGCCAGGACGCTTTTCGGTGACGGACACGATTTTCTGGTGCGAGCGAATACGCTGGCCCACCTTTACGGGCGCGATGAACCTTACCTTGTCCGATCCGTAGTTGATGACCATCTTCAGTTTGTCGGGAAGCAGCGCTTTTTCGGCGTTCAGGTGCGTGAGCAGGGATAGTGACAGGAAGCCGTGTGCAATGGGTTTCCGGAACGGCGTCATTGCGGCGCGAAGGCGGCTCACGTGGATGAACTGATGGTCATTGGTCGCATCGGCGAACTGGTTGATGCGTTGTTGCGTGACCTTGAGCCAGGATGACGGCTCGAGGCTCCGGCCGGCGAGCCGCGGCAACTCCGACGTCGGGATCGTGGCGGCCACGGGACTCAGGCGTACTTGCCGAGTTCGGTCCGCGCCACGACGAAGCGGTGCACTTCATCGGGTCCGTCCGCGAGCCTCAGGGTGCGAGTGGAGGCATACATGGCGGCAAGCGGAAAATCCTGGGACACCCCGGCGGCGCCGTGCATCTGGATGGCATCGTCGAGTACCGCAAGCGCCACGTTCGGCACGGTTGCCTTGATTTTCGAGATCCAGGTGCGGGCCGCCCGGGTGCCTTCGTTATCGATCACCCAGGCCGTTTGCAGGGTCAGAAGGCGCGCCATGTCGATATTGATCCTGGCATTTGCGATACGGTCGTGATTGCCGCCGAGATTCGCGATCGGCTTGCCGAACGCGGTTCTTGACAAGCCCCGCCGACACATGAGTTCCAGCGCCCGTTCCGCGACGCCGAGCGCACGCATGCAGTGGTGGACGCGTCCGGGCCCGAGCCGCCCCTGAGCGACTTCGAATCCACGCCCACGGCCGAGGATGATGTTGTCCTCGGGTACCCGCACGTTCGTGAGCCGCAAGTGCATGTGTCCGTGCGGCGCATCGTCATTGCCGAATACACGCATACCGCGCAGGACGTCGACGCCGGGTGTGTCCATTGGCACGAGGATCTGGGAATGCTGCGCATGGCGACCGCCGTCGGGATCCGTTCGAACCATGCAGATCATAATTCGGCAACGCTCGTCCCCGGCGCCGGAGATGTAGGTTTTCTCGCCGTTGATGACCCATTCACCGTCATCGAGCACCGCACTCGTCGCAATATTGGTGGCATCGGAGGATGCGACGCCCGGCTCCGTCATCGCGTAGGCGGAGCGGATTTCGCCGGCAAGCAAGGGCTCGAGCCATCGAGCCTTCTGTTCCGGGCTGCCGTAACGCTCCAGGACATCCATATTGCCCGTATCGGGCGCACTGCAATTGAACGCCTCCGCTGCGAGATGGCAACGGCCTGTGGCCTCCGCGATGTATGCATATTCCACGGTACTGAGGCCGAACCCGCGTTCGCTGCCGGTCAGCCAGAAGTTCCAGAGGCCCTCGGCCCTGGCCGCCGATTTCAGCTCCTCGAGAATCTCCTTCTGACGCGCCGTCAAGCGCCATCGGTCACCTACCGCGACTTCGGCAAGAAACTCTTCGTCAACCGGTTCGACACGCTCCGCGATGAAGCGGTGCACCGCCGCGAGCAGCGGGCGCACACGTTCGGAAATCCCCAGGTTCATGGGCGGCAATGGTCGCACACTCGCCGTCCGATTAGGCATGCCCTTTCGATTTCGCGATGCGGTTTACTACGGCGCGTCAGCGCCTGAGCTCGCGCAAAAGACGGCCCCCCTACCAATGAAGGAGTGAACGTGGCACAAAAGGCGAACGACTCGCTCGAGGAGCAGGGACCATGAAACGTTTTTTCCTGATTGCGGTGGTATTGGCGCTTCCGGTACAGCCGGTTTTCGCAGACTCGGTGACTACCTCCGACCGTGTGGCGTCCTTCGTCAACGTCCGGGAAACACCCGCGGCCGACGGCGAAGTCGTCGGTCGGCTGGCTGCGGGAGAACGACGCGAGTTGATACGAACGATTGACGGGTGGCACGAAATCGAGCTGCCCGCGGGCGGGTCCGGCTATGTGCATGGTGACTGGGCGGTGGTCGTCGTGGACCCGGACCCGGTGGATTCCCTCGATGGGGAACCTGACGGGTCCGGCGCGGGAAGGGGCGACACGGCGGCTGCGCCGGCGCCTGATGCTGTTGCCGAC
>JBGTLY010000183.1:0-4625 GCA_041743865.1 Woeseiaceae bacterium
CAGCCGGACCAGTTGTTCGTCGGTCGAGGCGCGCACCTGCCCTGTCCCGAGCACGATCGCAGTGAGCTGGTGCAGCCGCTCCTTTTGTTCTTCGATCAGGAGCTTCGAGTAGCCGACAATGTCGATGAAAAGAACGTGGCCGATCTCGAGGCGCAGGTTGTTCTGTGATTCAGCCGGCACGGGTTCTCCTACGGTACCGCCAGCCCGGCCTTGCGCAGCCCGTCGACGAAGTGCTCGGTCAGTTCGGCGTCGTTCCACTTGCCGAACTCCTCGCGCGCGATCGCGCCAAAGTTCGGTGAGATTGTCTCCAACTCCCGCAACGCTGCCTGCGCGCGCTGCTCTTCACCGAGTTGCCCGTAGGCCGCAGCCAGCACCGCATGCGGCCAGTAGTAACCAGGAATGTTGACCTTCAAGGCACTCTCCAGTGCGCCACGATAGTCATGCCTGCGGTAGGCGTCGGTAAAATCCGCATAGTGATACCAACCGGGGTGATGTGGGTTGAGCTGCATCGCACGTTTCACAATTCCCATCCCGTATTCCCAGTCACCCGTGTAGGCGATCATCATGCCGAGCATTGCTGCGGTGGATGCGTCCATGGGATTCAACGCCAGGGCGCGATCTGCTGCGGTGCGAAAAGCGGGAATATCTATCTGGAAAAACAAAGTGGTCGCCAGCGCGCATTGGGCAAAGTTGCTACTCGGGGCTGATTCGACCGCACGGTTCGCGGCGGCGCGCGCCCGGCCTAACGACTCCGGCTTGGCGTTATAACCGAAGGTGTGCTCCTGCCAGTAAATCAGCGCGAGTGCGGCGAGACAGTCGCTGTGATCGGGCGCACGAGCGACTGCGGCTTCGAGAATGTCGCGGATTTCAGCGTGCTTCTCCAGGGTTTGGTGTTCCCAGTAACCGAACGCGCGCAGGGTCGCCTCATGTGGGGTGTATTGACCGGCGCTTCTGCCGCGTAGCGAGTCACTCATGCTATGCACGAGCGCCCCGTATTGGTCGGCAACTGTGGACACGATGCGAGGGACAAGGTCGTCCTGAAGTTCGAAGACTTTCTCCGGCGCGAACACGCGTTCGTAGTTCTCAGCCCAGACGTGAGCGCCTGAGACTGCGTCGACAAGTTGAACGGCGAGACGCAGCTTGGTTCCTGCCTGCCGAAGGCTTCCTTCCATGACATAGCGGGCACCCAGATCTTTGCCCGCCGCGCGGATATCGACCGTCTCTTTGGCGTAACGCGCACTAGCACCGGGCGCGATGACACGCAGGTAGGAGAAGCGTGAGAGGCCGGTCACAATCTCTTCGGTTAGTCCTTCGCCCAGGGATGCAAGATCGGAGTTACTACCGCTATACTTAAAGGGTAGCACCGCGACCCAGAACCCCTCCTCCGCACCGGCTGCCTTTGAGCCAGGTTGGGAAGAATCCGTGGCACTAACTGCTGCCCATTGCGTGCCGTCCTTGGCAGGAATCTCTAGACCGGCCTTGCGAAGGCCGTCCATCAGGTGTTCTACCAGATCGGGCTGGATCCATCGGCCGTGTAACTCACGCGCAACCTCGGCGTAGTTCGGTTTCAATGAGAGCATCTCCCGCAACGCGCTCCGCGCCTCCTCCATCCTGCCGAGTTGCGCATGACACATGGCTACCACCGCGTGGGTGTAGTAGTTCTGAGGCGCGTTGAGCTGGAACGCCAGGTCCAGGGCCTTACGATAATCTTTTTTCCGGTAGGAATCGTGCCACGCGGGATAACAATACCATCCCGGATGATTGGGGTTCAGCTGGCAACCTGTGTCCGATAAAGCGCAGCCGCGCTCCCAATCTCCAGAGTAGGCGATGAGCATTCCCATGAACGCGGCGGTGGCGCCATCCATCGGGTTGAGCGCAATCGCCCGCTCCGCCGCGACTCGAAACGCAGTGAATTCCTTCTTGAAATAAAGAGCCTGAGCCAATGCGTAATAAGGCAGCGAGTGCAGCGGCGCAGCTTCGACCGCCTTGCGTGCGGCCTGGAGTGACCGATCGAGAGAATCTGGTGTCGCACTATCCCAGTGGCCGTATTCATTCGCGTACATCAACGACAGCATGGCCAGACACCCGGCATTGTCAGGCGCCTGTTGCACGGCTCGTTCCAGACAGGCCCTCACTTCGGCCAGGTCGACCGGAGTAAATCGCTCGTTATACCCGAAGCTGCGCAACAACGCTTCGTAAGGGGTCATCTCGGCGGCAGACTTCTGCCGGACCACGTCGCTCATGCTGCGCGGTAAAACTCCGTGCATGTCAGCAACCGTGGAGACGATTCGGGGAACGATGTCATCCTGCAGCGAGAAGATTTCGTCCGGCGAAAAGGCGCGATCGTAGGTCTCCGCCCACAGATGCGCACCGGAAATGGTATCCACCAGTTGCACGGTCGCGCGCAGTCTGGCTCCAGCGTGCCGGAGGCTTCCTTCCATGACATAACGAGCGCCGAGTTCTTTGCCAACCGCGCGAATGTCCACTGTCCGGTCGGCATAGCGAGCGGTGGAACCGAGTGCGATGACGTGCAGATAGGTGAAGCGGGAAAGGCCGGTGACGATTTCCTCCGTCATTCCGCTGGCCAGCGCAGCGACCTCGGCGTTGCCGCCACCGCCCTTGAACGGTAACACCGCGACCCAGAACCCGTCTTCAGCCCGAGCCTTTTTCGCGTCGGGGCCAGATGTTTTCTGATCGGCGTTCGCCCTGGCGGCCGACTTCGGTCTAGACGTGGCTGACGCGTGATCGTCGGGAACCGCGAGCCCAGCTTTGCGCAGCCCATCGAGGATTGAATCCATCAGGCCACTCGCGAAGTGCCAGGTTCCGACATTCGAGCGGGCATGCGCGGCAAATTCGGGATCGAGCGCCAAAAGATCACGGACCGCAGCGGCGGCTTCGCTTCGCCGGCCCAAGTGGCCGCAGGCCGATGCCATTACGAGGTAAGGCCAGAAAAGCCCGGGCACGTCCACCCGATTCGCGCAGCCGAGGGCCTCCTCGTATTCGCCTTTCTGAAAATGATCCCAGAGCGGCGCAAAATGCATCCAGCCGGCATGATTGGAATTCAACTCCATCGCTCGCCTAACGATGGCCGTACCGCGCTCGAACTCGCCGGTGTGCACAATCTCCAGTCCCAGAATTCCAAGCGCGTCGGTGTTGAGCGGGTTGAGGGCCATCGCGCGCTCGGCCGCCGGACGAAACGCCGCCAGGTCCTGCCGGAAGAAATGCGTTTGCGCGAGCGCCACCATCGCGAACTGGTTCGCCCGATCCAACTCGACCCCGCGCCGAGCCGCGGCCAGGGCGCGATCGAGCGACTTTCCATCATCGCCGGGAAAGCCGAAGGCGTATTCGTCGACATAAACCTGCGCCAGACAAGCCCACAAGGCCGACGGTCGGTTCTCTGACTCCAGCGCGCGTTCCAGCCGGTTCCGGAGCGCGCCATGATTAGCAGGAGTGATCTGCTCCCGGTAAGCGAAATATTCGAACTGCCATTCCGCTGGGCTGAAATCGGCATCCTCCTTTTGCGCGCTTGCCTCTCGCATCGAGTGAACCAGCACGCCGTAGCTGTCGGCCACAGTTGCAACGATGCGGGCGGCGATGTCTTCTCCTGCGTCAAAAACGCCCGACGCTTGCAGGTCCCGATTGTAAGTCTCTGCCCAAAGCTGCGCCCCGGTCCGGGTGTCCACCAATTGCGCGATGACTCGAATAGCCGAGCCGCCTTTGCGGATACTTCCTTTCAGGACGTAACGCGCTTCCGATGCGCCAGCGACCACCGAGAGATATCCAAACTTCGACAACCCGGTGGTCACATCCTCGACCAAACCTTCGGCAAACGACTCCGTCTCAGCGTCACCAGTATTTTTGAAAGGAAAGACGGCGATCGAGAGCTCCTGCTCGCTTTGGGATACGGCTGGCGCGGTTTTTTTGCGGGCGACGTGACGAAATTTTGCCGGCAACTCTGCGTTGCCCAGTTCATCGGTGTAAAAATTCACCAACTGAATGCGCACACCGTGCTTCACCTCGCATTCGCCTAACGAGTGCAGATGAGGCGCCCATTGGCGGTACGACTCCAAATCCTCCGCGACCCGCTTCGAGAGCAGGATATGCCCCGCATCGCCGCAATCCATGACACGTTGCGCGAGGTTGATCCCGGCGCCGGCAATGTTGCTGCGCCCGCTCACGTCGGTGACTTCGCTCACCGGCCCACTGTGCACGCCTACTCGCACGGCAATCTCGGGATGGGTTTTGAGCGCCTGCGCGATCTGCACCGCACAGCGCGCCGGTTCCTCCGAGCTGTGGCGAAAGACCAGCGCCATTCCGTCGCCGGTCGGCAGCCTCACGAGCTGTTCCGCGCTCGACTTCGCCACCTGCGCGGTCGCGAGCACGATTTTCGTCAGCTGGTCGAGGCGCTCCTTCTGTTCTTCGATCAGGAGCTTCGAATAGCCCACCAGGTCGATGAAAAGGACGTGCCCGATCTCGAGGCGGAGATTGTTCCCGGGTTCAGGCGTCATGGATGGACTCTTCTGCGAAGAGACTATCCGAGTTTGCTGGCGGCGTCACTTGCACTCGAAGTCGTCCGCACCGAGCGGGCGGCATTGCGGCGGGAAGCCGTGTTTGCGCCAATAGGC
>JBGTLY010000184.1:0-2003 GCA_041743865.1 Woeseiaceae bacterium
GCGCCGCGGTACTTACTTCGTGCCGACGCTCGCAGTCATGAGTCCGCTCGGCGATCCGCAGGGAAATTCCGCCGACGATGTGGCACTGCAATTGCGCACTCAGTCGATGATGGGGCCGTTGCGCGAGGCCGTACGCAAGGCGCACGGGCTCGGTATCGTCGTGGCGGCGGCGACCGACGGCAGCTATGCCGACGGGGACGATACGGGCCGCATCCGCATCGCGCATGAGATTGCGGTGCTTCGCGAGGAGATCGGGTATTCGCCGCTCGAATCGATCACGGTCGCGACGCTGAACGGAGCGCGCGTCCTCGGCATCGAGTCCCGCACAGGGACGATTCGACCGGGCATGGAAGCCGACCTGGTCGTTTACGAAGGCGATCCCTTGCGGGACAACAGGGTGTTTTTCGAGCCGAGGCTTGTTATCAGCAACGGAAGGGTGCTGGTGGAAGGCGCCGGGTTATGACATCGAAAATCCGGGCAATCATTCTGACGACGCAACGGACGGGTTCGACATTCCTGGTCGAATGCCTGCGATCGCATCCCCAGTTCAACTGCATCACCGAACTGCTGGTCGGTGCGCACCTTGAACCGCCGGCCCTGGTGCGAAGTTCGCGCACCTGGACGAAGGCGGCCCGGTTCCTGATGGCCGGGGGCTGGTATCCCACGCGCGCGATGAGACGATTCTATTCTTCGAGCGACAGGCCTGTGAGCATTTTCAAGGCCATGTATAACCAGATCTCCAATCCCCTGACTCTGGGTTACCTGACGCGCAACACGGACATTCACATCCTGCACCTGCGGCGGCACAACCTCCTGAAGATGCACGTGTCGCAATTGCTGATGCCGAAGAAGCGCAATGCAATCTGGGAGCCCCACACGACCGAGCCCCTGCCGGCGGTGAGCATTCACGTGGATCCCGCGGCGGCCCTCGAGCAGATGCGCAAGGCGAAGCTCACCTATCAGCACTTCGAGGAAGTGTTTGCCAATCATCGCCGTCTTTCTGTCGTGTACGAGGACATGATCGACAACCAGAGCCTGCGGGCGTCCGAGGGCAAGCGGATCTGCGAATTTTTCGGAGTCGAAAACCATCCGATGCAATCGAACTTCATCAAGCTAAACCCGGAGTCGCTCGACCTGATGGTGACCAACTATGCCGAGCTGGCTGATGTAATCTGCGGAACGGAATTCGCCGACCTGTTGAATTAGAAGGGCGCTGGGGAAACTATGCGATTGGTCGTGACCGGTGCTATGGGCTTCATGGGCCGACATTTCGTCGAAGCCGCCTTGTCAGGCGGGCACCTCGTTTCGGCGCTGCACCGGGCCGCGTCGCCCGAAAAGCAGGCGCTGATTCGCGGGTTGCAGGCCCGGGGCGTGGAAATTCATGCCGGCGACGTGGCCAATGCGCAGTCCTTGCAGCCCGCAATGCGGGGCGCGGACTGTGTTTGTCATTTTGCCTCGGCGTTCCGCGAGACCGGCGTATCTGACGACTACTTTCTAGCCGTCAACGTGACCGGCACGCGCAATGCGATCGACGCTGCAGCCGCGCAGGGCGTCAGGCGTTTCGTTTTCTGCAGCACTGCCGGCATATATGGATCGAGAATTCCAGGCGTGGTGGATGAGACCGCACCCGTCAAACCGGCGAACATCTACGAGCGGTCCAAGGTCGAGGCCGAAAACGTCGTGCGCACGCGGACTGCCACGCACGGAATGGAGTACGCCATCGTTCGTCCGGCAGTCGTGTACGGGCCGCACGACGAACGCCTGGTCAAGATGTTCAAGGCCGCATCCCGGGGCCGCTTCCCGTTGTTCGGGTCAGGCAGGGGTCGTCGTCACATGGTGTACGTGGGTGACGTTGCGGATGCCACACTGCGGACTTGCGTGCTGCCTGTCGCGGCGGGCCAGGAAATGATTGTCGCAGGGCCGCAGGCCGTGCCACTTCGGGAGATTCTTCAGGTGCTCGCGCACACGGTCAATCGCCCGAGCAGCGGCCCCAGGCTTCCGCT
>JBGTLY010000185.1:0-6865 GCA_041743865.1 Woeseiaceae bacterium
TTCGCACCCGCGCAACCGGGCCTGGCACGACTCCAGGTCACGGCGACCCAGCGCGATGTCGTGTGCGAGGGCGAAGGCATCGTCACCGTGACGGATTCGCTGCTGCCGGATCTGAAGGGGCCGCCGGACAGCCGCCAGGGCTTGCCCGGCTACACGTTCCGCAAGGCGCCGGGCGAGCTTTGGCGGTCGCGTTACGATGCAGAACAGAACGTGATCGTCATCAACAACGGCCATCGCGACTTCGTGTTCGCGTCCCGCAACCGCGCGCTCAAGCTGCGCTACATCTGCCGTTTGTTCGCGAAGGAGATGGTGCAGAGGAATTTCCCCGGGTACTCGGCGGACGAGCTGCTGGAGCGCATGATCGAGCTGTCGCTGTACACCGAGGAGAACCTGCGCTGACCCGGCATCGGCGCGTGTTGAGTCGAGTTGCAGGAGAGGGCAAGCCCGCGAAAATGAGCCGTCGCAGCGTCATGTCACGCCGCTTGCGCCTACATGAAAATCGAACGATTAGCGTTCGATTTTCATGGTAGTATCTGCCCGTGCACATCGAGCGAAAAGCGCTTCAAAAACGAGTCGCGGCCGCGCTCGACCGCAATCCCGTCACCGTGCTTACCGGGCCTCGCCAATCCGGCAAGACCACGCTGGCTCGCGAATTGCTCGCCGAGGATTCGCCGAATTATTTCGACCTGGAGGACCCGGTAAGCCTGGCCCGGCTGGACGAGCCACGCTCGGCGCTCGATCCGTTGAAGGGCCTGATCGTTATCGACGAGGTCCAACGACGGCCGGATCTCTTTCCGGTCCTGCGGGTGCTCGCCGATCGGCGCAAGTCCCAGGCGCACTTCCTCATTCTCGGCAGCGCGTCCGGCGACCTGTTGCGCCAGAGTTCCGAGACGCTGGCCGGCAGGATGGAACGCATCGAAATCGGCGGTTTCACCCTCCCTGAACTGGGCGCGGAAGCAACCGAGAGGCTCTGGCGCCGCGGCAGTTTTCCGCGCTCGTACCTTGCGCGATCGGAGCGGGACAGCGTCGAATGGCGCAAACAATTCGTGCAAACCTTGCTCGAGCGGGACTTCCCGCAGTGGGGTGTGCGTGTCTCCGCTGTCGCGCTCCTGCGGTTCTGGACGATGGTTGCGCACTACCACGGGCAGGTCTGGAACGCCGCAGAGCCGGCGCGTGCGCTCGGCGTCAGCCAGCCGACGGTGCGCCGCTACCTCGACCTGCTCACGGATGCGTTGGTCCTGCGGCAACTCCAACCCTGGCATGCCAACCTCGGCAAGCGGCAGGTGAAGTCACCGAAGGTCTACGTCCGCGACAGCGGCCTGTTGCATCAGCTGCTCGGGCTCGAGACCGAGAAGGCGGTACTCTCGCACCCGAAGCTCGGCGCTTCATGGGAGGGATTCGTCGTGGAGCAGGTATTGGCCACCGAACCGCACGACGAGGCCTGGTTCTGGGCTACGCACCAGGGCGCGGAAATCGATCTCCTGTTACGCCGCGGCGATCGCTGGCTCGGTATCGAGTGCAAGCGGGCGGACGCGCCGCGCATCACGCCATCGATACGCACCGCCTTCGACGACCTCGCGCTCGACAAGGTTGCGATTGTTTATCCTGGGGCAAAGCGCTTTGCGCTCGATGAACGCACTGAGGCAGTCCCACTGAGGACGCTGGCTGCGCCGGGCAGGTTGTTCGACTGAAAAAGGGGTCAGAGTACATTTTCCATGGAGGGCGGCGAGGCTGTTCACTCCGGGTCGAAAATTTACTCTGACCCCTTTTTGCACCTTCCCCGCCGTGCCCCGCTGCGTGCGCGCTTGTCCTTCACGAATCGCACCTGGACCCGGTACCCGAGCGCCGCGGCATAGCGCCTGAGCGTGGCGATCGTCGGTGAGTGCTTTCGCCCGTTTGCAATAGCCGATTCCATTCTGGCGACTGCCGACTGTGTCGTCCCGATCCGCTCCGGGAGGGCAAGTGAGCACCAAGGCGGCACTTGATATTCGCCAGGGAACCGCGGTCGCAAATCGAGATATTGTTGCCAAAAATGCCGCATTACTATATACATATGTTATGCATATAGTTGGCGCATGGACATTGAATGGGACCCTGCGAAGGCGGCGTACAATCGCCGCAAGCACGGCGTCAGTTTCTCGGACGTGGAGCCAGCATTCTGTGACGAATTCGCCCTATCTATGCCTGACATCTTTGCATCTGGAGAAGATCGATATGTCCTTGTCGGTACAGACACCGTCGGCAGGGTGATCACAGTTTCTTACACATATCGTGGTTCCGGCATACGATTGATTTCTTCCCGCCGTGCCACCGCGTCCGAGCGCAGAGACTATGAGAAAAGAGTACGACTTTAGCAAAGCCAGGCGGGGTCCGGTCGCGAGTGCGAAAGGCAAGACCCGCATTACGATCTACCTTGATGACGAGGTGCTCGAAGCGTTTCGCCGCAAGGGCGACGAACTGGGTCGGGGCTATCAGACGTTGATTAATGATGTACTGAGACAATCATTGGCGACCACGCCAAAGCCGGTCGACGCGAAGACTTTGCGCCGCATCGTCAGGGAAGAGTTGGCCAAAGCCGGCTGACCCCCGCGTTGCATCAATCCAGTACCTTCAGCCCAACCAGTACGAACGCGGCGAGAAAAAGCGTCTGCAGCACCAAAGCCACCTTGGAATAGCTATAGATCGATTCGCGCGTAGACTACATCCGGAGCGTGCCAGGTGGATAGGCCCCTGTTACAGGCATTGCGAAAGCTCACCCAACTCTCGCTGCCCGCCAACCCCCGAGACGGAGAGCCGCCATGAACGAAGCAAACACGAATACCTGCCGTTGCGCGAAAGCTTGAGGCTGCCAACACATCAACCCGGCCCCGCCCGGCGCACGAGGCGGGGATTCCGGTACAGGAGAACAGCCAGGTAGGCGCCGGCCGTCACATCGAATCCCATGCAGAAACCCGGCCACCAGGCCGGCACGCCCGGATCGTCGACAAGCCGGTGATGCACGAGGTCGAACAGGCCGTGACCCGCCAGCGCCGCCGCCACGACCCACAGGCTGGTCCGGTACCCGATCGTCGCAGCCAGCATGAACAGAAATGCGAGCGCGATCTCGGCCATGAGCACGCTCGTTGTTGCACCCATGGCCGCAAACAGTATGTAGCAGGCGGCGACCACGATCGTCATCTCTGTATAGAAGACGCGCTCACGGTCGAAGCCCACTGCCGTCGAGCCGCCAGCAACGACCAGCGCCAGCACAATGCCGATAAGGTATTCCACGCTTGAACTCCTTCTTGGACCTGCAATTCGAAGGGGGTGGATCATGCGGAAGCATAGGGCGGCTGCCGCGAAAAAAAATGGCTATCTGGGGCCTTCCAGCAATTTGTCTTCCAGCCGCGCATCGCGGTCGACGGTAAGCTCCGAGGGCCGGTGTGCCAAATTGACAGAGGGCCTTTAACAGGTGCTAATATCGGACCAGCCAACAGGACCTGAGCATCCGGCTATGAGCACTAAGTTCTCCGAGGACGTAATTCCGCTGACCGACCTGAAAGCCAACCCCGGCCGCGTGGTCAAACACGTGACCGATGCGCATCGACCGGTGCTGCTCACGAGTCGCGGTCGCGGCGTGGCCGTAGTCCAATCGGTGACCGACTTCGAGCAGTCCGAGGAGGAGCGCGCGTTCATGCGAGCCGTCGTTGCCGGCCTTGCGGATATCGAGAGCGGCCAGGAAGTTTCACTCGCGAATGCCAAGGAGCGGCTCGGCCTCAAGTAAGTCATGCCGGCGAGAATCGCCATCCGCTTGGCCGAGTCTGCGCTCGCTGACCTGGAAACCATACGGGCGTGGTATGTCGAACAAGCGGTTCCCGAGGTCGGCGACCGATTGCTTCGCGAAATCTTCGCCAGCATCGAGACGCTGGCCAGCCATCCCGACATGGGTCGGGTCGTTCCGGAGTTCGCGCAGCCGTTCCTGCGGGAATTGATCCGGCCGCCGTTTCGTATCGTCTACCGCCGTGACGCCAGCCAGGTCCGCATCGTGAGGGTCTGGCGCAGCGAGCGACTGCTTGAAGTGCCGGGAAATCCTTAAGTTCTCGGACGGTTTCGTGGCAGCGCCTGCCGACAGCGCTACGGCGCGCTTCAGCTTAAGGAGGTTGTGCGCGCAACCTCGAGGAAGCCGCGGCCATCGAGGGCCTCGTGCGCGAGCTGCTGGACGGGCCAAGGCGCCCTATTAACAATCTGTTCCCGATCGGGAAGAAGCTACCCTCAGAGGGCGGACACACGTTCTATGTTCCCGCTCGGGAATATTTCATTGCCGGTTGGTGAAAAAGCCGCTAACATTACCGAGCGGGAATAATAGCAGGCACGGAGCATGTCCCTGACACCGTCAGAATTAGGTCGAACGGTCAAAACAAAGCGCAAGGCTCTCGGCCTCACCCAGGCCGAGCTGGCGTTGACCTCGGGCACGGGGATGCGTTTTATCAGCGACCTCGAAAACGGCAAGCCCACCTGCCAAATCGGCAAAACCCTTACGGTCCTCAAAACGCTCGGGCTACGACTCACCCTGTCCGCGCCTGATCGTGCCTGAACAACGATAGATCAGTCATGGCTCGCACCTTATACGTCCACTACGACCGCGATCTCGTCGGCAAGTTGGTTCAGGGCGATGGCGGGCAAATGACCTTCCAGTACAGTCCTGCCTGGCTCAGCAGGGACACGCCACTGGCACTGTCCTGGTCACTGCCCCTGCGAGAGGAACCGTTCACGCAACGGGAGTGCCGCGGGTTTTTTGGTGGGCTTCTGCCCGAGGAGAATAATCGCAAGGTCATCGCGCGCATTCTTGGCATCAGTGACAAGAACGATTTTGCAATGCTCGAACAGATCGGCGGTGAATGCGCCGGGGCGATATCCTTTTTTCCGGCGGATGAACACCTCCCGGCTGATGACAATCTCGCAATCAACAATGGCGCAATCGACAACCGCTACCGTGAGCTGAGCGACGACGAACTCGCACAGGTACTGCGGGAGTTGCCGCGTCGGCCGCTATTGGCCGGCGAGGACGGCATCCGCCTCTCGCTCGCCGGTGCGCAGGATAAGATCGCTGTGCGCCTGGATGACAGGAAGATCTCTATACCCCGGGGCAGTGCGCCGAGTTCCCATGTCCTCAAACCGGCGATCGCTGCTTACGAAGGCGTCGTCTTCATCGAAGCGTTTTGCATGGCACTGGCGAACGCCTGCGGGCTCAATGCCGCGCGGGTGCAAATCGGCAATGTTAACGGCATCGACTATCTGCTCGCCGAACGGTATGACAGGATTCGGCACGAAGCGGGACACATCCAACGGCGTCACCAGGAAGACTTCTGCCAGGCGCTCGGTATTCCATCGGAAATCAAGTACCAGTCCGAGGGCGGACCTTCACTCAGGGATTGTTTTGCCCTGATCCGGGAAGCCTCAAGTGTCCCGGCTCGAGACCTGATCGCGCTGCTGGATGCGGTCATTTTTAATCTCTTGATCGGCAATCACGACGCGCACGCGAAGAATTTCTCGCTGCTGTATATGCCGGACCAATCGATTCGGTTCGCGCCTCTCTACGATCTTGTCTGCACCGTCTATTACCCGGAACTGACCGACAGGATGGCGATGAAGATTGGCAGGCAGCCGAAGTCCGCGCTGGTCTATCCGAAGGATATCGAGCGCTTCGCTACAAAGACGGGTCTCGGCGCGGCGCAAGTGCGCGCACGAATACCTGCCCTCGCCGACAAGATGCTCGACAAAATTCCTGTCATAGACAAGCCGCATCGCGTCTCGGAAGAAGTGGCGGCGGTAATCACGGAGCGCTGCAAGGACTATCGCACCCGCTTCAGCAGGAAATAGTTCGCAGCTCTTTCTTTGATCTCCTGTCCCGAGCGGTACATTTTCCTGAATGTACTCTGACCCCGTTTCAGCAAAATGTACTCTGACCCCGTTTCTCAGGCTTTCCTGATGTTCGCGTTCAGCCGGAACAGGTTCGTCGGGTCGTATTGCTGCTTGAGGCGCAGCAAGCGCGGAAAGTTCTCGCGATAGGTGCTGTTCACCTGTTCCTGCGTCTCGTCGAAATAGTCGTTGACGTAGAAGCCGGTCGTGAAAGGCGCCGCCTTGGCCCAGTGCGCAATGGTGTAGTCGACATGTTCCGTGCCGTCGGCGCCAGGGGTCCAGCTGACGAACGACATCACTATCTGCTGCGCCTCGCGTTGCGAGAACGCCGTGGCCGTCCGGTCAACCCGTGAGATGGCGCCGCCATCTTGCGAGAACACGACGCGTGCGCCACGCTCTGGATGCACTTCGAAATTGTCGACCAGCGCATCGATCAATTCGTCGCTGACCTCGTTGACGAACGCGGACCTCATCTGACCGGTAAAGACGCGCGTGTCGTCCACGTCGCCCGAGCGCTGGAGCGCGACGTAATCCGTTGTCTGCACGTTCTCGGACAGGACCTTGCCCGCCTTGCGCAGCGGTGCGATGTACTTTTCCGCCTCGCCGCCATCGCCGCTCCAGATGAAAGAGATGCCGAGAGACGGGTCCTGGCCGGGACGATTGCCCATACCGGCGCCCAGGCTCATCTCGTCGGGCACGCGCGTGGAATGCTCGCCGTAGAAACGGAAGACCTGCTTCGCCTCGGACAGCGGGTAGGCGAAGTAACCCGTGACGACGTCCCGTTGCATCGGGTGCAGCTGGAACAGGAAGGAGGTCACCACGCCGAAGTTGCCGCCACCGCCACGCAGCGCCCAGTACAGGTCCGCATCGTTCTGCGGGCCGACACGCCGCAGCCTGCCGTCGGGCGTCACGACATCCATTTCGAGGACGTTGTCGATCGACATGCCGAAGCGCCTGCCGAGCCGGC
>JBGTLY010000186.1:0-1651 GCA_041743865.1 Woeseiaceae bacterium
GCGATACATGGCGCTGTCGAAGGCTCTCCTGCTCTGGGACTCTCACGCGAACCTGGTCGTCGAAGTCGTGCCGGGGCTGTTCGATCCGCTGACCTACCGGAGGAAGACGCTGGAAGGTGCCGCAGACACCCGCTGAGTGAAGGCCCTCGGCTTTTCGTGCCCTGCGGAAAAGTTCGCGGGGTGGGGATAATTCCGCACTCCAAGGACGCTCCCGTCACGAAGCATGGGGGTTTTCGCTGTTGACGCCCGGAACGCCGGTTGCTCCGGACTGATCGGGCCAACTCTGCCTCGAGGCAGGGTCCTGCCGAAACAGGCGACAATTGGCGACAGCTACCCATAACGAGCAAGGCGGAATGGCGACGATGGCGAATGCGACGATCCTGATAGTCGACGATGAAGAGCTGATCCGGTGGTCGCTGCGGGAGCGGCTGAAGGGTGAGGGGTATGAGATCCGTGAGGCGGGCACGGGGCAGGAGGCGCTCGAACAGTTCAAGGAGGGCGTGGACCTGGTGCTGCTCGACTACCGCCTTCCGGATACCGACGGCTTGGCGGTCCTGCGGCAGTTGAAAGCGATCGAGCCGGATGTCCTGGTGATCCTGCTCACGTCGTTCGTCAGCGTCGAAACGGCGGTCGAAGCCATGAAGCTCGGTGCGTTCCACTTCGCCAACAAGCCGTTCAATCTGGACGACGTCGCGGCGACGGTGAGCCGCGCGCTCGAAACCACACGGTTGCGGCGCGAGGTGAAGCAGTTGCGCGCCAACGAGGCCCGGCCCTACAGCCTGCGTGCGATCGTCGGCCACTCGGAGGTCATGGAGTCGTTGCGGCAGCTGGTCGCGAAGGTTGCCGGCAGCCCGGCGTCGACGGTGCTGCTCACGGGCGAAAGCGGTACGGGCAAGGACCTGGCCGCCAAAGTCATCCACTACAACAGTGCCCGCAGCTCGCGTCCATTCATGAACATCACCTGTTCGGCGCTGCCCGAGCAGCTGCTCGAGAGCGAACTGTTCGGCCATGAGCGCGGCGCGTTCACGGATGCGCGGATGCAGAAGCGCGGGCTGCTCGAAAGCGCCGATGGCGGCACCGTGTTCCTGGACGAAATCGGCGAGATGGTGCCGGCGCTGCAGGCCAAGCTGCTGCGGTTTCTCGAGGAGAAGAGCTTCAAGCGCGTCGGCGGCGCCGGCGACATCCAGGTCGACGTCCGGGTCGTCGCGGCCACCAATCGCAACCTCGACGACGAAGTGGCGAAGGGCACCTTCCGCAGCGATCTGTTCTACAGATTGAACGTGCTGCCGATCCGCCTGCCGGCGCTGCGGGACCATCCCGATGACGTCCCGATTCTGGTCGAGTACTACATCGACGCGTTCAATACCGAATTCAAGAAGCGCATCACCGGGCTGAGCCCCAGCGCGGAGACGCTCCTGAAGACGTACGGCTGGCCCGGCAACGTTCGCGAACTCCGCAACGTGGTCGAGCGGGCGATGCTCCTGGCGGAGGGTGATCGCCTGGAAGCCAGGGATTTCGGTGCGCTGAGCGCGACTGGCGCATCCGGCGACCCGTTCGATCTGCCGGCCACCGGCGTGAACCTCGAGGATCTCGAACGAAGCCTGGTCGCGCAGGCGCTGAAGCGCGCCGGCGGCAACCAGACCAAAGCAGC
>JBGTLY010000187.1:0-33902 GCA_041743865.1 Woeseiaceae bacterium
GCGTACTTTGCAGCTATCGCGTTTGAGCTGAGTTATTGCTGGGCGCGCACAAGCGGACGTTCGAAGCACTACGCCTAAGCGTCGCTTTTGGGTCACGAGCTGCCCGTCATCATACTACGGCTCAACCGGCAAACTTCGGCCAATACCGGTCGCCCAATCCACGCAATCGGCACCCGATTACAGGCTGTCTTCGACGGGCAGGTTTGATTCTGCCAATGCTGTAATCAGCAGAAGCAAAGCCCCCGCAATGTGCTTCCCCATCTCCGCTCCCCGACGCGTTTATGACGCACGGTAGTGTAGCTGGAGCGCGCTTTGATTTGGCGAAAATTCGCCAAATGGTAATTCATTAACGCTACAAGCCAGGACCGCCGACGGTTCAGTTTTACAAGCGCGATCTGCGATAAATTAAAATCTTAGGCGGGAAAGTGTCCTGCTCAGGCCCCTATATTGGATCGGACCCATCATTCGAGCGCGGTGGCCACGTAGTTATGGTTGTCGAACAATCCACGGTTCTATAGCGACTCACGTCAACTAAAATTACCGACGATACATCGCAGATGTGACACAAGGCTGACCAGCCATCGCTCTACGGCCTCTCATGCGGTGACAGAGCGGTGGGCAAAATAGCCTCACGAGGAAGCGGCGCGCCGTGCGCGCCATTCACGTGTCGCGATAACAAGGAGTGTCAGAAGCGTCAGCGGCAGCACGATCCAGCGCATGGCGAACGAGTACTCATCCAACGCGTCGTGGGACTGGGCGTTCAGAACAAGGTAAGTCACGTAAGCCGCATAGTAGGCGAGGAAGACTCCGCCTTCCCAGCGCGCGATCGAGTGGCCGGTAAAAAAGATTGGCAGGCACGCGATCGCCACCACGGTCATAACCGGCAGGTCGAAGTTCGCGAGCGATGGTGCAACCGGAAGTGCGGCCGGGGCCACCAACGCCGTGATGCCGAGTACACCGAGGATGTTGAAGGTATTGCTGCCGACGACATTGCCGACAGCGATGTCGCGCTCGCCGCGGATTGCAGCCATGACGGAGGTGGCCACCTCGGGCATCGAGGTTCCTGCGGCGACGATCGTCAGGCCGATTATCAGTTCACTCACGCCAAACGCACGGGCGACATCCGTTGCAGCGGCGACGAAGGTGCGCGCGCCGAGCACAAGCAGCACCAGCCCTCCAATTACGAGCAGCCACTGCACGGCCCAATGCGAACCAGCCCGCTGCGGGACGGTTTCGGCTCCCGGCGGCGCTAGCGCATCGCGCTCCGCCGCATTCGCGCGTCGGGACTGGATGTAAAGCAGCGCGACATAGGCGGCGAGCAGCACGACGCAGATCACGCCCTCGACACGCTCAATGGCGCTGTCCAGCGCGAGACCGACGAGCAGCAGGGCCGCACCGATCATGACAGGTACCTCCTGGCGCACGATCTGGCGGTCGACGACAAGTGGAACGATCAGGGCTGAGACGCCCAGGATGAAGAGCACGTTGAAGATGTTGCTGCCGACGACGTTGCCGAGCGCGAGATCTACGGTGCCGGTCGTGGCCGCCTGGACGGATACAGCCAGCTCAGGCGAGCTGGTACCGAAAGCTACAATGGTAAGGCCCACCACCAGCGGCGATACGCCGAGTGAAAGCGCGAGCGCTGAAGCCCCGCGCACCAGGGCCTCGGCACCTGCGACCAGCACGACTAGCCCGCCAATGAGCAGAACTAACGACATGGTTCTCCCGGATACTGACGACAGAGCGCATCACGACAGAGCGCATGGCGAAGCTCTATGCCATAGCCCTCATCGGAATTAGTCGCGCGGTAGTGAGCCACTATCCCGTTGGGTGGTTGCACGACCAAGAGATGTCGGCGTAAGGCAAGGCCGGCCAACCGTTTGGTTCTCAGGCCCGTCACTCACCTGATAGGCTCCATGTCCTGGCGCGCGAGTGCTTTCTGCACTCCGGGTCCGCCTCCATGCGCGACCGAAACACCTGCAGTGGCCGGTAGTCATTGATCGACAGGGGTGTCTTCTCAATCCAGCGCGTCAGCACATAGAGGAAGGCGTCAGCGAAGGAACGCTTGCGCAGATACCACTCGCCGCCGTTCGCACTCAGGCTCTCATCCATCCGCTGATAATGAGCGGCGAGCTTCTCGTAGGTTTTGCGCTTGACCTCCTGCTGCGCCGATTCACTCTCGGCAAATTTCTGGATATTGAAGTGACCGCCATAGCCCGCATGCACTTCGGACGTCATGTAAGAAAGGACCTCGGCTTCCTTGCGGCCGAGGCGCGTGCCACGCCCATAGTGCTCCTTACCGTAAGCCGGGCCGAGCCAGGCAAGAATCGCCGCCGCCTCTGTCAGCACGTCGCCATCCTCGAAACGGACAGCCGGTACCTGCCCATTGGATTGATCGCGAGATAGTCTTTTTTCTTGTGGTCGCCGTAGGGGATATTCCGCACTTCAACCGGGGCATCGAGCCAAGCCACCGCGATATTCGGCGCAAGCGAACAGGTATTGGGCATCGTGTAGAGTCTCGGCATCGAAAATTCCTCCTGTTGACTATCCATCGCCGATTATCTATCGGCGTGGTTTTGCGCCTAAAAATCGGCACTCGAGCCGCCATTCGGCGTCGACGCCCGGTTTGCGAGCGGCGTCGCACGAACGAAGGCCCAGGCTTTTTCCTCTTCGTCCGCGTCGAACGTCGCCGCGTCCACAGGAATCATATGGTTCATAAGGCCGATGAATGAGGCGAGATACCCCGGCAACCCGACGACCGCGTATTTTTCGACGTGGCTAAGCGACCGGAACTCTGCCTTAAGTGCGTCATGGTCGAACAGACTGCCTGCGGTCTGACCCTCGTATGGGCGGAATCGTAACAGCATCCGGACCTTGCCGGCGTCGAAGGCCCGGTTCATGAGTCGAGCTATGCGGAAAATATCCTCCTGTGCCACCTCGCCATGAATATCGACGGCATAGACGGCCACGTCGTACGCGGGAATGCGTGGATAGCCCGATGTCCCCGCTTTTTGTCAGCTTGCCCATTCAGCCACCTCGAGGGGTGCAGATAATGCGCGAGCGCTCGTGGCGCGCGCCGGATCCTGCTAATAGTGAGGCAAAATATATGCCACTGTGCGACGTCCTGCCGCTTCACCTAATTTGGAAAAGTTTATCCGCATGCGAACCCAGGCAACCCGCGTACCACTGCGTGGTCACAGTCGATCCATTCTATAACCCGCTCAAGCCAGTGCATGTCCGGGGTAGCAAGTAGCGACGGAATCCCGAGAGCTTTGGCAGCCAGGACATTATGCAATTGGTCATCTACAAATAGCACCTGTTGTGCTGCCTCACGCGCGCGGCAAACGGGCAGAAACGATTCGGCTTCCGGTTTCATGAATCCCGTCCGGTCAGAGATCAGCACACGATCGAAGACATTACTGACACCCAAAGTTTCGAGTTTCGGTATCAGCCAATGGCTGCGATGGTTCGAGAGCAGCCAAAGTTCCGCACTTTGGGACCACTCCGCTAAATACGGTAAGGCCGGTCCGGGGGTGTAGTTTGCGTCGAGAGATTGTCGTGTAACCGATGCATCGACTTTACGGCCCGCGAGTTCGCCCCAAAGTGTCGTATCGTCTATTAGACCCCGCCATGCACGCTCGCGCACGCGCGATTCCCAACGTTGCTCGATTTCAGCAACCGAAAGGCTATTATGAACAGCGAATTCGGCAAGAAACCGCCCAACTGGCGCGTTAATTACGACACCCTGGCCGTCCAGTACCAGCAATTTTCGTCGGGCCGCGTTTGCCATCAATCGAGTGCCTGATCAACAATTTCCTTGACAATGTGCTGTGTCAGGTCTTCGTCGCCGCCGATATCAAATTCTCGAGTGCCCGCGCGTGCCGCCAACGTCCGCAGGGTGTCCTGAAGGCTCCTGATAACGTCGAACTGTGCAAGATGCCGGCTGCCGTCGCGGCCGGGTTCGCTGCTCTGGCGATGAGAGAGGCGTTGATTGTGCAGGCTGCGGTCGCTCAGCACCAGCAGGATTTCCACCACGATCGGCTTCTCGGGCAGTACTTCTAGCGGAGCCCGGAGGCTGCCAGGCAGCAGGTGAACGCCCTCGAACAGAGCATTTCGGCGCTCACTCACGTAGCGACGGGCGACTGCAAGACTCGCGGAAGCTACAGCATGAGCCTGACGCTGATAAGTCGTCGCTTGCGACGCGGCAAAATCCTTTTCAATCGCTTCGTAAGAGGATACGTGCAGCTCCGGCAGCACGGAACAAGGAATGACCGTGCGTAATACTTCACGCAAGGCATCGGTAGTGACCACTCGGTTGATGCCGAGTCGAAGCGCAAGGCGGGTTGCCAGTGTTGATTTTCCGACGCCACTTGCACCGAGCAAAGAGACAATGATAGGCCGGCCAATCTGCCGTGCCTTGCGCCACATCAAGTAGCGATCGGAGAATGGCTCCGACAGTTCCACTGCGATCTTCTCGGCGGTAAGCAGCGTGAGGTCGGCGCTTCTGATACGAGTCACCCGGTGTTCAATCAGGTGCCGTTGCACCTGCTCAGCGATATCATAAGCTCGCGGCGTCTCAGCGCCGGTTGCCAGGATGCTGGTGGCCAGAATTCCCTTGGAGAACGGCAATTCATTGTCGTAGCGGTCTACTACCGTGTAATCGCGGAAGGCTTGCCGAACGTGCAGGTCTCCTGGCACAAGGGAATCTCAACGTTAACCGAGTCAAAAATAATAATAGATCGCCGCGATGCTTCGCGAAATTCGCTATTACCAACTCGTCACTTCGGATTTCTCGATGCAATTTCCCGTGTGGATGCTTCCAACGACGATCGTCGCTTCCTTTAACGGCCAGTCTGTCGATCCCGTTCCGGCTACTCCTGGTCGATAAAAAGATCGCGACGCGCGACATCGGTGATTACGACGACGGACGGATGCTTCAGGCGCCTTTCCGGCGAAATCGCGTAATAGCGCTCGCGCATTTTGTCGCTCCGGCCTATGACCGAAACTCGATACATGCGGCTGACTTCAGCCTCAATCACCGTTGGCGCCACGAAAACTCCCGTGCCGGCCTCGCCGAACGCTTTCAGCAATGCGCTGTCGTCGAACTCTCCGACGATGCGCGGGGAAAGGCTCTCGGTCTCGAACCAGTCGTCAATCTGACGTCGCAGCGCCGAATGCTGCGGCGGGAGCAGCATCGGGGCGCCGTCGAGACTCCGGGGAAACCTCGAGCGGTAGCCTCGCGCCAATCTACGCTGAATGAAAAACGACATGCCGCTTTCCCCCAGCAGGTGATTGTAGGCGCGGAGGCTCATGTGCTCGGGCATGCGCTGGTCCGACAGCACCAGGTCCAGCCGGTGCGTCGCCAGTTCGCCGAGCAGCTGGTCCAGCGAGGCCTCCTGGCAGTGCAGGCGGATAGGCGTACCCGCCGAAAGTGCCGGTGCCACGATGCGCTCGGCGATCAGTTTCGGGATCGAATTGACGATGCCCACCGACAGCCGGTTTGCCTCGGATAGCTGCTTGCCCCGCACGATGTGCGCGAGTTCGGAGCCCAAGCTGAATATTTCCTGCGCGTAGTCGAACACCACCCGCCCCATCTCGGACAGGACCAGCCGGCGACCGACCCGATTGAACAGCGGTTCGCCGACTGCCTCGTCCAGCAACTTAAGCTGGCCGCTGATCGTCTGTGGGGTCAAATGCAAGGCTTCCGACGCACGGGCAATACTGCCCTCGCGAGCTACTGTCCAGAAATACTGGAGATGGTTGTAGTTGAGGTGTCGCATCACCGAATCTTAGCAAACCAAAGGCTCGGGACAGGTATTCGCCAACACCGTAAGGCCAGCGCTGTCAGTCGTCGCTCCCGCACGGGTAGTGCCGGCGGAACGCGGCGTAGACAACGAGCGATTCCGCGACGCGGGCCGGCGCTGAACAGGCCGACACCAGCAGCGACAGCATGGAAGGAACAGCTTTCACGAGTGATGTGCCTCCCGAACGCCGGCCGTGGCCGGCGATGTGCGTGGACTGAACTCCGCGCGCAGTACAAGGAAGCCGGCGACGGCAGACGCAACTGAGCCGGCGAGCACGCCGACCCGGGTCGCCGCCAGCTGGTCAAAACTGCCCCGCTCGAAGGCCAGCGAACCGATGAAGAGGCTCATCGTAAAACCGATGCCGGTCAGCAGCGCGACGCCATAGATCGAGCGCCAATTGCTGCCCGAGGGCAAGGCGGCAATCCCGAACCGGACCGCAAGCCAGGTCGCGCCGAAGACGCCCAGTTGCTTGCCCACAAACAGCCCAAGCACGATGCCGAGCGACACGGAACCGTACAGGGCTTCGGGGGCCATGCCGCCGAAGGAAACGCCGGCGTTGGCGAACGCGAAAACGGGCAGAACAAAATACGCTACCCACGGGTGCAGCGAATGTTCGAGCCTGCGAAGGGGCGCCCTTTCCCGCTCGCCGGTCTGGAGTGGTACAGTGAAAGCGAGCACGAAGCCGGCGAGTGTCGCATGCACGCCGCTCTTCAAGACGCAGACCCAGACGATGACGCCGACGATAACATAAGCCGAAATGCGCATTACACCGAGCCGGTTCAGTAGCGCGAGCAGCGCGATTCCTGCCGCGCCGGCCAAAAGGGCGGCGGCTGACAGCTGCTGCGTATAGAACAGCGCAATGACCACGATCGCGGCAATGTCGTCGAAGATGGCGATGCACGTCAGGAACATCTTCAGGCCGATCGGGACCCGGCTGCCAAGGAGCATCAGGACCCCTAATGCGAATGCTATATCCGTCGCTGCCGGTATCGCCCAGCCGTCGATCGTGAGCGGGTTACCCCAGTTAAACGCGACGTAGATGGCCGCAGGTACCCCGAAACCACCCATCGCAGCAAACGCCGGCAACAGCAGCTGATCGCGTGAGGACAGCTGGCCCTCCAGTACCTCGCGCTTCACCTCAAGACCGATCAGGAAGAAAAACAAGGCCATGAGCCCATCGTTGATCCACAGCAAGAGCGGCTTATCAATCGCGAGATCGCCGAGCGCAATGACGAGCGGCACACTCAGAAGCTGCTCATAGAGGCCGGCCGCCGGGGTGTTCGAAACGACCAGCGCGGCAACCGTGGCCAACATCAGCAAAATGCCGGCAGAGGACTCCAACCGCAGGAAATTGTTGAGAGCAACGATCGGCACGGAAAACCCTTGTATCCCTTTGTGTGTCTGGAGCCGTTCAGGCGCAGCCTTACTGTTAGCCTAACCACGTCGGAAAAACCGAATAAGTCGATTATACCGGCGCCGAGGTTCGAGAAATCCGAACTCTTGTGTTTTCCCGTAGTTTCGCACTAAGCCATCGAATTGTTCGAGGATGCCAGTTTCGGCAATCACGACGGCCTCGGTTCGCGCTGCGGCGTCTCCGCGGTGCGAGCGGCAGGTTCCCGGCTCACGGTGCGTGGTCGCCCCTGCCCGAAAAGCCGTCTCCCGCTCGCGGTGCGTGGGCACTGTGCTGGTGCCGGCGCTGCGCACGGCGGGTCCGCTGTTTCAGGGCGTCGAACGCTGCTTCTTCTCAGCGAACTCGGGTGACAAATATAATCGGTAGTCGGGCCCGGGCGCCAAGCGGCCCTCGAAAGCGATCGTGTCGCGACCAATGAACAGGGTGCCTTCGCCCCAATGCAAGGCATCGCTGCCCGCCAGATCGCGGCGGAAACGACCCTTGAATTGAGCAGTATTGGCGAAGGATCGAACCGTTTCGATGGCGGGACTTTCCGGTGCTGTCAATATCGGCAGGAGGTAAATGCTCAGCACGAAGCCCGCACCGACGGCCAACGCATCCGGAATATCTCTACCGAACTTTCCCTGGGCACGTCCGGGAGACTTGAGTTGGTCCTTTACTAGCCCAGGTAGTCGCTGGGGATTGTGGTCTCAGTGGTGGACACCGAGAGCATGGCTGAAAACGCGACGGCGGGCACTTGCGGCAGAGTGATATTTGGCTTCGCTCGCGCGTACACAGGTAAATTAGCCACCACCGGGCCGGTCAGTCAGTCACCCGCGCCCGGCCCTCTGGCGACCACGAACGTAAGAGCGGCCAACGGGCCGTCTGCACCTAAGGCGTATCCGTCGAGTGAGTGCCGGCGCATTTCGTCGAGGCCGAAGTCACGCAGGAATTGCGGAGTTGTGCCGTGTTCGCAGGCTTGCCTGAGCGCAGCCAACACCTGGGATGATAATGCGGCGGCCGTGCCGCAATGCCCAAAATAAGGGTCGATAGTGTCAGGGTGGTCGTCGACCTCAAATCGACGGTACCCGAACCTGCACTATCCATCCTCGCCGGCGTCCCTCCTTGCATTCCTTTGCCCGCCATTTTTGCCATTGCGTAGGCGCGTGCTTCGATCAAAAACTCTAGGCCAACTCGAGCGCCACGCCTGTAAAGCGGATCACGATCGAGCCGACTGTGACCTTTGTGTAACAGAACGGTGAGTCAACCTGTGCATGGGTTGCTGTGTTTATTGTTAAGCTTATGATCCGAGAAGACAGACCAAGAGTTTTGCCATAGCCATATGTCGGCAACAAAGTTGTCCTTCAATCGCGCTTCAGGCTTGCTGCGGGCCAGCGACTATAGTGCAGCTGCCGACACTTGCCGTGCCGCTCTATCTGGCGCTCCCGACGACGTCGACTTGCTGACACTGTATGGTGTCGCCCTGTTGCGCTGCAAGTTGCCCCGTGAAGCAGAGGCACCGCTGCAGCGTGCTGTCACTCTGGCCCCCCGATTTGCCCGGGCCCGAGAGCACTTCGGCCAGGCACTGATGCTGCTTGGTCGGCTCGAGGAAGCCCGGGAGGAGTTGCAGCGCGCCGCGGCGCTGGAACCGCAATCCGAATCTGTGCGACTGAAGTTGGCGCACGTTTTGGCCAGTATGGGCAAAGCTGACGAGGCGGACAGCGTCTACGAGACGGCGTTCGGGCTCGCGCCGGACAAGCGCCGGCTGGCCGAGGCGGCCGAGCACCTGCGTTACGGGCGGCTGGCCGAGTCCGAGCAACTGTGCAAAGAGCTGCTGGAAAAAAACCCGGACGATGTCAATGCCCTGCGGATACGGGCCAAGACGGCCGGCGAGCAGGATCGCTGGCCGCGCGCCGAGCGCCTCCTGCGCCGCGTCTTGACACTGGCGCCGGACTTCCACGACGCGCGTCTCGATCTGGCGGGTGCCCTGAAGCGGCTGGGCCGCCTCGATGAGGCGTTGGAGTGTACGTCCACGGTTATCCAGACGATCCCGCATGCTCCCTTCGCGCGCTACGTCCATGCCGGCATGTTGGCCGTCTGCGGACGTCACGACGAGGCACTGGACGCCTACCGGTATGCGATCAGGCTGCGGGCCTACTTTCCTGCCGCTTACGTCGGCATGGGACATCTGCTGAAAACGCTGGGTCGCACCGAGGACGGCATCGCTGCCTATCGCGCGGCGATCGAACAGCAGCCCGGTTTCGGTGAAGCGTATTTCAGCCTCTCGAATCTCAAAACTTTTCACTTCGACGCGAGTGAGATCGTGGACATCGAACGCCGGCTCGAAACCGACGCACTGGACGATGACGCGCGTGTTCATCTGCTTTTTACGCTCGGCAAGGCTTACGAGGATCGGCAGGAATTCGAACGGTCGTTTTCGACTTATGCCGAGGCCTGTGCATTACAGCGCCTGCGCGTCAGCTACGACCCGGTAGAAACCGAGGTGATGCACGATCGCATCTGCGAGGTTTTTACCGCGAATTTCCTCGCGCGGCATGCCGGCCAGGGTTGTACGGATCCGGCACCCATATTCATCGTGGGCCTGCCGCGCTCGGGCTCGACCCTTATCGAGCAGATTCTCGCGAGCCACAGCATGGTTGAGGGTACGGCAGAACTGCCGGATGTCGCCCGCGCGATCAGCAGTTTGGCAACGCTGCATGCCGGGGAGGTGTACCCAAATGTGGCGCGGCGCCTTGATGCCGCGGGCTGGCGGGAACTGGGAGAGGCGTACCTTGCGCGAACGCAACGCCACCGCAACGGCCTGCCGTTCTTTACCGACAAGATGCCGAACAATTTTTCCGCCATCGGCTTGATTCACCTGATGTTGCCGAACGCAAAAATCATCGATGCGCGGCGTCATCCGCTGGATAGCTGTTTCGGCACTTTCAAGCAGCTCTTCGCCCACGGCCAGACGTTCAGCTACGACCTGTTCGAACTTGGCGAATTCTACCGGGAGTATCGGCGCATGATGCGCCATTGGCATCGGGTACTGCCGGGGCTGGTCCTCGAGGTGCGTTACGAAGACATCGTGGCCGACCAGGAAATGCAAACCCGCCGGCTCCTCGACTATTGCGGCCTGCCCTGGGAAGAGAGCTGTCTGCGCTATTACGAAACCGAGCGCGCGGTGCGCACAGCCAGTTCCGAGCAAGTCCGCCAGCCGATCTATGCGACGTCAGTGAACCGCTGGCGCAACGTCCGCGAGCAACTGGCACCGCTTATCGACGTACTGGGCGACGAACTCGAAGGTTGGGACTCGTGAGCAGCGTTTACGGCCGAATTAAATGTGCGCGATTCCGTCGACGTACGGATCGCGGCTGGCAGCCGCTCCTACGCTGGCTACTGCTACTTGAAGTGGCGCCGCACGCTGACGCCAAAGCTGCGCGGCCGTGCCGTCCGCAGGTTTTCGCGACCCCAGAACACGTCTGCGTTGGTGTCGTTGTAGAGAACGACGCGGTCGTCACTTAAATTGTCTACGTACAAAGAGACGTCCCAGGTACTGCCTGTAAATCCGGCGCGCAGATCCCAGGTCTGGTAGCTCGGCTGCCGGACGCGACCGCCGTAGCCGTCGCCATCCGGATCGCCGTCGTTGTCCACCAGGCGATTGAACGAATCGCCGGTGTACGCGTACTGCACACGCAGGTACGCGTCGGATCCGCCGAGCCAGTCAAGCTGCCAGCCGTATTCCGCGTACGCCGAGACGTTCACGTCCGAGGAGAGCGGCAACTGGGTGCCGCCGGGAATCTCGAGTGACACGGTGTCCGGTGCACGTTCGTCGAACACGGCGATGTCGTCGTCGATCTCTGCCCTGAACAGGTACGTACTCACGAGCCCAAGCTCCCAGCTCTCGCCGGGGGCGAAGATTACCTCGGCATCCACACCGTCGACGATCGCGTCTCCCACGTTGGCGATCACGGTCTGGAACGGCTCGGGCGGATCCAGCGCAAAACTCGGATCCGTCAGTTCGAGCTGCATGTCCTTCCAGACCTGGTGGTAGCCGATGACATTAAGCTGCAAGCGGCTGTCGAGCCAGCGTGACTTGAGTCCCGCCTCGTAGTTTTGCAGCAGATCGGACTCGAACTGGATAGGCAGCGTGGGATTGCCGCGCGCACGGTTGATACCGCCGGTGCGGAATCCCTCGGAGTAGAGCGCGTACAGCATGCGGTCGTCGGCGAAGAAATACTGCACGCCCACCTTAGGCAGCACCCCGGTGTCGCTGCCCGTGGGGGTGGTGACAACTTCCGGCGCACCTGCCGGTAACTGCAGGGTCCAGATCCGGTCGACATCGGTGTCGTACCAGCGGGCACCGAGCAGGAGTTTCCACTCGTCCGTCACCGCAACGGTAGCTTCGCCGAACACCGAAATGTCGGTGCGTTCGTTGGTTTCGCCGGAATCCCAGCGCACGTCGACCGGCGCCAGTGGGCCGTAGATCGCGTTGTAGGCCGCAAAGGATTCTGTGTTTTCATAGCCGTCGATATGCGTGCCGTAGTCCCAGGTCTGGTCGGCTTCCTGATAGAAGAAGCCGAGCGTCCAGTCCCACCGCGACGTACTACCGGTGAGCCGGGTTTCGTGTGTGAAGCGCTCGTCCTTCTGGTCGTTGGTGAAAAAGCCAGTGGGGTCGGCGTCGTCCACATCGTAGCCGACGCTATTCAGTTCGCAGGCGGTCGCGAGATCGTAGATGTTGTAGTACGCGTACGCCGGGTTGCTGCCACAGGTGTCGCGCCCGTAGACGCCGAGCACGGAATGGTAATAGGCAACGCCGCTCGTCCCGTCGAGCACATAGGCTGTATCGCGTTCAAAGTAAGAGGTGGATGACGTCAGCTCGGCAAAACCAAGGTCGCCGTCAATTGTGAACTGGAAATTGCTCCACTCGTCCTCCCAGCGCTCATCGTGAAACTTGACGGTCTGCAAGTCCCCGGCCGTCGGATCGAAATCGTTGAAACCGTTGATGGTCGAGTCGCTGTAGTTGTAGATGCCCGTGAGACTCCAGCGGTCGCTGACATGCCAGCGGGCCGAAACACGGCCGCCGATCCACTCGGCGTCGTTGAAATCCTCCTCGACGAGCGCCGCATTGGTTTTGCTGCCGGGGATCCGTTCGCCGGTGACCGCGTCGAGCCGCCCGGGGCTCGTGCCCAATACGTTATCGATGAACCCCGGGTCCTGCGCTGCAAAGCCCACGAGTCTCAGCGCCAGCTTGTCCTGGATCAGGGGAATGTTGACCATCGCGTCGACATTCCAGCCGGTACCGCCGTCGGACACGCCAAGCGCCTCCCCACCGATATTCGCGGCGAATTCGGCCGTGTCCGGTTTGGCGACGATGTAACGCACGGTACCCGACTGCGAGCTTGCGCCATACAGGGTGCCTTGCGGGCCTGCCAGCGTCTCGATGCGCTCGAGGTCGATGGGCCGGATCTCTGGCGACTGGGCACCGGTCGTGAGCGGCTGCTCATCGAGGTAAATTGCGGCAGACGAATCCGCGATGAAAGGGCGCACCGAGTCTGCCAAGCCGCGGAACACGATCTTGTTAAAACCGGCCGATGAGCCCACCACCGTCATCGCCGGAACGAACTTCGCAACGTCCGTCAGGCCCCGGATGCCGGTCTTCGATATCTCAGCCTGGCTAAACGCCTGGATTGACTGCGGAATATCCTGAATGTTTTCGTCGCGTTTCCGTGCCGTGACGACGATCTCCTCCAGTGCGCCCACGCTCCGCTCGTCTTCCTGCGCGTGGCCTACCGTGACGGATCCGGCGCCTAAAGCGGCCGAAATGGCGCTGCAGAGTTCGCGGTAACGCCAGCGGCGAAAAACGATGCCCGTAGATGTCTCGCGCATAACGTGTCCTTATTCTTAGGGCGTAGCCCACGCAATACCAGGCTGGGATCGCAAGCCTGCTAAGCATAAGCCGAAGCTTGCAAGAGTGTCCACAAAGTCATCCAGCCAGTTGCAATGTATGGCATAGGTATCGCGCATGAAGAATCCTTTCATCAGTGCTGGATGCGACTGCGCCTGACAGTTGCCCCTAACGCAACCGCATTTGCTGGAGCGGCCGTAAGTCCGCCATCGGTGTCTATGGCTAAGGGTGTTGCGGCGCCGGGCTCCGCTGCCAGGCGCCACAACGGTTTCCGGCCAATCAACGCTTCGGCCTTATCGTGATCTCAGCGACCGGGTTGCGCCAGTCGTAATTCGCCGGCTCGAGATCGGCGATCCCGCTGATGCCGCGACTGATGTGCACGTAACCTTCGCCGCCTGCGTCCGAATAGCCCTCGCCGCCACAAACCGGTCCCGGAATATTTGCGCACAGCTCATCGTTGTATTCGGAACCCGAATCGTAAGCCGGTACGAGATACGCTTTCTCCCAGTACTTGATTCGTTCACTGTCCAGTGCCACGAAGGTATCATTCGTCGGGATCAGCATGCCCACGACACTGATTCGATCGAACCGGCCGCCAGCCGGAATCTCGACCGTCACGGATTCGCCCGGCGCGAGCAACCCGCCGGAGTCGGCCGTCGCCAGCACCTTGCCGTGCAACCCGCTCAGCAGCGCAGCCAGCGGTCCAACATCACCCGCTTCGGCTACAATCGCAAGTTCGTCAGTGGCCGGTTCACCCAGTTCAAACAGGTTGATGCGCGGTGAGTGCGATACGACCAGCAAGGGTGTGAAGGTCTGGCCCGAAGTAATATTGGTTATTGTCACCTCAAACTTTTTCCCGAACTGCTCAGCCAGTGCCGGTTGGGCGGCGAGCAGCATTACAGCGGCCAGTCCCGAGATCCGTTTTTTCATTGCTTTTCTCCTGATGGGTTGATGAACGGCCGCCCTACCGGCGCTCCGTCAGGGGACGCTAGCGCGGAAATCTCACGCCCCTATCACGCCACGTGGCCTTCGATGTGATATTTGCGTGACCTTTCCGGTCTATCTTCTCGAAGGGTCAAAAACCGTGTCCGTTCGCCGTCGCTTAGCACATGAAAAAAAAGAAGTTATTGGTCGTCGAAGACGATAGGGACATTGCCGGGCTGCTGCACCTGCACCTGCGGCATTTGGCCGACGAAGTCGTCCTCGCGCCGGACGGGCACGCCGGCATGCGGGCGGCGTGCAGCCGCCGATGGACCTGATCGTTCTCGACCTGCGCCTCCCCGGCCCCGACGGGCTCGAGATTTGCCGAGCCGTGCGCCAGCGCGACTATTACACACCGATACTGATGCTGACCTCGAAGTCCTCTGAACTCGACCGCGTGCTCGGACTGGAGCTCGGCGCGGACGATTACCTCACGAAACCTTTCAGCATCCTGGAGCTGACTGCGCGCGTGAAAGCCATCTTTCGCCAGGTGGCGGCCATCGAAAACGATACGCGCCGCCCCGCGAAACAGGTGCGCGCGGGTCCTGTGATCATCGACGCCGCCGAGCGTACCGTCATGGTCAGCGGCCAGCGCGTTGAACTGACCGCCCGCGAATTTGACCTCCTGCTGCACTTCGCCACCCACCCCGGGCGCGTTTTTCGCCGTTCAGAGCTGCTCGACCATGTCTGAGGCCATCGCCACGAAGGCTACGAACACACCGTCAACTCCCACATAAATCGTCTGCGTGCCAAAATCGAGCCGGACCCGGCCCGGCCGGCCTGCATCGTCACGGTACGGGGCGTCGGCTACAAATTCGACGCCTCGAACGTGTCGAGATTTGCGTCGTGAATTCGCTCAGAATCCCTTGAGTTCGTTGAAGGTGATCCGTTCGCGCGGTATGCTGCGACCATGAATACATCGGCGATCCGAAAGATGTCGTGGGAAGAGAAACTGCGGGCCATGGAATCGCTTTGGGAGTCGTTGAGCCAAGAGGAGTCGCGTCTGGAATCTCCGTCATGGCACGAGACCATCCTTCGGGAGACAGCCGCCCGCCACCAAGCCGACCAGGAATCCGCGATCGACTGGACGGACGCGAAATCTGAATTGCGATTACCTATCTCACGGCAACATCAATCAATCGTCGTGTGAAGCAAAGTCGGGTCTACCTCGCACAAAAAAACATCCTTCAACGAGTTTGACGCAGACAGTCTGTAAACGTGGTCGACCGTATCGCTCACTCCGAGTTCGATGTCACCATCAGATGACACGACGAAAGTTGCGGTGAAGAAGGGTTTCGCGCTTGTCGTTCCTGTCCAAACCCACGGACCTACGTGGGCTGCATTCCGACCTACTTCATAGCTGGTACCGTGAAATCGAGCTGCGCGACGCCCAAAGACGCTCAAATTCAACAATGTGTCCTGAATTACAGAGGGTTCGTTCGTCCGGCGGGTCAACTTTACTTTGCGGAGAGTCGAACTCGAGAGACGACGCTTGAGTACCCGCTTGAAGCGCCCCAGCGACCAAAGAAGTCGAGACTCCGGCGCAGCCGACGCGAAAAGCCTGCCTTTGCTGGCACAGTGGCCACATCGCCGCCGCCGCCAGTTCTAAATCTGCGCCAAACCCTGTTAGTCAGTGTGTCGCCGCGCCGGCAATCTGTACGCTGGGTGGTGTCCATGTCTCATCCAACACTTCCGGCCGAGGCAGGTACAAGCGCATTACGACGGACATGGGTCCATTGGGAGCCGGCAGCCAGTTCGCCGCGAGGCGACTCTCGGGCGGTGCATGCTGGATGTAGATCGTGATGCTTTCGTCCGGATTTCGAACCAGGTCATCGAGCATTGTCGAGTTGACCAGGTACCTGTCGATGGGATTCTTGATTAGCAGCCGCGTTGTTGCGTCGTACATGGTAATCGACCAGAACGCGTCTACTGGCGGAAGCTGCTTAGCCGGGAAAGTCAGTGTGTAGTTGTGCACACTGGTATCCAACAGGTCGCCACTAGCGTCCCTTTGGTAGGACGGATACAGGGTCTCCTCCGTGTCGTTTCCGTAAATGCCACCCAGCGCCCCCATAGCGCGCTCACGATAGTGGCCTGCCATGGCCTCGGGCGTGCCGAACAGCCCGGCCGACGTGGTCAGTTGGCGGACGTCTTCATCGAGCTTGGCATAAGCTCGGCCGGCGGCCTCGGCGATCGCAGCAATCCTCTGGGGCGGTGCGCCCGCTGGGGGCCAGGGCTCGCCCGCAGAAATTCCGATGCTTGCAAGCCGCTGCCTGAGCTCTGATTCTCCGGGCATCGGCGGCGCGTACTCGAGGAGGAAGTTCGCGTACTCCCAGAATCGCGATTGCAGGGAATCTCCGTCGATCGCCGGAAAATCAATGTCCGGTGCCGGCGCAGGCGCGGGCTGGCCGAGGTATTTGCTGAGCGGCTCCGAACGATAGCCAGCCTGGACAGCCTTCACCTGCACAAGATCGTCGGGGCTAAACAACTGGGTACGGAACTGCGAGTAAGCGAGATACGTTGGAATTCTGATGACCCGCGAAATCCCTGACGGCGTGCTACCGTCCCAATCCGGCCCGGCCAAGAGAAAGTCGCCGCCTCCATTCCCGTCTTTCCGAGTGCCGAGATAGTCAACGTTGTGCGTGTACAGGTCAACGATCTGCAGCGAGTAATAACGTTCCTCATCAATCTCCGGCAATGTGACCACAATGGGTTCGGCACGAAGGTCGAGCATGAGCAGAGAGTAAGGCGTGTCCGAGTTGACCGTCTGTATGGCGGTATCCCTGTAGGTCGTCACCTCGGCGATATTGCGGATCTGATTGAACGGCGCCTTGTACTGCTCGTCCTGGGTGTTCACGGCAAACTGGTAAATGGTTTGGTAATTGCGAACCATCGGAAATAAATAGACGTACCCTTCCTCGGCAATCGTCGCAGCGTCCTCATTGGAGATTTGCTGCGAAGCCTCGCTCCCGCTGTCGGCCCCGTCATTGGCTTTCTGGGACTCGGTACAGCCGCCGGCGAGGGTCACGGCCAAGGCGAATACCAGTATCTTGACCAGCGTAGTGCCCGAAGGCGCCGGGAAAGTGTGAACATCGCTCATCGATTGCTCCGTCATTGATTGTCCGGCACTTTGCGACAGCCGTAAGGCAGCGTTCCTTCGAATTACAGGTGTGACGCTGGGACTCAACCCAACGGTTCCGGGCTGGGAAGTCTGTAGTCACCACGAAGGACGGATTCACCGGGCTTGTAGACTCGCATAAGAAAGTTCCAGCCGTCGGATATGTCCAATCGGTTAGAGACCTCGCCGCACTCCTCCTCGGAACCGAAGCGCGCGGTAACACTTTCATCGGGGTTCATCGCTGCGTTGTACTGGTTGAGCGTCGCGTTGTCGCTTTTCATATATGCATCCTGACCGTACACGGTGATGGACCAGAAAGCATCGTTGTCCGGTACCGCGTAGGTCGCCTCGTAGCAGCGTCCCACCGGATGGTCGCCCCTGTAGTTGATGTACAGCGCATCGCGATTTGGAAACAAGCCCCAGGCACCCGCGGCCGCGAGGTGTCGCGTCTGCTCGTTGGCCTCTCCCGGGCGCCCCATCCACTCATCAGGATAGATGTCGTAGGTGATGAACTCACTCTCGTACTGCGTCCGGAGCCTGTCCAGTGATGCGGAGTCCCAATTGGGTGGTGAGAACGGTTCGGCACTACTGGCGTTGATGGAAAACTGGTCCTGGAGCCGATGCACGGCGGCCAATTCATCGGCGTCGAAGGGATCGTGGACATGGACCCTGACCGCAGCGAGGACGTATCTCGTACGATCCGGCACCGGATACGTACCCGGCTCATAAATGACATCAAGCGCGTAATGGTCGTTGTCGATCAGGAGTACGGACGCATAGCGTCCGTCCGGGATCGGCGGAAAAGTGATCGTCGCACCACCAGCGGTATCGATGACTGCGCCACCGTAGAGTGTGTCGCGATTCATGCGAACCACGGTCTGCTCGTCAAGCGAAAGCATTTCGCGCCCGAAGTTGAAACGATTGACACCGCCGGCCAGCGACATGGTTGCGACGAAATAGCGGTCGGACTCTGCGCGGATGAAGTCTCTCGGAGTGACCACTCTCGGCGTGGACTCAGTTGTCACCGACACAGGCTCGTCAACGGCCTTAGCGGTGTCCTCACGGCTGCTTCCATCACAGGCGACAAGCGAAAACATCGAGACCGCAACAGCCATCCGGGTGCTCCAGCGAGCATGGGACGATGCAGCGAGTGTCATGCGTTAATCCTCAAGTGAGGTGAGCTGAAAGTTCGAATCATCTGCCATGTTTGTCCATCGTGGTCACGCAAGAAGCTTTATTGTCACTTTCCAGACCGGGGCAGTCCATCTCAAGTTTCAAGTGGGTCGAAACGACCCCGGCAGGTCACTGTGGCGAGCCAAATTAAAGACTTACGTCGACTGGTTTTCAAAATTGCTTCATCAGTTGCCAACATTACGTCTTTGGGTCCCTTAGGATCGCTGAGCATTGGAATCATTCGGTCATTTGATGCGCACAGCAACGTATAATCAGGGACTTAAGGTCGGTCGGAGTACTCAAATTTGTTTCACAGGCCAGAGTTCTTGCGGGATGGTTACGCGGGCGATTTGACCTCGCTGACCTTGCCGAGCGCGGACTGCGGCGGTACAAGGGGCAGATGCTGATCGAGCCAGTGGCGGAAGTCCTCGAGCAACGGACCGGCACGCATGCCCGGAACCGCTGACGCTCCTCGGCCGACCGGGGTGAGGCCGCGCTCGGCGCCCTCCTCTTCGGTTTTGCCGGCGCGTTTCGCCGCTCCGAACTCGTGGCGCTCAATACCTGGAACCTTGAGGAACGCGACGAAGGCCTGAAGGTCAGCATCGAGCAGTCGAAGACCGACCAGGATGCTCAGGGCCAGGTGATTGCGATTGTCCGTCAGCCGGCTTCCCCCTATTGCCCCGTGCAGACGCTTCAGGACTGGCTCACGGTGGCACCCTCTTCCGGCGCATGTATCGCAGCGGCTGTCGGCGCAATCGGTGGCCATTGTGATCAAGGACTATGCGCACCGGGCGGGGCTGGATTCGAGTCGGTATTCCGGCCACAGCTTAAGGAGCGGTTTCTTGGCGAGCGCGGCGCGGAACCGGGCGAGTATTTTCAAGATGGCGGACCAATCAAGGCACAGGTCACTGGATGTGCTACGACAGTACGTAAAGGATGAGGATCTGTTTGAAAACAATGCCGGAGAAGGCTTGCTATAGTCAGTCGTCGACTCTCCGTAAATGGCTGTAACCACGCCAGCGCGGCGCCCGACCCTGACAATCGCGGCTGCTGGGCCCTGTTCTGACTCAGAAACTATGGTAAATTGCGGCAAACTTCGGAGATTAGCTGTCGTGAGAACAATGGCCACCAAAAACCTGGACCGACGTGAGTTGCCGGCCTACCCGATCGCAGAGGCGGCACACTATCTGAGTGTGCCCGCTGCAACGGTACGTTATTGGGCGACCGGCCAAGGCGACTATGCGCCGCTTATCGAAATACCAGCGACTGAACCCGCACTACTGTCGTTCCTCAACTTGGTCGAGCTGCATGTACTTGCAGCGATCCGGCGCAAACACGCCGTGCCCATGCCGAAGGTTCGCGCGGCAATTGAGTATCTGAAAAAGATCACCCGCACCGCAAGAGACAACCGCCACCCCCTGATCAGTAAGCAGCTTGAGACAGACGGTCTCGACCTCTTCATCAAACGCTACGGTGAATTAGTCAATATCAGTCAGGACGGGCAAATGGCCATGCGCGAAGTAATGAGTGCCGCCCTGCATCGCATTGAGCGGGATGCCAACGGCATTCCCATTAAGCTTTATCCCTTTACGCGCAGCGATATTCGGGACGCTCCGAGCATGGTGGTCATCGACCCTGCACTTTCCGCGGGCCGCCCGGTGATTGCCGGCACAGGACTTGCAACCGAAGTGATCGCTGAGCGCTACAAGGCCGGCGAGTCCATTGAGGAACTCGCGCGAGACTATGAGCGCAAAGAAGAGGAAATCGAAGAAGCCGTCCGTTGCGAGCTCCAGGCCGCCGCCTGACGACGTCCGGCTCTACCTGGATCGAAACCTCGGGAAACATGTGATCGCCGACGCTCTACGTGCGAACGGCATCTCGGTCGAGGTGCATGACGATCACTTGCCCGGAAATGCGCCAGATGAAGAATGGATCGCACTCGTCGGCCAAAAACAGTGGTTAGTAATTGCAAAAGACAAGAACATCCGCTATCGCGCTGCTGAACATAAAGCCATTAAGAAATATAATGCGAAAGTCTTAGTCGTCCGCGCGAAAATGCCACGGGCCATGACATCGCAGAGCTACTCATCAGAGCGAAAACTCGTATCCAGAGCTTTGCACATAAGCACCCGGCTCCCTTTGTCGCCAGTATCGATCGCTCGGGACGCGTGTCGATGTATGATCTGACGTAATGGACTCCCGATTTCTTCAAAGTCTGACTGACTAGCGATAATGCCCGCTTATCGATCGAAACCCGGATACGCGAAGTTTGCTAAAGCTCGTATAGAATATGACGGCTATTGAATACGCCATCCCGTTAGTGGCTCATGGATAGTACACGCCGCCCGTGGCGCGTTGTGGGAGATTTGCCGTTTTGGGCAGCGGAATGAACTCCACCTCGCCCGGCACGGTATCGAAGCGGCCGCTCGCCCATTCCTCCTTGGCAGCCTCGATGCGCTCGCGCCGCGAGGAGACGAAATTCCACCAGATGTAGCGTGGACCACCCATTGGCGCGCCGCCAAACAGCATAAAGCGCGCGGCCGATTTTGCCTTAACGGTAATCGCGTCGCTGGGCCGCAGTACGAGAAGCTGAGCGGGCTCGAAGCTATCGCCTGCCACCTCAACCTCACCCGAGACGGTATAAAGCGCGCGCTCCTCGTAATCGGGATCGATCGGCATCGACCGACCCCGCTCAAGCTGCACATCGGCATAGAGAGTCTCGGATGGCGTCTTTAAAGGCGAGGACTTGCCCAGTGCGTTGCCCACGATCAGTCGCGCGGTCACGCCGTCAGCCTCAATTAGCGGCAGGTCCTCGGCATCGTAGTGGGAAAACGCAGGATCGTCCTCTTCGTGATTCTCCGGCAGCGCTAACCAAGTCTGAATCCCGAACAGACGCTGACCACTTTGCTTTCGCTCTTCGCTGGTTCGTTCGGAATGGACGATGCCGCGGCCCGCGCACATCCAGTTGACCGCACCGGGCTCGATCGTTTGTTCGGTGCCCAAGCTGTCTCGATGCAAGATCTCGCCCTCGAAGAGATAGGTCAATGTCGCCAGGTTAATGTGTGGATGCGGACGCACGTTAATGCCTTGGTCGGTCAGAAATTCCGCCGGTCCCATTTGATCGAAGAAAATAAAGGGTCCCACCATTTGGCGCTTGGCCGACGGCAGGGCGCGTCTTACCTGCATCTCGCCCAGATCGACGGCACGCGGTACGATCAAAACCTCGATCGCCTCGGCGGTGGTGCGATCGCCGGCTTTCGGGTCGGGGCATTCGGTCCAACTCATGGCCTGTATCTCCTTTTTGCGATCTGCGCGGGGAACGAAGCCGGTCGATTCAGGTGGCCAGCGCCCGCGGCACCCCCGGAATACCGAACTCGCATTCGAGCGCCTGCCGGTCCCATCCGGCCAGGTTCGCCGCAGCCTTGTAGGTCGATTGCAGGAACTTCATAAGCTCCTCATCGGGGTTGTCGCTGATTCGCACTGCCTCGTACGGGAGTACGAACTCGCCGAGCTTCTGGTGGAAGCGCGCCGCTTCTGGTGCGACCGGGCGACTGGCAAATCCGTCAGGTACGGGATACGCGTAGGAATAAAACATGGGTTCGTCCACGCCGGCGCCGCCCGGCCAGAACCCGGCCGAGGACACCTCGTGGCTGTAGGCCTCCCGCGTGACCTCATCGGGAAGCGCTGGCACCCCGCCGGGATGCAAGGGCGCCTCGCGGCCCGAGAACCGCGTGACAGCAAGGTCGAACGAACCCCAGAAAAGATGTACCGGCGAGACCTTACCGATAAAGCCGGTGCGAAACCGGTTGAACACCCGGTCAATCTGCACCAGTGCTCGGTGGAACCGCTCGACGGCAGCCCTGTCGTACGGTCGCCGCATCGTGTCCTTCGCGAAGGGTTTCGCATCCGGGATTTCGTTCGGCGCACCATGGATGTTCATGCGCCCGCCCAGCCGCTTTACAAGCGCCCTGATGCGGTCCAGAAAATCAGCCACGCTCATCGCCTCCAGCGGAAAGCGTTCAAGCATTTCACGTGTCTGCCCGATCAAGGCATGTTCTATTAGATCAAAGGTCAAGGTAGTGGCCAGGTTTCCGTCAGGCACGGGACCGGTCGTCAGGCCGCGCGGCGTTACGTAGAACGTGGCATGCCAGGAGTGATTCACCCACGGTGTATGCGCGAGACGGTATTTGCCGACTACCTGAGTCCACAAATGCAGCGCGGCGCAGGTCTCGGCCCAGTCCGCGTAGGGCAAGGCCGGCCAGCCGTTCCTGCTGCCGGGCCCGGCACTCACGAAATTGGCTCCATGTCCTGGCGTGCGAGCGCTTGCTTAACGCCCACGTCCGCCTCCATGTGCGACCGATGCGCCTGCAATGCCGGATAGTCGTCGATCGACAGGGGAGTCTTCTCGATCCAGCGCGTCAGCACATAGAGGAAAGTGTCAGCGAAGGAGCGCTTGCCCAGATACCACTCGCCGCCGTTCTCGCTCAGGGTTTTGTTCATCCGCTGATAATGAGCGGCGAGCTTCTCGTAGGTTCTGCGCTTGACCTCCTGCTGTGCCGCTTCACTTTCGGCAAACTTCTTAGTATTGAAGTGACCGCCATAGGTCGCATGCACTTCGGACGTCATATAGGAAAGGGCCTCGGCTTCCTTGCGGCCGAGCCGCGTGTCACGCGCATAGCCCTCCTTGCCGTACGCCGCGCCGAGCCAGCCAAGAATCGCCGCTGCCTCCGTCAGCACGTCGCCATCCTCGAATCGGACAGCCGGTACCTGTCCCTTGGAATTAATCGCGAGATAGTCTTTTTTCTTGTGGTCGCCGTAGGGAATATTCCGGATTTCGACGGGGGCATTGAGCCAAGCCACTGCGATGTTCGGCGCAAGCGAACAGGTGTTGGGCATCGTGTAGAGTGTTGGCATCTAAAATACTCCTGTAGTGCTATGTTTTCTTTAACGTACTCATATTCGGCAGAACGCTCTCGCGTCACGCACACTCACAGTGTACTGAATCGTTTGCGTGACGATCTATCCGTCTTCGATGACAAAGGAGTCTGCGCCATCATGCACCGCGAACTCGCCGCAGTCCACAGTCCATCCGAGCATTGCGAAACTTCCCTCTACTAATCCGCTAATATCGTCATACTTCGCATCGGGAATTTACCGCTGCAGCATTGCGACGAGCGCGCGGACGCCCACAACGGGCCTTTTTCGATTTGATCGATAAGCTTCTTTATCGCTACTCAACGGCACAAATACATCAACAGCAGGACCAGCTTTGCAAGCGAATATTTAGCTTAACGACGGCCCCAACTTCATTCTGGCAGAACATCTGGAGCAAGCAGCCAACCCGCGTGAACCGGATCGCCGCACTATTCGACGGCACGTCGAGAAGGAGGCGCTTTGGTTTCGCACGCCGAACCCGCTGCTCGGTTGCATTACGCCGCGCGACATGTTGCGACTTGATCGCTTCGCACGACTGGCCATGTTTCTCGCGGAGGCCGAGCAGCAGACCTTCCGGTTCTGCCGCCGTGGCGACGCTTGTGACCGTTCTCGGGGCGCTTATGTTTGAAGCGCTTGGTCCCTCGCGAGCGTAGTCGCGATCATCCGATCATAACCGGACCGGCGCACCAGTGGTTTGCAAGACATGCGTTGCCACTCCCGGAAATTATGAGAATTGACCACACGCTTTATTCCGTTTTCCACGCATGGAACAGCGAGCGCCCCCACTCCTTACGCCGCTCCGTAGTCTCTGAGCGAGTCGATTGCGGCGAGCGCATGGCCAGCGGCTTTGCCAAGTATGTCTTCGTTGAGGCGGGTCGGGTCGGCAAATAAGGCGTCGGCGATTTCGGCATCCACGATGCGCGCCGCTACCACTTTGAGGGCGTCCTCTACCGAGTGGCCGTCCTCTGCGTAGACCACGCGATGCCCGACCGGGTGTCGCTCGCCGAACGATTCCGACATCCACCTCCGGTAGAATTGTCGCGTGAGCTCGTGCCGGCGCGACTGGTGAGAACCGCACACGACGAAAAAGGCATCTCGCAATAACGGGAGCCCCACCCGTGCCTCGATAGTACGCATCGCGCCGGCCAGTGCCGCAAGATCGGCCTTGGCGGCTTGCCGCGCGGCGCTCTCGATTGCTGCAACGGTCGCCTCGCGGTAGGTAGCGAAGTCCTGCTCCCTTGCCCCGTTGGTGCGCGCCGCAGACAGCAGCGCGCGGCTGGCGTCGATCACCGCACCTGCGCTCTTCGCCTCCGCGGGAACGCCGAGGTCATCGAGCAGCGCGCTGACGGTAGCGAGTTCATCCCGGTTATCCGCGTGCGCTGTGGCGAGCAGGACTGCCATTGGTGCGATGTGGGAGACCTGCTTCAACACGTTGTACTTTAAGACACCGAGGCTTACGCAATCTGATCCCTCTGGCCCGATCAGGGTCATCGTATCCTCGATGCGCACCAGCAGCGCGGGCGAGCCCTTGCGCAACCTGGCAAGCGCCCTGCCTGTCGATTCGGCGTAAACGGAGCGAAACCTCTCCTGTAGTAACTGCAGACTATCGGCCGCGTTCGTCGCGAGGCCGGCCGGCGTTGTAACGCCCGCTGGCATTAAGGCGGCGGTGTCTGGTTCGAGATCGGCGTCGCACCAACGAATGCCCAGGCCTCGTCTTCTTCGTCCGCGTCGAACGTCTCCGCGTCGACGGGAATAACGTGATCCATGAGGTCAATGAACGAGGCAAGATGCGCGGGTAGACCGACGACCGCGTACTTCTCGACGTGCGCGAGTGACCGGAACTCAGCTTTCAGCGCGTCGAGGTCCAGGAGGCTGCCGATAGTCTGGCCCTCGTAAGGCCGGAATCGCAACAGCATGCGGGCCTTGTCCACGGTGTCAAACGCCCGGTTCATGAGGCGTGCCATGCGGGAGATATCGTTCTTAGTTACCTCCCCGTCAATGCTAAAGGCGTAGACGGCAACGTTGTCGGTCGGTATGCGAGTAATACTGCCCGACAGGGCGATGTCCCAGTTCTCTGTCAACTTGCCCACTCGTCACCTCGATAAGTCCAGGTTGGTCTTGCGCCGCAAAAAATGCCGCACAAATCGAATCATCCATGCTTTCGCGATCCCACTCCTTCGCGAGCTCAGTCCTTAGAACAGCTATTCATCAGAACAACTATTCATCAGTATATGGCGAATTCGCCCTTCCGGATTCTCGCCGGCTTGCAACCAGAAGCGAACCGGCAAATGCGTGTAAAAGTTGCCCTGCAGGCTCGCATCCTCGGGCCTTAACAATAGCCCTTGTTGCGCGAAACGCTTGAAGCGGTGTGCCCCTAGCGCAGGTTCGGACGCGTGCCCGGTTCGCGGGGCACCTCGCCATGTTCGTTCGCAGGCAGGTGTTTCGCGCCCATGGCACTGTGCTCGTGGGTTTGCTGCGCGCGTCGTGTCCGCAGATAACTCACCAAGGCGATAACAACGACAGCCACCAGGGTGACGATCGCCAGCCAGAAAAGCATGCTCGGTTCTTCATTCATAGTGTTGTTCCTCCGAAGGGGAAGATCTGCAAGAAGTGTGCCCAAAAAAAACTGTAGTTCGCATTCTTGCGCCCTTTTAATCGACTCACTGAACAATGTGGGAAACCGTACATACGTCGCTTCGCACCCAACGCTATTCTTGACTCTTAGTATTGGTCCAGAGGGTGATATCGCTGTTGACGGTATTCGATTTGAAGTGAAGCTGATGAACTGACGAGAAACAATGGGTGCCGCTAAAGTAAACCGGATGCCCGTGCCGGATCTCGGCGCAGACTTTCTGAAGTTTGTAGATGACGCTACCTATCCCTGTGTTGGCGCCAAGTCTGCTTTAGCTCGTGGCGCTATCAAAACTCATGAGTTCGGTACGCTCGGGGACCGCGGCAATGACCGGCCGATGACAGATGGACTTTCCGAGTTTGTCGACATGATCGAATCAGAGGCCTGTGCCAAAGACATAGTCCATTCTCACGTAGCCGTATTCCGTGGGCCGAGCGACATGTCTGAGCGTCGTTTTGAGACCTTGCTATGGTTGCAGTTGTGGCGAATCCACAGGCTTGATGTTCTGGCGGGCAATGAGCCTGCCCGCGATGTCAGCAGTGACGCTGACAGCCCGCATTTCAGCCTGAGCATTTCGGGACATCCGTTCTTCGTAATCGGGCTACACCCGCAGGCTTCGCGACTCGCCAGGCGATTCAGCCACCCGGTATTGGTGTTCAATTCGCACCGCCAATTCGAGAAGCTACGAGAGGACGGACGCTATTCGAAGATCCAGGCGGCCACTCGGTCTCGCGATTTCAAATTGCAGGGATCCGTGAATCCCCATCTGGCTGATTTCGGCCAGGCTAGTGAGGCCAGGCAGTACAGTGGCCGTAAGGTTGGAGTCGGCTGGCGATGTCCATTTGATTTCCGAGAGAACGCGTGAAGACCGGCATAGCGACGGTGCGAATTCCAGCCTGCACAGCGCAGACGGTTGAACTCGGCATCGCTGATGAGCTGGTGATTATCGACCCGGAAGGCCAGCAAGTGGCAGACATCGTTGCTTTTGCGCGTCCGGGTGCTCAGGAATATCTGTCGTCGGGCCGTTCCCTGGACTATGCCGCGCACCTTTGGCTCACCACGGGTGACGTACTGTACTCCAACCGCAGCCAGCCGATGTTCACAATCATGGAGGATACCTGCGGCCGACACGACTTTACTCTGACCCCCTGTTCGAAAGATACCTTCCGGATCCTGTATGGGGAGAACAAGGAGCGTCCGGGTTGCGAGGGTAATCTGGCAGCAGCACTGGACCCCTACGACATCGGTATCGATCGAATTCCCATCGCATTCAACGCCTTCATGAATGTGGCGATTGATGCCGGAACGGGAGAGTTCCGCGTGCTTCCGCCGCTCAGTAAAGCAGGAGATTTCATCCGCCTGGGGGCGGAGATGCCGCTCGTGGTGGCGATATCTGCGTGTTCCGCGGGGCAGTCGAACAACTTCACTTACAAGCCTATCGATTTCCAGGTCGTGCGCTCTTAACAAGGAATGTGATCGCGCCTGGACGTCGTATCAGTGCACCGGAGTGAGGCTTAGGCGTTTACGGTGTCGCGGAATCGTCCCCGCGCCGCTGGGCTCGCCGTTTGATAAACGCGGCTATACGCTTACGCAAGCCGGTCTCCGGCCGCCCCGGCATTCGATTTCTGCGCTCGATAGGAATGCCCAGCATTGTCTGTGCAGCCTCGCGCCAGCGTGCGAGCGATTCTGCGTCCGTGTCAGCGGCGGTCTCGTCGCAATGTCGTGCCAGTTCGTCGGCGACCCGTTCGCGTTCGCCGACTGTCATCACGACCTGCGGCTTCATATGGGCGACGTCAATTTTCCTGTGCCGGCCCAGTTGGCTGATCAGCCGGATCCGGTCGAATTCGTGACGCAACGCCAGGTTGCACAGGCGCTTCAGAGCAGCATCGCGGCCGGCGAGGTCGGTGCCCCGCGCGATCTCGAGATTCACCAGTTCCGCGCCCAGGACCCAGTTGGCATCCCGGTAGCGGAAATCACCGCCGTAGACCATGGCGGCTTCGTAGCCGATCACGCGGATGAAATCGTTGAGTAGCTGCAACGCACGGCGCTGCAAAAGGTGCTCACCGAGTGTCTTCGCCCCATGAGTCGTCAGTTTTCCTGCTGCCCAGGCGATACTGACGGCAACCGGGTTCATGCCGAGCGCAAGTCTCGCTACCTGTAACGCGTTGAGTCCCTGCTCGAGATACGGCCGGAACGACTTGTACGTCCCATAGTAAGAGGCACCGCGCCGTATGAGGCGGTACATTTTTGCGGTGCTATAGGATTTCAGGTTGATCGGCAGCCCGTCGACGACCACCAGGAGATGCAGCGCCATGCTGCTAAGACTCTTTGCAACGAGCTCGATGTCCGTTTCCAGCAAGGGATCCTTGCTTTCAGGCCGGTACAGGTGTGCAACCTCTTCCACGAATGCACGAATGTCCGCGAGAATCAGCGGGGAGTTCACGCCCTCCTCGGCAGCATAGCGATTGTTGAGGACCCGGTTGAACGCTCGTTGGCTTTCCGCTTCGATCAGTGCAACCAGCTTCCTGTCCTTCTCGGCAAATTCGGCAAGTTTTTCGTCGGACAGGTCGGTCTGAACGACGTCAAGAGCCTCGCCAGTGGCGAGTTGCGTGCGCAACTGGCGGGCTAGCTGAAGCTCGCGTATTTCCAGCCGCCGTTCCTGGTCGATCACCGCCTGCAGCCGGAACTCCAGGCGCTCTTCGGCTGACATCCCGCGCGTTACTTCCTCGGGATAACCCCAGGCCGGACGGTGACGCCGCCGCCTATGAATGTGGCCGGCGAGGGCGAGAAACAGCAGGAGGAAGAGGACGGTCAGTAGCGTTCCGACCAGCGCACCGGGCGGCCACAGCAGTACGGTGAGCACCGCGAGGAGTAGCGCCGCCAGCGTTCCTCCCATGAGTTTCGTCGTGATGTATTTGTTCACTACCGTCAATTTGCGGGCTCATCCGCGAGGCTGCAAGTACCGGCAGGCTCGCCGCCACCCCAGGCTTGCAGGGCAGAAATAGCAAGTATCGGGCCAACCGGGTCGGCGTTCGATCTCTCAGTTGCTGCCTGTCGCCATGGACCAGGCCCAGCGGAGCACGGCGATGGCCAGGAGGAAAAACACGGCGGCTACGGACAAAATGGCAAGGGCCGCGAGAGCAACGACCAGGCGGCTTCGATTCCGTACCGGGTGTGGCGTCTCGGCATGCTGTTGCAGCAGGCGGACGTTGCGAACGTTCGCCTTGAATGCGAAATCGAAGAGGTCACCCAGAACTGGAACGAGGCCGACAATGGACTCGATCAGCACATTGAGTCCCATGCGCGAGAGGACGCTTGCCGGCGCACCGCGGCCGGCCGCCTGGGCAATGATGTAACTCGAGAGCACGGCCCCGACCGCGTCCCCGATTCCCGGGACCAGTCCGATCAGGCCGTCCAGCCCAATGCGGAACTTCGTACCTGGGACAGGAATTGAACTGTCGAGTACCCATGCCAGGCGGTCGAGGCGTTTAAGGTCGGCGCTGTTCATTTAAAAGGCAGCTTCGCCGGTGACCACGGCGCTTTCATCCACGTAACTCGGTTGTCCGCCACCGACCGAGAGCTTGAGGGACTCACCCGGCTGGGGAAGTACGAGTTGGCCGGTCTCGTCGTAGTAGCCAAAGCGTTCCCGGTCGATCTCGAAGTTCACGGTTTCGCTTTCGCCGGGTGCGAGCTCTATGACGTCGAAAGCAACGAGTTCGACACGAGGGACCGCGGAATTCGGGCGTTCGTCACGCGTCACGTACACCTGCACGACCTCGCGGCTTTCACGTTCGCCGGTGTTCGTAACCGTGGCACTGACCGGGACAATATTGTCCGTGGCTGCCTCGTCCGGCACCGCAAGGTCCGTGTACTCGAAACTCGTATAGCTCAGACCATGACCGAACGCGTACAGGGGGTCACCGTCGTAGTACTTGTAGGTCCGGTTCGCCATCGAGTAGTCGTCGAAGGCGGGCAGACCCTCGAGCGACGAATAGAAAGTGACGGGCAGGCGTGCTGAGGGGCTGAACTCTCCCCACAAAAGGTCTGCAATTGCCGTCCCGGACTTCTCTCCGGGGTAGAACGCCTGCACGATGGCGGAGATGTTCTCGTCGGCCCAGTTGAGTGCTATGGCGCTCCCGGAGAAATTCACCAGTACAACCGGTTTACCCGTGGCATGCAGCTTCTCGAGCGTTGCTTGCTGTGCAGCCGGAAGATCGAGGTGTGTGCGATCCCCGCCGAGGAAACCGTCGATATCGACGTCCATCTCCTCCCCCTCGAGGTCGGCGTCGATGCCGCCAAAATACAGGATCACGTCCGCTGCTTCCGCCGCGGCCAGGGCTTCGGCGCCTAGATCAGCGCTGGTCTCCACCCAGAGCAATCGCGCTTCGGGTTCGATCGTATTGCGATACCACATCTCGCCCATCGAGAGCGTCACCTCGAGCGCATAGCTTTGACCCGCCTCGAGTTCAAATACCGTGTTTTCGATGGCCTCGCCATTGAGTGTCGCTGTCGTCCAGCGCGTGGTCTTGAGCCTGTAGCTGCCACTCGCCTGCGGGACCAGCACACCGCGCCAATGCACGGAGAAGTAGTCATCGAGCAGGCTTTCGTCGACGGGTGACGTATTCCAGTAGAAGTCAATTGCGGGATCGACCTGGGTTTTGACGGCTGCGCCGCCCCGCTCCGGCTCCGCATAATAGTTCCCCTCGAGACCCGGCGCGAGCTCGCCCTCCCCCGTCTCGTGGAACAGGTTCTCCCGGGAAATGACCTTATAGTTCGTATAAACGTCACCCGCAAGCGTCGAGCCGACGGCGTATGTCACATGTTCGTCGCCAGCCCTGGCGCGAATGCCCTCGAGCGCTGTGACAGGCTCGGTGGGGATACCGTAATAGTTGGCGACCAAGGTCATCCAGTTGTCGGCGTTCGGCCCGATCACGGCAACCTGTGTGCCCGCAGCGAGAGGCAACACACCGTTATTCTTCAGCAGGACGAGCGACGCACGGGCCGCCTCCTCGCTTAGTGCAAGGTGCTCCGCACTCGAAACGACGTCGAACGGAATGTCTGTGAATGGCACTGACGCCGGATCATTGAATTCGCCGAGGCGAAAACGAGCCGTGAACAGGCGCTCGACGGCCCGGTCGATGGTGGGCTCGTCGACCAGTCCCTTCGCGACAGCCTCCGGCAATGCGTCGAACTTGTTGCCGTTGCCGTCGCCGCAATTGAGATCCGTGCCCATCCGGACCGCGAGCGCCGCGGCTTCGGCACGGGTTTCGACGTAGTCGTGCGCTTCATCGTAATAGAAGTCGCCGATGGCACCACAATCCGACACCACATAGCCATCGAATCCGAGCTGTCCGCGAAGCAGGTCTACCATCAGCCGCTCGCTGCCGCATGCAGGCGCACCCCAGACGGCATTGTAGGCGCACATCACGGAGGCGACCGCTGTTTCGTCAATCGCCATTTTGAAGGCCGACAGGTAAGTTTCCCAAAGGTCCGCATCGCTCGCGTTGTAGTTATCGGAATGGCGGCTGGGCTCAGGACCGGAGTGCACGGCATAGTGCTTCACCGTCGCCACGGTCTTCAGGAATTGGTCGTCATCGCCTTGCAGGCCATTCACGAAATTAACGGCCATGCGGCCGGTCAGGTACGGATCCTCACCGTAAGTCTCCTGGCCTCGCCCCCAACGAGGGTCACGGAATATGTTGATGTTTGGCGACCAGAAGATCAGCCCGGTGTATTGCGCAATCGTATTGTCGCGAACGAACTGGTGATGTTTCGCGCGACCCTCATCGGAAATCACGGTCGCAACCCGGTTCATGAGGTCCTCGTCCCAGGTGGCCGCCATGCCGATCGCCTGCGGAAACACCGTTGCCTCACCGGCGCGTGCAACGCCATGCAGGGCTTCGTTCCACCAGTAGAACGGCTTGATACCAAGGCGCTCTATTCCCGGCGCCTTGTCGTACATTTGCGCCGCCTTCTCCTCGAGCGTCATGCGGCTTACGAGGTCCCGTGCCCGGTCTTCCGGTGCAAGTGAAGAATCCTGGAACGGGAATTCATGCGTCGTCGCGACGGTATCCGCGGACTCCGTCGCGGGTGCCGGGTCGTCACCACAGCCGGCTGCCAGTACAAGCCCGGCGCTTGCAACGCCCGCCGCCCACAACCGGCTCGCCTTTGCCATCATCATCGGGATCCCCTGTTGTGTCATGCCGAAACTGTAACATCCCGCACCGCGGCAAGCCGCACTGCGTGCGCTTGACGAGGACCAACGGTTCCTGAATAAGCCAAAAAATTAAACGCAGCGCTTAAGCAACTGTTTACTAGACTGTTTCCGATGCGCAGCGCCTGTTGCGGAGGGAGCCACAGGCGATGGCCCGCAACTTGCAGAGCTTCAGAGAATGCACCTGGCCAAGACCACCGTATTCCGCCGCTCAATGATCGCACTTGTTGTAGTGGCCGCCCTGTTGCTATTGGGACGGGTGCTCCTGCCGATAGTCATGGAGCACTACGTAAACCGACAACTGCGGGACATGGAGGCCTACCATGGCGCTGTGGCGGACGTGGATGTCGCGATAATTCGCGGGGAATACGCTCTCAAAGACCTGATTCTGCAGAAGCGTGGTGCCGGAATCCCGCAGCCGTTTGTGTCGGCAACTCGCATCGAGCTCGGACTGGATTGGTCAGCGATCTGGGCCGGCGAATGGGTAGGTACGGTTCACGCCGTCGAACCGGTGTTGGCTTTCGTAGACGGCCCTACGCCCGATACCAGCCAGGAAGGCGCCGGCGGCGACTGGCTCGACCGACTGGATACCCTGATCCCGTTCCGGCTGAACAGTCTCACTGTCGAAAATGGGACCGCTTTTCTCTACAAGTCGGAACAATCGGGTTCGACCCGGCGCGTGTTGCGGGTGCATGCGATAGACGTTGAGGGGCAGAACTTTACGAACATCCGGGAATCGGACGACAAAGTTTTCAGCACCATTGCGATCACTGCGACCGTGGAGGAAACCGGTCTTTTCCGCCTGTCGGCCGAGATCGATCCCCTCTCGGATCCCCCGGTCCTGACGGTCGACGCTGAGCTGACCGGGCTGCCGCTGACCAGCCTGAATCCGCTCCTTGAAACTTATGCAAATCTCGATGCGGAGGCGGGGCGTGTCGAGGTATTTCTTGAATTGGCGAGTGCCGAAGGGCGTTTCGATGGCTACATCAAGCCGCTCATCCACGATGCGGAGATCCTGAATCTCGATGAGGAGGGTTCCTTTTTCGGCAAGTTGTGGGAAGGCGTCGCGGAAGTCGCCAAGAACATCCTGGAGAACGACGAGACTGACCGGGTGGGCGCTGAAATTCCGATGCAGGGAGAGTTGACCGCCGTCGATAGTGCACTGATACCCGCACTATTCAGCATTCTGCAAAACGCGTTCATCGAAGCGCTGTCGGTCGGCCTTGGTCATACCATCGGGCTCGCAGATGTCACTGAAGGTGAAGACACCGACGGTGGCTCCTAGTCGGGTATCAGGCGTCGCTTTGCCGCTCGATCTCGATCGCGAGAATCAGGCGCTCCAGCTTCAGCTCGAGCTCCCCGATGACCGATTCCATCTGTTCGCGTTCTTGCGCATTCGCGGCGCGGGCAAGCCCCGTCCGCGCAAATGCGAGCTCCTGCTCCAGTCGTTCGCGGCGGTCACCGCCGGGGACGGTCGTCGTGTCACTCATCACCTTCGCCCTCTCCCTCAACCGCAAGTTTTTCGGATGGAACGACCCGCCATACAACGTTGCCGACGTCATCGGCCACCAGCAAGGCACCATTGTTGTCAGTGATCACGCCGGCTGGACGCCCGAGCGCCTCTCCGTCGTCAGTGACGAAGCCGGTCAGTATGTCCTCGGGCGGGCCGGCGGCCATCCCGTTGGTGAACGGCACGAAGATGACCTTGTAGCCGCTTAAACTTTCACGATTCCATGAGCCGTGCTGGCCG
>JBGTLY010000188.1:0-5594 GCA_041743865.1 Woeseiaceae bacterium
CATCGTCCCGGACGTGACCGACTTCGACGATGCCGGCCTGGGCTCGCGCCTTGAAGAGGCGGGCATCCAGGCGATCGTAATGGCGCGGCCGGCTGCGGTCGGTCCCGGCGCGTCGCTCGAATCCGTCAAGGGCGAAATTCCTGAGTCGGACTATGCGGACATGCGCGCCTTCGCGAGCCGGATCAGCCCGGCACATGACGCTGACGACCTGGTTGCCGTCGTCCACGCCGGCTTCTACATGACCAGGGATGGCCGCGTGGAACTCCTTTCCTCCGGCGCCGTCTGGCTCGACGAGCCGGTTGCGTCCCGCGAGGAAGGCATCGACAAGCTGCAGGACCTCATCGTTGCGAACATGAACCGCGCGCGCCCGGCGGCCCGAGCGTATCTCGGACTGCCGCCGATCACGGACTGAAGGCAATGCGGCGGCCGCATGACTAGCGATTCGCAGAAACCGGGCGGGGAAAAGGACGGTGCGGCCGTGCGCTTTCCGCCGCCGCTACTGCCGCTCGCGACGATCCTTCTCGGCGTCGGATTCGAACGTCTGTGGCCGCTCGGCGCAGGTCTGGAATTACCGGCGCCCGCGCGTTACTGGATTGGAGCCTTCGTCGCTGCCACGTCGGTGCTCGTGCTCGGGCTTTGGCCGGTCGTGATGTTCCGCCGCTCCGGGCAGAGCGAACTCCCCTGGCGCCCCACACCCATTGTGCTGGAGGAGGGGCCCTACCGCTTCACCCGCAATCCCATGTACCTGATGATGGTCCTGGTCTGCGTCGGCGTCGCGATCATGCTTTCGAATTTCTGGATACTACTGCTCTCGCCGCTGTGCGCGTGGGCGTTGTATAACTTCGCGATTGCACCCGAAGAAGCCTATCTCGAACGCAAGTTCGGCGAACCGTACCGCCGTTACAAAGGACGCGTCCGGCGCTGGCTGTAGCCACGGCCGGAGCACCTGTAGGAGCGGGCCACGCCCGCGATCCCATCGCGCGCATGGCGCGCTCCTACAGCCCCTGCAACATGGCGCGAAATGGTCAGACTCTCGCGATCCACCGGCACAGTCTCCTCCTCGTAAATCTCACCGGTCCTAAGGAAACTCGCCGATGTCTCGCGTGAATAGCATCTTTTTGTCCTTACTGCTCCTTGGCGGGTCCATGGCGGCGAGCGCCAACGAGCAGCCCGGCTTCGACCGCACAGTACTGCCCATCCAGGCGCCGCCGCGACCGACGTATTCGGAACTCGATGTCCGCAATGCCGAGGCGCCGCCGCGCTTCGACGTGACCGCGCCCGAAAAGGCGCCGAACGTCGTCATCGTGCTCATTGACGACATCGGCTTCGGCGGGTCCAGCACCTTTGGCGGCCCGATCCAGACGCCGACCCTGACCGAACTTTCGGAGAACGGGCTCAGGTTCAACAACTTCCATACGACGGCGCTGTGCTCGCCGACGCGAAACGCGCTCAAGACCGGGCGCAATCACCACACGGCCGAGACCGGGTCGATCATGGAGACGGCGACCGCGTTCCCGGGCAATACGGGGCAGGTGCCGAACAGTGTCGCGCCGCTCGCGGAAATGCTGCGCCTGAACGGCTACAGCACCGGCGCCTTCGGCAAGTGGCACGAAACGGCTGCCTGGGAAACGAGCGTCTCCGGACCTTACGACCGCTGGCCGACACACCAGGGCTTCGACAAGTTCTACGGTTTCATTGGTGGCGAGACAGACCAGTGGTACCCGCTGGTCTATGACGGGGTCACCCGCGTTACTCCGCCGGCCACCGAGGGCTACCACTTCACCGTCGACATGACTAACCAGGCCATTGGCTGGGTGAAGGCGCAGCAGTCGATGACGCCGGACAAGCCGTTCTTCATGTACTTCGCGACCGGCGCGGTACACGCGCCCCACCATGTCCCGAAAGAATGGGCGGACAAGTACAAGGGTGAGTTCGACAAGGGCTGGGACGAGGTCCGCAAGGAAACGCTTGCCCGGCAGAAGAAACTCGGCGTCGTTCCGGGCGACACGCGTCTGGCCGACCGGCCGGAGGATCTTGAGGCGTGGAAGGCGCTCCCGGCCGAGCATCGACGACTGTTCGCACGACAGGCGGAGGTTTTCGCGGGCTTTCTCGAACAGACCGATCATGAAGTCGGCCGCCTCGTCGACGCCCTCGAGGAGATCGGCGAGTTCGACAATACGCTGTTTATTTATATCTGCGGCGATAACGGCACCAGTGCCGAAGGCGGCTTCGTCGGCATGTACAACGAGATGACCTATTTCAACCAGGTCGTCGAAAAAGTCGAAGATCTGCTCCCCCTGATTGACGAATGGGGCGGGCCCAACACCTTTCCGCACATGGCGGCCGGCTGGGCCGTGGCCTTCGACACGCCCTTTGCATGGACCAAGCAAGTTGCGTCCGACTTCGGCGGCACGCGCAACGGCATGGTGATTCACTGGCCCGAAGGCATAGACAAGGGTAACGAGGACAGCGGACTCAGGAGCCAGTTCTCGCACGTGATCGACATCGCGCCGACGATACTCGAAGCGGCGGGCCTGCCGGAACCCGAGATCGTCAACGGCACGCCGCAGACGCCGATCGAAGGCACGAGTCTCCTGTACGCGTTCAACGATGCCGTGGCGCCGGAACGGCACACGACGCAATATTTCGAGATGTTCGGCAACCGCGCGATCTACCGGGACGGCTGGTTTGCGCGCACGCTGCACCGGGCGCCGTGGCAAACCGGCCAGCAGAAACCGCTCGAATCGGACACCTGGGACCTTTACAACGTACGCGAGGACTTCAGCCTGACTAATAACCTGGCCCGGCAGAACCCGGCCAAAGTCGCCGAGCTGCAAGCACTGTTCATGGTCGAGGCGGAGAAATACCACGTGCTGCCGATCGACGATCGCACGGTGGAGCGCGTCAACCCGGCACTCGCCGGGCGTCCCGACCTGCTCGGCGGGCGCAAATCGCTGACGCTCTACGACGGCATGAACGGGATGCTGGAAAACACCTTCCTTAACATCAAGAACCAGTCGGTGACGATTACCGCTGCGGTGGAGATTCCCGAGGGCGGCGCGAACGGCGTAATCCTGGCACAGGGCGGCCGCTTCGGCGGCTGGTCGCTGTACCTGAAGGACGGTAAGCCGATGTACACCTACAACTACCTCGGCCTCGAGCAGTTCACCGTGGCTGCCGACCAGCCCGTGGCGGCCGGTCCCGCAGAGATCGTGCTGGATTTCGAGTACGACGGCGATGGGTACGGCAAGGGTGGCGACGCCACGCTTTCGGTGAATGGCACGGCCGTGGGGGCGGGCCGCATCGAGAAAACCCAGCCGCTCATCTTCTCGGCGGACGAAACCGCCGACGTCGGTCTCGACAACCAAACGCCCGTCGTTGCCGGTATCGGGATCGGGCGGGATGAAACCCGCTTCACCGGGACAATCGACAAGGTAATCGTCGAGGTCCGGTAGGAGCGCGCCAACCCGTAGGAGCGCGCCATGCGCGCGATCCAAACCCGCATCGCGGCCATGGGCCGCTCCTACCGGAACCTGCGATCTCGACGGACGATATGCGGTGCCTCGCCGGTCCAGCGCATGAACGCGCGCGAGAAGGCGCTTGGTGTACGGTATCCAACGCGCTCGGCGATCTGTCGGACCGACAGGGTCGTTTCAAGGAGCAATACCAACGAGATCTCCTTGCGCACGGACGCCACGAGTTCCCGGTACGTCAGGCCGTGCCTCGACAGGGCGCGTTGCAGCGAGCGCGGGCTGGTGCCCAGGTGTCGTGCAACGCGTGTGATGGATAGCGGACCCGACCGGGCAACGTCACCCATGGCCGAGCGTATCCTCACCGGATCGACGACTGCGATACTGAGCACCTGGCTCATTTCAGTGGAAATGATTTCGCGCAAGTTACAGGACTCCGAACACGAGTATGGCATTGAGCCAACGGCTTTTCTGACCATTTCGCGCCGTAACCGGACGATGCTCGTGTACACTCGCACGTCGGCATCTCGCCCCGGACCGGCATCCTTTCACCATGGCAATAGCACGCGCAGCAGGTCGTATGGCCAGCGACCTCCCGGTCGTGCGCGGCGCGTATCTGATCGTCCTGCAGCGCGTGCTGCGCGAGCTCGGTGTGCCGGTCAACGGGAGCCTGGAAAAGTACGGCTTGCCGCCCATCGATGAATTGCGGCCGGACGACTACATCAGCCTTGTCGCCGGTCTCGAGTGGCTCCGGCATTGTCGTCGGGAAATAGAACTTTCGGATCTCGGCTTCATGGCTGCAGAACGCTCGTCGCTCGCGACGTTCAGTCCGCGGCTGCAGGCCGCGATACTGAATGCCCCGAGCGGCCTCACGCGACTGGATGCGTTTCTCGAGCTCGCACCCATCGAGCAGAGTGAAGTCACCGTCCGACTTGATCGCGAAGCCGCCGGCCTGCGGGTGATCTGCGACCTCGAGGCCTTTCGCCGCCACCCGGCGCTCGGGGCATCGGAATGGATCCAGGTGCATGCCATCGTCTCCATTGTCCGCAGCGTAGCGGGGCGATCCTGGGCGCCGGCGGAGATCACGTTCATGTCCCGAGACCGGCTTCCGTACGCTGCGCTGGATGCCTACGGCAATACGCGCATCCTCTGCGGGCAGGCGCATACGTCGGTACTCGTCCCCGAGCACCTTCTCGCGACGCCGTGCAGCCTGCCAGCGGTCGACCGGGGCGTTGAAACAGCCGAGCCCGCGGCTTGGGATTTCCTCCACGCCCTGAGGCAGGTGATTCGTCCTTACCTAAGGGCAGGCTGCTGCCCGGGGCTCGAGGACGCCGCGGCGCTCGCAGGACTGAGCCCCCGCACCCTGCAGCGCAAACTGGCTGAGCACGGCCATACGTACTCGAGGCTGGTCCAGGAGGTTCGTTACGAAGTCGCCTGTGACCTGCTCGCCGACCCGACGATGAAGATCATCGACGTTGCATTCGCTGCAGGCTATGAACATCCGCAGCACTTCGCTCGGGCATTCCGGCAACTGGCCGGAGTGTCGCCACGCGACTTCCGCCGGCAGGTGCTGGCATACGCCTGAAAAGGCACAACATACAACGCCATACATGGCGCAAAATGGTTAGAAACCGGTCTGGCCTGAGCGCAGGCTTCCCGAACTTGTAAAACTCACTTCAATGCGCGGCTAAAAGCCGCTCCAACGGCGGCTGGTAGCCGCTCCCACTGGAAACCCACTATGATCCGTTCAACAACCATCCTGATCCTGCTAGGCCTGTCGGGCATGTCGCACGCACAATCTTACAGCTCCGGCCAAGGCACCTGGGAATGGTCCGGCGCGGTGCTCTACCAGGATTCGGAAAGTGCTTCCGCTGGCGGCGGCTCGACCTTCGAAATGGACGATGCCTTCGGCCTCGGCATGGGGCTCGGCTATTACCTCTCCGACCGGCTGATAATCGGCGGCGACATCGAATGGCTCGCCCCCGACTACACCGCGACCCTCGTGGACGAAAATGGCGTCGAGTCGCGCTTCGACCATGAACTCACGCAGATCAATTACCGCTTCCGCGGCACCTACCTGTTCAGCGACGGGCCGCTCGTGCCTTACGCCGAACTGGGCGCCGG
>JBGTLY010000189.1:0-9824 GCA_041743865.1 Woeseiaceae bacterium
GCGAGCAGCAGCCCGGCAGCCGCCGCTAGCGCCCCAATCGTCAGCACGGCCGTTGCGATGCCGAACATGCCGCTCAGGGCCTCGCCATGCCGGCGAAGCCCATGAACGCCAGCGACATGATGCCGGCGGTCATCAAGGCGATGGCCGTGCCGCGAAACGGGGCGGGAATGTCCGCCGCATCGAGGCGCTCGCGCATCGCCGCGAACAGCACAAGCACGAGCGCGAAGCCGGCGGCGGCGCCCAGCCCGAAGAACACCGATTCGAGAAAATTCCCCGACTGCTGGACATTGATCAGCGCCACGCCCAGCACGGCGCAGTTCGTTGCGATCAGCGGGATGAAAATGCCGAGCACCTGGTCGAGGAGCGGGCTCAGCCGCTGCACCATGATCTCGGTGAACTGCACGCTGCCAGCAATGACCAGGATGAAACTCAGGGTCCTCAGGTACTCGAGACCGAGTGGCACGAGCAGGTACTCATGCAGCAAATAGGCCGTCGCCGACGACAACGTCAGTACGAATGCCGTGGCGAGCGACATGCCGGCGGCCGCCTCGAGGTTCCTGGAAACGCCCATAAAGGGGCACAGTCCCAGGAAACGGGTCAAAACGAAGTTGTTGACCAGGATGGTGCCGACCAGAATGACGACGATTTCGCTCATCGCCGATTATTCTACTTGACGCGCATCCCCGCTTCAGCGCCTTCGTCCGGCGACAGCAGAAAGATGTCCTCGCCGCCCGGGCCGGCGGCGAGCACCATGCCCTCCGAGACGCCGAAGCGCATCGTCCGGGGGGCCAGGTTGGCGACGACCACGACATGGCGTCCTGCCAGTGTCGCCGGATCGTAGGCAGCCTTGATGCCGGCGAACACCTGGCGCTCGGAATCGCCGAGAGAGAGAGTCAGCGCCAGCAACTTGTCCGCGCCCTCGACCGACGCGGCTTTTTCGATGCGCGCGATACGCAGATCGATTCTCAGGAAATCCTCGATACTGATCAGGTCGTCTTCAGCAGATGGCACGGCCGCGGCTCCGGGTTCCTGAGCTTGTTCTGATGATTGATTGAGCGATTGATCCAGCGATTGCTCGAGCAGGGCCGCGACACGGTCCGGCTCGACGCGGGTGATGAGCGGCTCGAATGGCCTGATGCGGCGCCCGAGCAGTGGCGTCCCGGCATCGTCCCAGCACCAGGACTCTTCGTCCAGGAACGCACGGACCTTTTCCGCGAGCACCGGCACCACGGGCGAGAGATAGATCGCGAGGCTGCGAAACAGGTTCAGGCCCTGCGTGCAGATTGATTGCACGTCCGCGGCGCGCGATGCGTCTTTGGCCAGGAGCCAGGGCTTGTGCTCGTCGATATAGCGGTTCGCGTCATCGGCCAGCATCATGATCCGGCGCATCGCCTTGGAGTACTCGCGCCGTTCGTAATGTTGCGCAATGGCCTGCCCGGCATGCGCCACCGTCGCGAACAGGGGGGGGTCGGGCAGGCGTTCAGCGAGCCGGCTGTTTGAACCTTTCTGAATGAAACCCGCGCAACGGCTCGCAATATTGACGAACTTGCCGACGAGGTCCGCATTTACGCGCGCGACGAAATCGTCGAGATTGAGGTCGATATCCTCGATCGTCGGGCCGAGCTTCGCGGCGTAGTAATAGCGGAGGTAGCCCGGGTCGAGATTGTCGAGATAGGTACGCGCCTTGATGAAGGTGCCACGCGATTTCGACATCTTCTGGCCATTGACGGTCAGGAAACCGTGGGCGAACACGCTCGTCGGCGTTCGGAATCCGCTGCCGACGAGTACCGCTGGCCAGAACAGCGTATGGAAGTACATGATGTCCTTACCGATGAAATGATAAACCTCGGTGTCGTGGCCGGGCCGCCAGTATTCCTCGAAGTCCAGGTCATCCCGGCGCTCGCAGAGGTTGAGGAAACTCGCCGGATAGCCGACCGGCGCGTCGAGCCACACGTAAAAGTACTTGTCTTCTGTGCCGGGGATACGGAACCCGAAATAGGGTGCATCCCGGGAAATATCCCAGTCCTTGAGCCCGGCGTCGAACCACTCCTCGAGTTTAGCGAGCACGTTTCGGTCGAGCGCCGCCGATTGCATCCACTCGCGGAGGCGCGAGCCGTAATCACTCAGGCGGAAGAAATAATGTTCCGAGTCGCGTGTGACCGGTTTCGTGCCGGACAATACCGAGACCGGGTCGATCAGATCGGCTGGCGTATAAGTGGCGCCGCAAACTTCACAGGAGTCCCCGTACTGGTCCGTGCTCCTGCAGCGCGGGCAGGTCCCGCGAACGAAACGGTCCGGCAGGAACAGCCCTTCCTTTTCGTCGTAGGCCTGTTCGATCGTCCTCGTGTAAATGTCGCCGTTTGCCTTCAGCGCCTCGTAAATTTCCGTCGTCAGTGCCTCGTTTTCAAGCGAGTGTGTGGTGTGATAGTTGTCGAAGTCGACGCCGAAATCCGCGAAATCACGGACGAATTCGCGGCTGACGCGCTCCGTCAGGGCCTCCGGGGTGACGCCGAGTTCCCGGGCCTTGAGCATGATCGGCGTGCCGTGCGCGTCGCTCGCGCAGACATAGGTGCAGAGATGGCCCCGGAGCTTCTGGTAACGCACCCAGATATCGGTCTGGATGTACTCGACCAGGTGGCCCATGTGAATCGAGCCGTTGGCGTAGGGCAGGGCGCTCGTGACGAGAATTTTTCGCTGGCGGTCGGCCATGGACACTTCGGGCTGACGGGTGAAGCGCGGCATTATGCCACGGAAGCGATCGGTCTAGGTCTCGTCTTTCATCCGTTCGAACTTTGACTTGTTATTGGCTTGCAGGTAGGCGTCCTTGCCCGCGATCTGGCCTTTCGAGACCAGCGACATCAGGGCATTGTCCATGGTTTGCATGCCCATGCTGCCGCCCGATTGCATTGCGGTCTCGAGCTGGTCGAGCTTGCCCTGCCGGATGAGGTTGCCGACGGCCGGTGTGTTGATGAGTATTTCCAGAGCGGCGACGCGGCCGGCCTTCTGCTTCAGGGGCAGCAATTGCTGGGAGATGACGCCGCGCAGGGACGTGGAAATCATCGTCCGGATGTGACTCTGCTTGTCAGCCGGAAACGAATTGACGATGCGGTCGACGGTCTGCCCGGCGCCGTTGGTGTGCAGCGTGCCCATGACCAGGATGCCCATCTCGGCCGCCGTGACCGCGATGCTGATGGTTTCGAGATCGCGCATTTCACCGACCAGGATCACGTCCGGATCCTCTCGCAGGGCGCTGTGCAGCGCCGACGAAAAGCTGTCACTGTGAACGCCGACTTCGCGCTGGCTGATCAGGCAGCCTTTCGCCTTGTGGACGAATTCGACCGGGTCCTCAATGGTGAGGATATGGCCTTTCAGTCGCTGGTTCATCGAATCGATCATGGCGGCCAGGGTCGTCGATTTGCCGGAGCCGGTCTTCCCGGTCACCAGAATCATTCCCTGTGTGTGGCGGCACAGCTGGTGCACGACGTCCGGCATACCGAGGTCCTCGAGCGAAAGTGCTTTCGAGGGTATTGCGCGGAAGATGGCGCCTATGCCGTTGAGGTGGCGGAAGGCATTGACACGAAACCGGGATACACCGGGCATGTCGTACGCAAAGTCTGCGGCGTCGTCCCTTTCGAAGTCGCGTTTCGTAATGCCGTCCATGATCTCCAGGACGCAATCCCAGACGTGCTCAACCGAGACGACGTCCTTGCTGAGGATCTTCAGGTCGCCGTGAATGCGGGCGCGCACCGGGTCTCCGGACAGGAAATGCAGGTCCGACGCGTTGCTCTTGAGCGCCGCCTCGAGGTATCTGTCGATACCGGGCATCGGTTCAGGCCTCTGCGCCCGGCGCTATGCCGAGTGACGGAAGGATGTCGGTGTCGGTAACGAAGCGCTCGAACTTCTTCTTGTCGTTCGCGTAGCGAATGGCGTCATTCGGGTCTATGCGCTTTGCCTGAATCTGCTCGAGCAGCGCCTGATCGAGCAGCTGCATGCCGACATCCTTTCCCGTTTGCAACTGGGACGGGATCTGGTGCGTCTGGTCGGACGCAATCAGGTTCGCGATTGCGCGGTTGCTGACAAGAATCTCAAGCACGGCGCGCCGGCCGCGACCGTCCGGTGTCTTTACCAGTACCTGGGTAATGACGGCCTTGAGGCTCATTGACAGGAACGCCTTGGTTTGTTCGCGGAGTTCGCCCGGCAACGCGTCGATGATTCGGTCAATCGTCTTGACTGCACCGGTCGTGTGCAGCGTACCGAGCACGAGGTGACCGGTTTCTGCGGCTGTCATTGCCATCATAATGGTGTCCGCGTCGCGCAACTCGCCGACCAGGATAACGTCGGGGTCCTCGCGCATTGCGGAACGCACTCCATCGGCGAAACTGTGCACATGCGTGCCGACCTCGCGCTGGATGACCTGCGAGTTCTTGCTGGGATGGACGAATTCGATCGGATCCTCGAGGCTGATGATGTTCAGGTTCCGGCGCTCATTGATGTGGTTGATCATCGCCGCTAGCGTCGTCGATTTACCCGTGCCGGTCGAACCGGTAACGAGGACCATTCCCTGGTGGTAGTCGCAGAACTTCGCGAGGATCGGCGGTACATCCAGTTTTTCGAGCGAGGGCACGTCGCCGGGGATGTAGCGCAGGACGGCGCCGACGCCCGTGATCTTGCGGAATACGTTCACACGGAATCGTCCGCCCTCTTCGGTGACGTAGGAGAAGTCCAGGTCATGGCCCTGTTCCAGGCGCTCCTTCTGCGATTGCGTCAGGATTTCATGGATATAGGTTTCGAGCTCTGTATCCGACAAGGCGCGAAACTTGATCGGCAGCAGATCGCCGTTCATACGCAGCATCGGTGGTACGCCGACGGCGAGGTGCACGTCTGAGCAGCCTTGCGCGAGGCCGAGCTTCAGGAATGCATCGATCCGGGCCATGGCTATAGCGCCACACTGTCGAGTGCGGCGGTCAGTTCGCCCATGGACTGGTAACGTTTCGACTTGTCCACCGACATTGCCTTTACAATGATGGTGGCGAATTCATCCGGGATCGCGACATTGATTTCCTGCGGCGGCTTCGCCTTCCCCTGGACGTGCTGATACATCACGGACATGTGATCACCGCGGCTGTACGGGGGCACACCGGTGGCCATCTCGTACATGATTACACCGACGCTGTAGACGTCCGCCGTTTCGTCGACTTTCTTGCCTAGAATCTGCTCCGGCGCCATGTACTTCGGCGAACCGATCACGTATCCCGTCTTGGTGAGCTGTGTATCGCCGCTGGACGCCGCCGCGGCGACGCCGAAGTCCACGATTTTCAGGAGTCCGTCGCTGTTGACGAGGATATTCGCCGGCTTGAGGTCACGGTGGATGACACCGGCCTGGTGCGCCACGGCCATGCCGGTCGCGATATCGCGCGAGAACTTGAGGCACCTGGCCAGGTCCATCGGCTTGCCTTCCGGAATTTCACCCGACAGCGTATGGGATGGGAAATACTCCATCGAGATGGCGTAACTGCCCTGCAGGTTCAGGAAATCGTAGATGCGAATGACATTTCGGTGCGTGATCTTTCTTGAGTAGCGCAACTCATGTACGAAGCGCTTCATCATTTCCTCGTCGGAGGACACGTTCGGGTTCAGGAACTTGAGGATCAGACGTTCATCGACGACTTCGTCTTCCATCAGGAGTACCGTGCCGAATGCGCCCTTGCCGATCTTCTCTATGTACTTGTAACGCCCCTCGATGACGTCGCCCGGTTTCAGCTTGGAGATATCGAGCGCAGCGGGGGCCGGTGCCGGCACCGGGACGCCATCCGGCGCCTCGTCCTCCTCCAGGTTGCCGACGCGGCTTGCCGCCTTGGCTTCCTTGAGAAGTTTGTCGAGGTCCTTGCCGTCGACGAGAAGCGTGCGCGTGTTGTCGACAATCTTCTTCGCACGAACGTTCTCCTCGAGCACCGTCGCCGAGAACCGTGCATCGAGATCCTTGAGGGCGCCGTCGGCCACATTGATGATCGTCAGGTCGTCCGCCTGCCTTATCTTTCGCAGTACGCCCCGAATGGTTTCGGCATGCGACTCGTCGGCAAGTTTTGCGAGGGCTTTAATGGCCTCGATCTGAACCTCACGTTCCTGGCGCTGGAGCATGGGCACGATGCTGGCGACATGACGGGCATTCCCGATTTTTGCCAGCGCGCGAATGATGACTGCGTCGGTTTTCGGGTTCTGGCCCAGCATGGATTCGAGTTTCGGCAGAGCCTTCGGACTGCCGATTTGCGACAGCGCGTCGATCGCTCTTTCTCGCACCCACCAGTCGGAATCGTCGGTTGCCGCGATCAGGTGATCCACCGCACGCTCGTCTTTCGTCGAGTTCAGGATCTCGATGGCGGTTCGGCGGATCTCTTCGTCCTTGTCGCGAATCAGCTGCACGACGGCATCGACAACTTTCGGCCCTCCGATCTCGGCCAGCGCATCCCCGGCCCTCGAACGAACCCACCAGTCATTGTCCTTGAGCACTTGCAGCAGATCTTTCACGGAATCGGGGGTGCCGACTTCATTCAGGACTTCCACCGCGGCGCGCCGCGCGTATTCCGACTCGTCTTTCAGCGCGTCCGCAAGGTACTGCACCGTGTTCGGGTGATTGATCTGCACCATCATGTCCACGGCTTTCGACTGGACGTCGAGGTCCGGGTCCTGAAGAAGTTTCGCGACGGCGGCGATATTGACATTGCCCGGCCGCGACGCGAGCGCGCCGAGTGCCGCGCTTCGAACCATCTTGTTCGGGTCCCGGAGCTGCATTTCCAGCGCATTGTTGATTTCAGCCGTGCCGAAACGCGCCAGCAACTGGATGAGGTGGATCTTGATGATCGGGTCCTTGCCGCCCATGCGGGCGACGAGGTCGGGCACCATTTCCGGACGGATGATGTCCTCGATGATCTTGAATACGGCAGCTTTTTCGCGGGTATCGAGGTCGTAGGCAGCCTGCAGGAGTTCGTGGACGGAGAGGTCCTGCTTGTGTACGCGCAGCACCTCGATCAGGGCCGGCTTCGATACTTCCGGGTCTTCGAACCAGCCGAGGAGCGCATTGGCATTGTAAGTCGTCGAACCGCACAGTGCCCAGGCGGTTCCCTTGACAACCCGCTCGTTACCGTCCGCAAGGCCTTCTCGAAACTCCGCCAGGGTCTTGTCATTCACGAGCGCTGTCAGGATATCGACGAACATCATCGTGTGTGATTTATCCGACAGCGCGAGCGCGTCGACCAGCTTGGGTATGACCTTCGGGCCAGCACGTTTCAGGCGTTCCATCAGGTTCAGGGCGCGGCTGGAGGTCGGATCGGACTCCGCCATCAGCGCGTTGATCTGCTGGTCTGCGCGAAACGTGCCGAGCAGGCTCATCCGGGAATCCCCTGACACCTGCATGCCGGACGACCAGCCGCAGGCCGACCCGCAAGCGATAACCGGTTTGCTGGCTTGGTCTCGAAATTCAACGTGTCCGCCCAATGTGCGGGCCGAAAAAACACCTGCAGCCTGAGGCTGCAAACGCAAATGCGACCCGGTCCTTCTCGCGACGCGGCATTATGCCACACCGACCTGATGCCAAAATCTTGTGTCCCCATTGCCTCTGCGCTGTCTGCGCAAGGCGCGGCACGCACTCAAGGGTCCTTGGGTTTGTGACGCGCTTCGTTACAATGTGCGCCCGATTGCCACCCGCGGCGCCTTGCAGTGAGGAAATTTTACCTAATGTGTGAGCACGAACTGTGACGCTGTCAACAGAATCTGACGTAAGTAAGGCCCTGAAAAGCATCGAGTTAGCGGAGGCCGGAAAAACGGTCGGGGCAATCGCGCGGGTCGAGGTCACCGAGGCGACGCCCGCGAGGCTTCGGGCGATTGTTGCATTCGGCCTGCCGCTCGAGCGCGATTTCGATGGCATTCGGGATCGCCTCGAGCGCTCGCTCGCGGCAGCCTCGGGGATCGCGGACGTCAAACTGGAGCTCCGGACCGCGATTGCGGCGCACGGTGTGCAGCGGAACCTGAAGCCGCTCGCGGGGATCCGCAATGTCATTGCCATCGCGTCGGGAAAAGGCGGCGTCGGCAAGTCGACCGTCGCGGTCAATCTCGCACTGGCGCTGCGCGGCGATGGCGCATCTGTCGGCCTCCTTGATGCCGATATATACGGCCCCAGCCAGCCGCACATGACCGGTCTCACGGGGCAGCGTCCGGTGAGTGAGGACGGAAAGACCATGGAGCCACTGAATTCCCTCGGCCTGCAGGTGATGTCTGTCGGTTTTCTCGTGGACCCTGACCAGCCGATGGTATGGCGCGGTCCGATGGTGACCTCCGCACTGAACCAGCTCCTGACCCAAACGCAGTGGCGGGACCTCGATTACCTGGTCGTCGACATGCCGCCCGGGACCGGTGACATCCAGCTGACCCTGTCGCAACAGGTGCCCGTGTCCGGCGCGGTGATCGTTACGACGCCGCAGGACATCGCGGCGATTGATGCCCGCAAGGGGCTCGTCATGTTCCGCAAGGTCTCGATTCCGGTACTCGGTGTCATCGAGAACATGAGTACGCATCTCTGTTCGGCCTGCGGCCACGAGGATCGCATTTTCGGCCAGGGCGCCGGCGAGCGGATTGCCAAGGATTTCGACGTGCGCCTGCTCGGCAGCCTGCCACTCGACGCGCGTATCCGGGAACAGGCAGACTCCGGCACACCCACGGTAGCCGCCGAGCCGGATTCCCCGGCTGCCGCGGCGTTTCGTTCCGCCGCCCGCTTCATGACGGCCGAGCTTGCCGTCAGGAGCCGGGATTACAGTGCCCGATTCCCCAACATCGTCGTCGAGGACAGTTGATGAGCATAAAGTCCGACCGCTGGATCCGCCGGATGGCCGCCGAACATCGGCTGCTGGAGCCGTTCGAGCCCGGACAGGTCCGGGAACGGGATGGCTGCCGCATCGTGTCCTACGGCACGTCGAGCTACGGCTACGATGTCCGGTGCTCGAATGAATTCAAGATATTCACGAACATCAATTCGGCAATCGTCGACCCGAAAGCCTTCGACGCCAAAAGTTTCGTCGACCTGAAAAGCGATGTGTGTGTGATTCCGCCGAATTCTTTCGTACTTGCGCGCACGGTGGAATACTTCCGGATTCCGCGCAACGTGCTCACGATCTGCCTCGGCAAGTCGACCTACGCCCGTTGCGGGATCATTGTCAACGTGACACCGTTGGAACCGGAGTGGGAAGGGCATGTCACACTCGAATTCTCGAACACGACGCCGCTGCCGGCGAAAATCTACGCCAACGAGGGCGTGGCGCAGATGTTGTTTCTCGAGTCCGACGAGGAATGCGAAGTCTCCTACGCCGATCGCGGCGGCAAGTACCAGGGGCAGGTCGGCGTCACGCTGCCGAAAGCCTGACGGCGATGTAGGAGCGCGCCATGCGCGCGATAAACGCAGCCAAGCTTCCGCCACGTCACACGGCCACCGAGCTCCGGGCTTCAACGCATGGCGGGCCCATCGGGCATTGTTCTCGGTCATGGCTCGGCTGCGCTGCGCTTGCCTGCGCTTTACTTCCCTCAAACAACACCCGACGTGCCCGCCCGGATCGTCCTGGCGCACCGGCGGGTGCCGCCGGACTGTCCGGGCCGCCGGGCGAGGAGGCCTGTTCGACCGAAATAAAGCGGAGCGAGCCGAAGGCGAGTGAGCCATTCGGTTGAACAGGTCTGGAGCTCGGCTGCCGCGCGCCGGGCTTCCGCGCAGGGCGAGCGCATCGGGCATTGCCATCGGTCATGGCTCGGCTCGCTGCGCTCGCCTGCGCTTTACTTCCCTCAGG
>JBGTLY010000190.1:0-6747 GCA_041743865.1 Woeseiaceae bacterium
CCCGGCGCCGGCAGGGGCATGATGCGGTAACGGTTACGCTCGGCGCCCGGCGCACCTATATCCTGCCGACCGGCGTAGGCCTGATCTACGCGCTGATGACGTTCACGATGCTGCTGGGCTCGATGAACTACAACAACAACCTCTCATTCGTCCTGACCTTCTTCCTGATCGGCATAGGCTTCGTCGCCATGCACCAGTGCCAGCGCAACCTCGTCGGTCTCGCGATCCGCTTCGCCGGAGTCGAACCGGTTTTCGCCGGTAGCGTTGCGCAGTTCCGATTCGCCGTCACGAATCATGCTCGTTCTGAGCGATTCCGGATCGGCCTCAACATCGACCGGACGACAAGCAGGATCGAGGATCTGGCGCCCGGGGAGAGCTGCATTTTCACCCTGCCGGTCGCAACTCTCTCGCGGGGCCGCGTGCCGCTGCCGCGCTTTGGTATCAGCAGCCAGTTTCCTTTCGAACTGTTTCGTGCCTGGGCGTGGCTGCACATGGACATTGCCGGCCTCGTTTACCCGCGGCCGGCCGACGATGCGCCGCCGCCTCCGCCGTCGCTTCTGTCCCTCGGGCATCGCCAGCACGATGCACGTGGCGAGGAAGATTTCGCCGGCCTGCGCCGCTTCGTCACGGGCGATTCGCCGCGCAACGTAGCGTGGAAAGCATTCGCCCGCGCCGGCCAGTTGCTTTCGAAACGCTTTGCCGGCGCGGATACCAGCAGCCAGTGGTTCGACTTCGCCGACCTCGACGTCCCCGATATCGAGCATCGCTTGTCGATCCTGACGCGCTGGATCGTCGAGGCGGATCGCAAACTCGAAGACTACGGCCTGCGCTTGCCAGGCACGGTCCTGCCGCCGTCTCACGGCGACGCCCATCGCACGCGGTGCCTTGAGGCACTCGCCCTCTACGGAATCGACACGGATGCGCAAGCTGAGCTGGGCTAGCCCTCGTGGCACCGACGGCTCGCTGCTGTCGAGCCTGCCCTGGACGCTGGCGTCGCTCGGCCTCGCCTTGCTGCCGCATCTCCCGCACCTGCCCGCCTGGGTCAGCATGATTTTCCTCGCGTGCGCGGCCTGGCGTTTGCTGATCGAGCGCCGGCGCGGCACATTGCCCGCCGCATGGTTCCGGGCGCTCCTTGCTCTGGGCTGTTTCCTCGGGGTGCTCGTCACTTACGAAACGATAAGCGGTGTCGGGCCGGGATCAGCCTTACTTGCCGTGATGGCGTCGCTCAAACTGCTCGAAACCCGCCAACGGCGCGATCAGTTCGTCCTGTTGTTCATCGCGATCTTCCTCGTCATGTCATCGCTCCTTCGGGAACAGCATCTCTGGTCCCTGCCGTATCTTCTGGTCGCCCTCGTTTTTATCCTGACCGCATGGTTGCGCACATCGGGGAATCCCGCGGAACGCATCCGCACGAGCTTCGCGGTCAGCGCCCGCCTGGTCGCCTACGCTGCCCCACTGGCACTCGTCATGTGGTTTTTCTTTCCCCGGATCGCCACGCCGTTCTGGGCCGTGCCTATCGACACAAGCTCTGGGACAACCGGGCTCAGCGACACGATGAGTCCCGGCGACATCACGTCACTCTCGCAATCCGACGAGGTCGCGTTCAGAGCCCGTTTTTCAGGCAGCGTCCCGGAACATCGCGAGCGCTACTGGCGTGCGATGGTCTTGCCTCGATTCAATGGCCGAACGTGGACCGGCCGCGAGCCCTCCATCGGGTTTCGACCCGGCGATGACCTCGACTACGGCGGGCCGCCGGTGCGCTACCAGGTCACGATGGAGCCCACGCGGCAGCATTGGGTGCCGGCACTGGACTTGCCGGCAACCTGGACCCTCTCCGATACACACATGCAGCCGACGCTCGCCCTGGCGCGCATAACCCCCATCGACCAGCGCATCACGTACGAGGCCGTGTCGTACACCCGGCACCGTGCGGAACCTCGGCTGCGGCCGTTCCTGCGCGGCTGGTATCTGGAGCTTCCGGCGGGCACGAATCCCCGGGCAAGGACGCTTGGCCGGGCACTGCGCACGGACGCGCGCAGCAATGAGCAATACGTCGACAGGGTCCTGTCGATGTTCCACGAGGACGAGTTCGTCTACACGACGCAACCGCCTGCGCTCGGCAGCAACCCCGTCGACCGTTTTCTGTTCGACACGCGGCGGGGTTTCTGCGAACACTATGCCTCGGCATTCACGGTGCTGATGCGCGCTGCGGGCATCCCGGCACGCGTCGTGCTGGGCTACCAGGGCGGCGAACTCAACCCGATGGGCGACTACATGATCGTCCGGCAATCCGACGCGCACGCATGGTCGGAAGTCTGGCTGGAGGGCCGCGGGTGGTTGCGCGTGGATCCGACCGCTGCAGTGGCGCCGGACCGCATCGAACTCGGCAGTGCCGACTCCCGGCTCGGCCGGCGGTCGGGCGGCTGGGCATTCGATTTTCCCACGCGCGCCCTGCACCGACTGCAGCTGTCCTGGGACGCGATGAATGCAGCCTGGAACGAGTGGGTGCTGGGATACGGTCCGGACAAGCAGGACGGCTTCATGCAATGGCTCGGCATTGACGATCCCGAATGGCGGGACATGTTTCTTGCGCTGATCGGGATCGTGATCGGCCTGACGCTCGCAATCAGCGCCGTCATGATGTGGCGCTACCGGCCGCCGCGGCCGGACCGCGCCCGCGTGCTCTACGGCCGCTTCGTTCGCGCCACCGGTCTCGAACCCGCTCTTGGCGAATCCCCCGCCGCCTTCGCGAAACGCGCGAGAGAGAACTCGGCAATCGACGCGGCGACGATCGAGAACGTGACGGTTCTCTACCAGGCGGCACGCTACGGCGGGCGACCCGAGCTGGTCGATGCGCTGGCGCGCGCGGTGAGCACCCTTGGCTGGCGCGAGGCCGGCAAACTCAGGACGCAGACAGGCGGACGATCCTGACGCGGGTCAGAAGCCCGGCACCGAGGACGAACAGGGGCAGCAGGACGAGCAACATGGCCTGCGGGCTATCGGACACGCCGGCAGCGATACCGACCAGCGCCGGACCGACGACGTGCGCAAACTTCGTCACCATGTTGTAAAAGCCGAAAAATTCACCGGCACGTTCTTTAGGTATCAGTTCGGCGTACAGGGATCGGCTGAGGCTTTGTACGCCGCCCTGCACACAGCCCACGATGACCGCCATCACGTAGAACTGCCAGACGTCGACCATGCCGACCGCCCAGCTCGACACCGCGATATAGACAGCGAGTGCGAGATACAGGCCGGCCCTGGGACCGAAACGGTGACCCAGCACGCCGTACAGCAAAGTGGCCGGGAAGCCGGCGAAGTTCGTGATCATCAGCGCCATGACCAGGTCCTGCTGACCGAAACCTAAGCGCTGCCCGTAGTTGACAGCCATGAAGATCACCGTGAAGACGCCGCCGATATACAGGCAATAGGCACTGAGGAACAACACGACGGTTCGGTACTGGCTGATCTGTTGCATCGTGGAGCGCAACTGACGGTACGCCGCCCGCACGGGGTTCTCCGCTGCCGGTTTGCGTCCGGTACGTTCGGGAACGAGCAGGACCAGCGGCAACATGAAGAGTGCCCACCATGCGCCGACGGTGATGAATGCGAAGCGTATGACCTCGGTTGCGTCATCGAACCCGAAGCTTGCGGGCTGGGTGAGCATCCAGACGTGGAGCGCGAGCAGCAAGGCACCGCCGAGATAGCCTATCGCGAAGCCCAGGGACGAGACAAAGCTGAAGTAGCGCGGCGCGACGATGTCGACCAGCAGGGAGTCATAGAATACCGTCGAGCAGTAATAGCCGATGGACCCGAAGGCGTAGAGCAGTAACGCAACGACCCAGTATTCCTGTGCTATCAGCCCCAGGCTCGCAGTGGCCGCCGCGCCAGTGACTGCCAGCACGAACAGGAAGCGTTTGCGATAACCGCCGGCGTCCGCGATTGTCCCAAAGACGGGCGCAAGGACGAAGACGACTGCGCTTGCACCGGTCGTGACCCAGGCCAGTCGTTGCGTGACGACTGCGCCCGGCTCTCCGGCGCTCCAATAGCTGCCAAGGAACAGCGGGAACAGCACAGCCATGACCGACAATGCGAACGCGGAATTGGCCCAGTCGTAGAAGGCCCAGGCGATGACTTTGCGGTTCCACAATTCCGATCGGGGCAATGCGGTCTCCAGGGCGCCACCTTCCGCCGCGATCAATGTTCGCGCGTTTCGCGAAACCGGATGTCGGGCCAACGTTCCTCGGTCAGGTTCAGGTTGACGCGGGTAGGGGCAATGTAGACCAGCTGTTCGCCGTGATCCAGCGCGAGGTTATCGTGCGCCTTGCGCTCGAACTCCGCCAGCATCTTGCGATCGCTGCAATCGACCCAGCGTGCGGTGGATACGCCGATCGCCTCGAACTGGCACTCGACTTTGTACTCGTCGCGCAGGCGGTGCGCCACGACCTCGAACTGCAACGGACCGACGGCGCCGAGTATGAGGTCGTTGTTCCTCAGCGGCCGGAAGAGCTGGGTGGCGCCTTCCTCGCACAGTTGCGCGAGGCCCTTTTGCAGCGCTTTCAGCCGCAGCGGATCCTTCAGGACCGCACGACGGAAGATTTCGGGTGCGAAATTCGGTATGCCGGTGAAGCGCAGGTCCTCACCTTCCGAGAAGCTGTCGCCTATGTTGATCGTGCCATGGTTGTGCAAGCCGATGATGTCGCCGGCACAGGCCGTGTCCGCCTGCTGCCGGTCCGCGGCGAGAAAGGTAATTGCCTCCGGGACCTTCATGTCCTTCCCCGATCGCACGTGCAGCAGCTTGATGCCCTTCCGGTACTCACCGGAACAGATGCGCATGAACGCGATCCGGTCCCGGTGGCCGGGGTCCATGTTCGCCTGGATCTTGAACACGAAGCCTGTCATGGTGGATTCGTCCGGCTGCACCAGGCGTTGTTCCGTTTCATGGGGCTGGGGCGGCGGCGCGTAACGGACGAACTCATCAAGCAGTTGCTTGACGCCGAAGTTTGACAGCGCCGACCCGAACAGGACCGGCGTTTGTCGCGCCGCCCGATAGGCGGCCTCGTCGAACGGCGGACACGCACCGCGCACGAGTTCGAGTTCCTCGCGGAACTCATGGACGAGTTCGCCGAGCGCTGCCGTCGCCTCCGGCGAACCGAGGCCGTCGATCGCACGAATGCCGGAGGCTCTTTCCCGCCCGGCCTTGTCATACAGGTAAATGCGATCCTCGGGGATGTGGTATACGCCTTTCAGCGTCTTGCCCATGCCGATCGGCCAGGTCACGGGCGTGCACTGGATGCCAAGAACGTCCTCGATTTCATCCAGCAGGTCGATCGGCTCGCGGCCGTCGCGGTCCAGTTTGTTGATGAACGTCATGATCGGTGTGTCCCGGAGGCGGCACACTTCCATCAACTTGATCGTCCGCATCTCGACGCCCTTGGCACAGTCGATGACCATGAGCGCAGAGTCGACGGCGGTCAGCGTACGGTAGGTGTCTTCGGAAAAATCCTCGTGGCCCGGCGTGTCCAGGAGGTTCACGACATGCCCGTCATAAGGGAACTGCATCACGGACGACGTAACCGAAATACCGCGCTGTTGCTCCAGTGCCATCCAGTCAGAGGTCGCATGGCGGCTCGCCTTGCGGCCCTTTACTGTGCCTGCGAGCTGGATCGCGCCGCCATAGAGGAGCAACTTCTCCGTGAGCGTGGTCTTGCCCGCGTCCGGGTGCGAAATAATCGCAAAGGTGCGGCGCTTGGCAATCTGTTCCTGTATCGATGTCATTGAGTGACGCCGTCGTGGCGGACGGCAAGGCGACGTGTATCCCGGGGGGGGGCGCAGTCTAGCGTAAGGCCCGCGGCTTGGAAATGCAGTCAGGCCTTGCCCTTGAGCTTCTTCGACAATACGGCGGCGTCTTCACGCCCTCCGCGGGCCTGGTAATACGCCGGGCGGTTCGCTATCTGGTGGAACCCCTTCTTACGGTACAGGGCGATCGCGGTCAGGTTTGATGGTCGCACCTCGAGCGACACCTCGGCCACCTCCGCGCGGCGGGCTCGCGCCAGGACCTCGTCCAGAAGGCGCTCGCCGTAGCCGTGGGCGCGATGCTCAGGATCTACACAGAGGTTGAGGATATGCGCCTCGCCGGCCGCGATCGACAGGATCGAATAGCCGGCCACGCGTCCGGCACGCTCCAGCGTCATGCACTGGTATCCGGCCAGCAGGCAATCACGAAATACGCCGTGGCTCCAGGGAAAATCATAACTGCGGCGCTCGATATCGGAGACCTGCGCAAGATCCTCATGCGTCATGCCCCGGATCGCGACCGGCGGCTCTGTCATCGGCAGGATCATTTGACACCGGCATCCACGATAGCGCGGGCCATGCACAGGTCGTCCCAGACGAGGCGCTTTTGCGACGGGCTGCGCAACAGGTAGGCCGGGTGGTACGTGACCACGAGGGGAATCCGGCCAAGCTGATGCCGGCGGCCGCGCAGCCGGCCGACCGGGGCATCGCTCGCCAGCAGATTCTGGGCCGCGACCTTGCCGACGGCGACGATGATCGACGGGTCGACCAGCTCGATCTGGCGATCCAGGAAGCCGCGACAGGCCAACGCTTCCTCCGCGGCCGGGTTGCGGTTGCCGGGCGGCCGGCACTTCACGGTATTCGCGATGTATACGCGGTCGCGGCCAAGACCAACCGCGCGGAGCATTTCGTCGAGCAGCTTGCCAGCGCGCCCGACGAAGGGTTCGCCGC
>JBGTLY010000191.1:0-20268 GCA_041743865.1 Woeseiaceae bacterium
TCAGTCCCTCCGGTGTCAGCTCGTAGACCCAGGAGAAGATCAGCACCAGCGGGAAGCCCAGCAGCAGCAGCAGGGCGACGAAGCGCATAACCCAATCCGGCAGCCCGAGCGCGGGCACTAGCACGTCCGCAACCTGCAGAATGAGCCATGCCCCGAGGCCATACATGACGGCCACCCGCACGACGTTGCGACGCTTCAGTTCCGCGATTACGGACACGCCTGACCCCCAGGTTCCGCACATCCGCAGCCAATACTACGTGAGCGTCCGTGCAGGATCATCCGAAAGTCCACTTTCCGAAGCCGCGACCGTCTCCGAGGGGTCAGGGGCGGAAATTATAGCGCGGAAATGCGAGCGGCTGGTATGCGAAGGGAATCAGTCATTCGCGTTTTAATCTGAAAAACTTCAGCACTCGCCAGGTAATGCGCCCACCGTGCAACTCCACCAGCGCTTTGAACCGGCTAGCTCGGTTTCTTAGTGCCGAAACGCCGGAGGTAAACCACCAAGTCATCCTTCGAAGACGGCATGGCCGTTACCCCCTGCACCTGCTCCCCGCGTTGCCAGCGTGCGTATCTGTCTTGTGCAGCGTCCTCTGGCTCGTCCGCGTACCAGTTCACACAGACCACCTGTGGGCCACCTTTCGCCTTGCCTTCAAGTTCGTGCAACCGCTTCCGCATATCAACTCGCATCCGACCACTCCTGAAGTTTCGCTTTTATGATCGCGGCTGCCCGCGGGTCCATTGGCGCCGGGCGATAGGCGGGATTATCGACAGTGAGCCTCTCCGACTTGATGTTGCCGTCGTGATAGGAGAAGAGCAGCGCCGAGCAGCATTGTGGCTTCCGTATCCCATACTTCCCAGGAACAGCTTCGCCATTGAGCCATCGCCTAGCCCTTGACCGCATTTCGTCCCAACTTTCTCCCTCGATGAGCTGGAATGTCGCGCTGTATTGGGTCCAGGGAACTTCCTCCGCAGCACAGGCGTTAGCTTCCAGCTGTGCGATTCGTCGAAGCATCTCCCTATGCATGTCTGTCTCCCGCCTGTTGCTCCAACCGCTTTAGGCGCTCCTCAAACTCTGCCATTTCGTCGATATCCACTGGCTTTGGTTTGGGCAGGGAGTAGGAGATCGTCATCTCGATCGCCCATTTTTCCCCGGCCCGCACTCCCTCGTGCAGCTTGGTAATAGCGTCCGGAAGTATCGGGTCCAGTAGTTCCTTGCGGCGGCGCGTCGCCTCGGTAGCCACGCCTTTCGGCCGCCCGCAAGGGTTTCCGGATTTGCCCGGCTCAAACTGTCCTTTCAGCCCGCGCACCTGCTAACCACCTGCACTTATCAGGTTAGACGCTTGTTCGCCGACCCCTTCTTTCGCTTCCTTCGCATTTTTCGCATGAGATAGGATCAAGAGCCAATAGGCTAAAGTTCGGGTGGCACGGTTTGCAGGGACTGCGAAAAAAGCGAAAGATGCGAAGTAAGTCATTCTGCGTTCCAGACCTCAGACGGTCTGCCTCCAGTTGGAATCATTATCTGCGAAACGCGACCAGCGGCAGCAAGCATGCTGAGAGCAGCATCGATCCGAAATGATGACGCATGACGGCCGAGTGACGCAGATATGGCGGTCCGGGTTAGTCCGTCCTGAGATTCGCGCAACGCCCGCAGTATGCTATCGGCAACGGGGTCGCCCGTGGCATCGCCGAAGATGTACCTGGCCGAACGGTCGCAATATCGCCAGAGCGACAATGCAGCTTGCAGGTGTGGCGTCCCAATCCGGTTGTGGCGGTCAAGCAGCGCATAGATTAGCGCCAGACGAATCACCTGCGCCTCAGCGCGCCCGGTCACGGCACCGTACAGCCCCGGTTGCCCCTCGGAAAGCGCAGCGTAGGCACCCTCCCATTGTGTCCTGGCTGCATCGTCCATCGTCACCCGCTCGACGTGTCTCGCATGGTCAATAGTGCTGGCTAGCCTTTGTGCAACCGGTTGCAGTGCTCCATCATGCAGCGAGCCGCCGTGCGGCAGAAGCTTTGAGCGCTTTACAGCGACATACAAAAACCGATTTGCAAAGCCGTTCGCGCACTCGGTCCGATCCAAGTAACGGCGCAGTTCGTCGTCCGTGATGTGGCCGACGATCGATACATGCGCGCCGGTGGCTCGGTTGGGATCATTCTTGGTCATCGTAGCTAAATCGCCCCGGTCCCAAGCGTCGCGGATATTCCTCGAGATGGTATTGCCTTGCCGGTCCATCACCCGGAGCAAACCGGCAAACTCGGATTCGGCGATGAGTAGCCGCTTGTCTTGGACGCCCGGGTCCTCGTCGCCGTCACCATCCCGGATTGCCCAAATCAGGCCCTCGCCGCTCGATAGCCCCGACTTAATGCAGCGTGCGGCAAACGGATCGTCGATCATCTCGAAGATATGGCGAATGCGTCCTTGGGATGTACCCTTACGCGCCTTCGCTGATTGCCCGACGAGTACCGCGAAGATATTTGGATAGTGTCTGTCGCCCTCGACAAGATAGTACGGGCCTCGGCCGATGCAGGCTCCGGCATAAGCAAGGAACTGAACCAGCAGCGCCGCCGGATCTGCTTCCGTGTGCGGCTCAATGGTGCGCACAACGTCACCCGCGACGCCGTGATATGCAGCATCATCGAGCATCGCCGGCCATGTTTGCGGGTCGGGCGTTGCGGCGCGGACTTCCTCGCGGAACTCACCAGGCTTGCCGAACTTCCCGCGGGCCGCTTCCTTGGGCGTGATAATGCCCAAGCGAACAGCGGCCGCGAATTCATTGCTCGGCTCCCGTGTCATCGGTGCTGCTCCAGTGCCTTCAGGTTGTCCTGGATGCGTCGCCAGATCGCGCCGTAGCTGGCGCACTTAGCGCAAAGGTTGCCGAGTTTCGGCCGACTGGGAAGATGTATCTTGCAAATTTCACAGTGTTTGCGATGGTTTCGGATGTGGTAGAATTGCATGGTTCCTTACTCCAAAAGTCAGAGGAACATTTCGCAAGAGCCCTGGCCGCCAGCTGGGGCTTTTGCATATGAGGGATAGGTAACATCTTCGAATGGCTGCTATGCGATGTTGAGCGCACGCTGTTCAGCTCGGGCGATGTAATCCCGGATGGCATCGACGCCGATCAACCGGCGGCGGCCGATGCGAAACGTGCGAAGCTCGCCCGTATCAATCAGCTTGTAGATGGTTGCGTGGGCGATTCCGCCGAGTAAGGTTCGGGCCTCTTGAACCGTGTACGCCGCTCGTTCCGGTCGTGGTGATGCAGTGCTAGTCACGCTGTGTCTCCTGAATACGTAATCGTATTTCGAGGGACAACGATAGCGGATTGCTCGGTTCAAACTGGCATGCAGTGGCCTGCCAGTGGCTTATGCGTGGCGGCTTTGCTTACCGTTTTGGCTGCTTGCTGCCGGGCCTCTTTATTAACTCCCACCGGCGCTTGAATTTGAGGCCGTTCCGGTCGTAGCCGCACACTTCGGCGACGCGACGAGCAGACAGGCGTCCGCCTTCATCTTTTATTCGGTCGCGAGCTTCCTGCATATCGCGCAACTGAGGGTCGTTGTCTGCAATAACTTCCATCGCCTCAAGCTCGTCCGGTAACTTCCATTCGATAGACAGAGCCCATGTGGCAAACTGCGAAAGAGAGACTTGCCAGTCCTCTCGGTCGCCCAAGTTGACTATCGTACGTGGCACTAGTTCATGATTGCTGGTTGCAACGAGCAAGCGATCCGCAAATTCTTTCGGTGCGTCGTCTGAATTAGCGTGCAAATTCCGGCTGTGACTGCGGTCTACCTTGCGAGGATCGATATCGAGCGACAGCGCGACAGCCTTCCATATTTCGACTTCGGGTATATGTCGCCAGACGGACCAATCGACTCTGCGTTCCTCGGGCGCTGAGCGCCGCGATTTAAACGGGGCAGATGATCCTCCACCGGAAAGCGGCGTAATTGGCGGTGGAGCCTGCGTTACCTTTTGTTGCTTGGGTCCAAGCTTATCAAGTAGGTCATTAAGGTATGCAGTTCGTTCCTTGGACGGTTTCTTCATGGCGCCTCTATTCGCCTCTCTCGGAAAAGGCTGCGCCGGCCAGGCGAGAGGGCCCGGCATTCGTCCCGTCGGACTAGGCGCAGCGATGCATTGTAGCTCGTAATTCCGCGCTCCTGACGAGGTTACAGCATGTCCACGGTTGCTAGACGTTCGCGCGCAGCTTGGGCGACGAGGTGCCCGTAATGCTTGTCGATCATCGGTAGGGACGTACCCGTGAGCCGCGCAACATCCAGCGTCGCCATGCCGCCCTTGAGTGCTTCCGTGATCCATGAGTGCCGTAGTGTGTAGAGCACGACGCCGCGCGGGAGCTTCCCCCGCTTCGCCGCATCGCGCACCAGCGCATCCCAATCGGAATGCCCCCACGGTTGCCCATCGTCGCGGACAAGGAGAAACGCGCCCGGCAGCTTGCCTTTTGCCAGTCGCTTGAACAGGTCGATCGCAGCAGGCGACAACGGAATCGTCCGATCCCCGGTCTTGCCCCGAAACGTCATGCTTCCCGTCCGATGATCGAATTGCGAGCGCTTCGCGGCAACCAGCTCGCCCGGACGGGCTCCGGTGAGTGCAGCGGCTTCGATCAGATTGCGCACAGCGCCGGATGCCGCCCGCACTAGGGCCCGCCGCTGCTTCACGTCCAGGAACAGCTCGCGCCGCTTGAGCGCGTCCTTGTGCGACTTCACGGCCTTCCACTGCTGAGCGACCGACGGATTGACCCGGCCGTGAGCAACGGCGAGATTGAGCGCCGCCTTGAGCGCGGTCAGGTTCCGATTCTGACTTGCCTTCGCGCCGCCGAGTCGGTTCCGCCAGTCCTTGAGCGCAGCCGTCCGCAGCCGGTCCAGCCGCGTTCTCGCGATGGCGCGCCCGTAGATCGTCCGCTCAAATCGCTTGCTTGCGTCGTTAGCCGTCGACTTGCGCCCTTCGGCTTCGAGGTCGGTCACGTACTCCCGACAGGCGTCCTCTACTGTCGGCGGCGTGTCAGAGACGCCTACTTCCGCGTCCGCGAACCATTGCATCGCCGCGCCTTTCGCCTGACTGAAATCGAAGTTCGGGGACAATTGGCCGAGCGCTTTGTAGCGGTAGTCCTTCGCGTCCTCGTCGTAGCGGCGGGCAATCCAGTTGCAAGAACCATTGGCGTTCTTGCGGATGCCGATGTGCTGGCCTCGCTCCATAGGTGGCCCCCAATACGGGGCCCGGCGGGCCGGAAGTTCCTTGCGGACGCTTGCGAGATGGATGGCGTGCGACATGGCGAAACCCCTATTTTCGGCTTGTACCCATTTTGTACCCAGATGCTACCGAAATTCAGGGTTGTTCGCTATGGTATTTATATCAATGGTTTCTGGGGCTTCCGAACGGCGGTGAACAGCCAAAAACACTTGTCCCTGCCCTCCGAAGGCAGGGGTCACAAGTTCGAATCTTGTCGGGCGCGCCAATTTCCCTTTTTTGGTCAGTCAGTTATAAGCCGCCCTCTCGCACCGCTGCGGCTTACTCTTGCCATTGTGTGCCATTTGTGTGAGCAGCGACTCGGAGCACCGTGTTCGGCCGTCGCACGCACGCTCCGCCGCCTCCACCAGTCTTGCAACGTCGGGTGCCGAATAGTGAGTCGTGATCCGATCCGAGCGATGGCCCAGCAAATCCTGGTGATCTTCGTAGCCGACGCCGGCCGCGCACAGGCGCACTCTTACCCCGGTCGTTCCGGGAACAGGCCCGGCATCCATCGGGAGGCGAGTTTCGCCGGGAAGTGGATACGTAGCGGCGCCTTCGATGTTTCCGATTTGACGACGTCGTGCTCGATCAGGCCGGAGATAACTCGGCTCGCGGTACGTGAACTTGTGCCAAGCAGATCGGCAGCGTCGCCGCGCGCGAGTTCTCCGCGATAAAGGATCGCTTCGAGGATCAGGCCGGACTTTTCATGCAGGCTGTCGAGTGCGATCTCCTCATCGGCCCAGAGCTTGATTCGCGTGCGCAGCTTTTCGGGTTGCACGAGGTCTTCCATGAATCGGACTTGATCGAGGCACGTTTCAAGGAAAAAGTGCGTAAACTCCGCGAGCATCTCCTCGCTAAGATGTCCTCTTCCGTCAAGATCGTTACGGCGTGGCAGGTCACAGTTTGCAAGATGCTTTTTGTATGCGTCTACGTTGCGGGCGAGGCCGCGCGCGATTGACCACACGCCGCCGGTATCAAGAGTGTCGAGCAGCGTTGCGTAGGACATGAGTCGGATGACGCGCCCGTTGCCGTCCAGGAACGGGTGTATCCACGCAAGTCGATGATGGGCGGCAGCGGCGGCAAGAATCGTCTCCGATTTGCCGAGCTTGCTGTAGACCTCCTCAAAGCGCGCGAGAAATCGCGATATTGCGCCTGGACTGACCGGCACATGCCTGCCGACCTCTACATCATGCTGACGTAGCTGACCCGGCACGACGCGCAGCTTTTCCTTCGTGCCCGGATGCTCTACGAGCAGCAGCTCCGCGGGCAAAAGTTCGCAAAAACGGCGGTGGATTTCAACGATTGCATCGACGGTCGTTGCTCGGCCTTTGAGTGTGCCTTCATCGATCCACTGCTGGACAGTGACATGCGCTTCGGCTTCGAGTTGCAGGTTTCGCTGCTCAGCATCGGCGCTGTAATCCTTTTTCAGCGCCCGCTCGATATCGATCGGGTGCGTGTCGTGCCCTTCTATCAGGTTGCTGTAATAGCAGTTCATCGCCCGGACGAGATCGGCGAGTGCCGTGACGACCCCATCCGGCAGGCTGCGCCGGAACCCCGCCGATGCGGTTGCGAGCTCGATGGCGAGGTCGTTCAGCGCCGGGCGGTGGCGCGAGCCACCGGAGAGAACAAGGGGTTCCATTAGGCCGGTGCTTTCGCCCCGGTCCTGCCTTTGTGCTACATTGTCCTTTGATTTGGCGGCTTTTATGGCCGGTTCTTTATCATTCATATTCATAATTTTAACAAATAGTTATATGGCAACCAAGCGAAAAATTGGCCTAGAGTTTGGCGTGATCATTGGCGAGATTGTCGGCGGGTTACCCTGGGCCGGGGCGCGCGCCCCGCACAGCCCTCCGGCGGCAAGGTCTGGCACTCGTGTTGGCGTAGCCAAGTCTCGGCGTCGATCCCTCGCGTAACGCCCTGCTCGGTCCAAACAGCCACTTAACGCGAACTTAGTACATGCCAAGTTCGAAACGCCAGGCTATCCGCTGGCCGTGGCGCTCAGGCTGCGTCGAGCATCAACAGCGGGCGGTCACGATTCTCGGCTTCGAGATCATTGCGCCCGAACTTTCCCGGCTCCAGGAACGGATACCCGAAGGACGTCACGGCTCCGACCGCCGGGACGTCAGCTCCGAGAATGATCAACCAAGGGGGTGATTCGCAATGTGTGAGATTTGTGTGACTGAGTGCTGATCAGTGCTGCAAAGTGCTGCAAATGCAATGGGCGGCGCGCCAGTTAGTATTAATAATTTCAGTAAGTTGAGATCGAACAGGCGCGCTCCGAAGGCAGGGGTCACAAGTTCGATCCGAGCGCGACAGAGTCGCGCGACAGGCGTCGCCGCAGGCGACGAGGCAGCGAAGCTGCCGTCCAATCTTGTCGGGCGCGCCATTTTCCCCTGGTGTATTCCGGACACATAGTTAACACTTTGTCCGGAATAAGGTGTAAACCATGTGTCCGGAACATTCTGTAAGCTATGTGTCGATTAGCTCAGTCATTTCGGATGGCAGAAGTCGGTCCTAAACCGTCGCGTCGTCTTCCAGAACGGTGGTGAGCAGCGCGGACAACTCAGCGCCCGTGAACGTATAGCCGAGTTGCCCCGACAGGCTGGCGCTGCCGGGCGCATCAGACGCCGGTGCGCGGCGGATGCGATACTTGCTCGTCGTCACTGGCACTGGAAGTCGTTTGTGCCCACCGGTTTGCATGCATCGCCCCATTTGCCGGTTTGCCGCCAGTAATCGACGAGGCCTGACTCGCGCAATAGTTTCTTGAATTCCGGATGGGCGCGCAGGCCGGAATAGGGGGCGAGCCACAACTGCCAATAGGCACCGTAATCCATGCGACCTTCCCTGAAGCCCTCTTGATTTTCCATGATATTGCGGAGCCCGGCCACAGCCAGGTCGGTTTCACCCAACGCATCGGCAAGAAGCCCTTGCATGCCGACGCTTCCGCCGCCATAGGCGGGATCCGCGAATGACTTGCGCAGGATGGCGAGCATGGCGCCGCGGTCGTGCAACACGGCTCCGAGGTCGCGCAAAAATGGAGCGTCTTGAAGCAATTCATCTGACACCCCTTGGCGATACCGTTCGAGCAGCGCCTTCGGGTCGGCGTCTTTCCGCGCAAGCATTCGCGTGAAGGCGAGATAGGCCGGCTGGTCATGGTCGCCTTCCAGTGCCAGGCTGCGCCGGTATTCGGCTTCTGCTTCTTCGTAGCGGCGGGCCATGGTGTAATCCCATTGCAGATTGCGCGAAATGAACATCGCCAGTGGCTCGATGGCCCTCAATTGCTCTTCCAGCGCCACGGTTTCGTCGAAATGGCCCGCGGCAGCAATCAGGCTAATGTACGGAAAGGCGTGTTCGTAGGTCAGCGGCCCGCTTTCCATGATCTCCCTGGCAACGGCGATGGCTTCCGCCCGCTTGCCTTCGCGCCACAGGCCGTAGGCGCGCTCGCGTTTCACGGTCCAGTTGTCAGGCGCCAGTTGGGCGATGCGTGCCCGGGCCTGCGCGACCTCGGCACTCAACTGCGCGGCCTCTGTTTCATCGCCTGCGTAGGCAAGGATTTGCAGCGAATCAGCCAGTGCATCCCAGGCCAACACGAACCCGGGATCGAACGCCACGGCCTCGCGTGCCAGTTGCACGCGTTGGCGGACATTTTCCACGTCGTAGTCATCGGAAAGCAACAATTGGCGCCCGCGCAGGTAGCGGTCGTAGGCGTCGATGTTGCTGGTTCCGCCCTGCGCCCGGTTCAGCGTCACCACGTCCAGCTTGACCGACAGTGCCTGCGCCACGTCGCGGGCAATCTCGTCCTGCACGGCGAACACGTCGCGCAGTTCGCGCGCATAGGTTTTCGACCACAGTTGCGACCCGTCGTCGGCGCGGATCAGCTGCGCGGTGATGCGCAACCGGTCGCCATCCTTGCGCACGCTGCCTTCCAGCAGGTGGGCGACGCCGAGTTTCCCGCCGATGGTGCGCAGGTCTTCGTTCTTGCCCTTGAACGAGAAACTGGAAGTGCGCCCAATCAGCCGCAGCGCCGGTACCTGCGCAAGCTGGTTGAGGATTTCCTCGGCCAGGCCGTCGCCCAGGTATTCCTGGTCCCGCGCCTGCGAAAGGTCGTCAAAAGGCAGCACCGCCAGCGAAGATTGTTCGGCAGGCGTTGCCGCGGGCGCAGGGGCGGCGTCTGCATTGTTAGAGGTGTTGGCGGTTTCATCCGCAGCGCGCTTGCCGTCGGCAAAGCGGTCGTACATGAGCAGCGTGACCGCGGCCAGCAGGATGCCGATGATCCACAGGTCCATCCTGCGCCTGATGCTCGGCGGCGCGGTCGGTTTCGGCGCCGATCTGGCGGGCTTTCTTCCGTGCCTCGACCCTTTCTGGGCCATTCCGTAGAACCAGGCGAAAGCCACCCAGAACGGAAAGCCGACCACCGCGATGACCACAATCCCGCGGACGGTCCATGCCGGGATCTCGAAGAACGGGAACAACTGAGTGGCGACCTGCACGATCAGCCACATAGAGGCACAATAAAGCGCCGCCTCACGCGGTACGTTGCGCCGTTTCAGTTCGTCTAAAAAACCGGGTCGCACACGGTTCCCCAGTCGGCCATTCTGCTGGCAAGTTTCTGCCACACGGTTGCGCTTGTCCAATGAGCCCGCGCTCGCCGCGCATTACCCCTCCCGCGAGCAGCTGATAAGATGGCCGTAGCTCGAGTGGATTGGCGGAGGTCGTTTCGAATCGAGGCCAGCCATCACGATAGGCGCCACTCCGGCAGGACGGTTCATGCGTCACCTTGCCTTCGGTGTTTGCTCGACGACGTTGGCTTTCGTCGGCGCATTTCGCCTCTGCTCTTTATAACTAGTAGCGCGTCAATGATCTAGGGTGTTACCGGAAGCGCGTCGCTCGCGCCCTTGGCAAAAAGAAGCCGCCGGCTCGCGTCGAGCCGGAATTCCCCGAAATCGTAAACGGAATGCGTCTGAGATCGGATTTCAGGTTCCATCGCAGGAATGCAGAAGGCTAAGGTTTGCGAGGCGGGTTCCGCAGTTGTCGGCGATACAATGATACACGTCGCAGGCCGTGCAGCGGTTACAGCACTAAGATGTGCGGTTTTTAGGTGACGAGGTCGCCGAAGGTTTGCAAGATGAAGGCAAGCTGTCCGTGATGGGCCATGGGGAGCTAAGACGCTGCGATCACCTGAACGTGGGGATCATCAAGTGTGTGAGATGTGTGTGACTCGGTGATGCATCGTCGTGCAAAGTATTGCATTCGCAACAGGCGTCCTACGGTTTGATGATAAGTTATTCAGCTACTTGCGATTGAACAGTCAATCTCCGAAGGCAGGGGTCACAAGTTCGATCCGAGCGCGACGACGTCGCGCGACAGGCGTCGCCGCTGGCGACGAGGCAGCGAAGCTGCCGTCCAATCTTGTCGGGCGCGCCATTTAAATCAATAACGGACGTAAGAGCCGTCACGAAATATCCCCTCTGAGTAGCGGTTTGAGTATCGATCTACATCGATTCTCGTACTACTCAGGGGGAAGACTTTGCGTATCAGGCCCACCGGCCCACGCGGTTTGCTTTCTTGCTTGGCTTGGTAGGGTCGGATGTGGTTTCTGGATCGAGCCCCAGCTCCTCGGCTAAGTAGATCGGCATGGGCCTATTGATGTCACTCCAGAATCGCAAGGCGGACGCCCTCCGATAGATCATGTCGTGCCGCTGCTTGCTACGCTATTGGCCATCGCCGGGGGCGGCGTCGCCCCGGCACGTCCCTGTGCCGTACGCCTGCAGGCGTCGTTCTTGTTACGAGGCGGGCAGCAACACGGTATCGATCACGTGGATAACGCCGTTACTTGCCGCCACGTCCGCGGTGATGACCTTTGCATCATCAACCATGACGCCGCTATCGCTCGCATCAATCGTTACATCGGCACCGTTCACCGTCGTCGCTTCGCTGAGCTTGGCGACCTCGGCAGCGGTGACTTTCCCCGGTACGACGTGGTACGTCAGGATAGCGACTAGCTTTTCACGGTTTTCCGGTTTCAGGAGCGAATCGATCGTGCCGTCGGGAAGCTTTGCGAACGCTGCGTCGGTGGGGGCGAATACCGTGAACGGGCCATCGCCCTTCAGCGTATCGGTAAGGTCCGCGGCCTCTAGTGCGGCCGCGAGAGTCTCGAACTGGCCCGCCGCAGCGGCAGTCTCGACGATATCGGCCGAAGCGGCTTCGTTGGCGTGCATGTCGGCCGCGGCAGGCGCGGCGGAAAGGGTAAATTGGCCGAGCAGGAACAACATGCCGGCAACGCTTGAAGTACGTTTCATTGATCTCTCCAGGTTTAAGGATGGGGTAACGATTGCAACGTATCAGCGCGTGCGGGCAACAGGGTGTCAGCAGTGTACGAGTTTGTATCAGTTCATTTCGCGCCACCGTCGCCGACGGCGCCGGGCGTAGGCTTCGACCTGCTCCCAGTCGGTGTATTCGTAGTGGCGGCTCGTGACTGACGAAGTTCTTTGACCGACGAGCAATTGCGGCGAAGCGAGGGCTTACGTGGCGACCCAGGAGCTATGACACCAGTTAGTGTTAATTTAATCAAATACTTACGATCGCAGAGACGTGCTCCGAAGGCAGGGGTCACAAGTTCGATCCGAGCGCGACGACGTCGCGCGACAGGCGTCGCCGCTGGCGACGAGGCAGCGAAGCTGCCGTCCAATCTTGTCGGGCGCGCCATTTTCCCCATCTTAGTCAGTCGGTTATGACCGGCCCTCCCGCGCCGTGGCGGCTGACTCCTGCCTTTGTGTGAGATTCGTGGGAGCCGCGACACTGAGGACGGTGTTCGGCCGTCGCATGCACACGCGTTCTGCCACGTCGACCAGTCGTCAATGTCCGGTGCCTCGATGCAGGCAATGAAACAGGGCGTGCGCGTATAACCCGCTGCCGGAATGAGGACAGGGACCCGGCAGCGGCCCGGCACTTCATGCCGTTGCTTTCACTGGCCGCTGTAGCGTAGAAAAGTCGTGAGTGCCAGCACCGCCATGTGGTTTTTTGCGATTGCTGGTGCCGGTATGACGGAGTCGTTCGGACAACGCCGTTCATTCGCCGAAGCAGCGCTTCACCACGCCGGGGCACCAGTCAAACTTGGAGGCGATAGTGCTCAAGAGCATCCTCATAACTATTGTTTCGATCACAATCGCCGCAGCTGCAATACCCGCGGCGGCGGAGCCTTTGCATGACGGGCTGCCGTCCCAGGAGGAACTCGCCGACAACAACGAACTGTTCCTGTCACTGGCCCGCAAGGCGCTGAAATGGGAAGAGCCGGCTGAGCCGACCCGCATAGCCGGCCCGCTGTATTTCGTGGGCACGGAGGGCCTTGGCGTCTTCCTGTTCACGACGTCCGAGGGCCACATTCTCATGAACACCGGCATGCCCTCGTCAGGCCCCATGATCGAGGACTCCATTCGGAAGCTCGGGTTTGCGCCCGAAGACATCAAGGTGATGATCAATGGGCATGCGCACATCGATCACGCGGGGGCCTTCGCCTATTTAAAGGATAAGTACGGCGCGGAGCTCGCCGTCATGCTCGAGGACGTGCCAGCGATGGAGAGTGGCGATAAAAATGATTTCAAGTACGCGGATGACTTCGTCTATCCCGCTGTCAAGGTCGACCGCATACTTCGCGACGGTGACACCATCAAGTTGGGCGACATCGTAATGACTGCCTATCTCACGCCGGGGCATACACGGGGCGCCACGACCTGGGTGGCTGACCTCGCCCTCGACGGCAGAAGCGTTGTCGTGACCTTCCCCGACGGCGCCGGGTTCAATCCCGGCTACAGGCTGACGAAGAATCCTTCCTACCCGGGAATCGCAGAGGACTATCGCCGTACGCACCATTTCCTCGAGATGCTGGAGCCGGATATCTGGCTGGCGCAACACAATGAGTATTACGACCTGAACGCCAAGCGCGAAAGGGCCAAAACTGAAGGGCTAGACGCATGGATCGACCCTGAAGGCTACCGGCGATTCGTCGCCGGCAAGAAGCGCGCCTTCGAAGACCAGGTCGATATCGAGATGGGGGTAGCGCAGGCGACGGCGGGAGCGTCGAAAACGTCTGTGACGGTTGAGACCTTCATCCGCGCCGAGACGGATTCCTACTTCAGGAACATGGAGTTCGGAAAACTGCGTCATTCCCGGACGATGGCGTCAATCGACGAGCAAGACGTAGTGCGCATGAACCGCGATACTCTTTATTCCTCCGGCGTTTTCGACCTGGATGCGGCCCCAGTGACTGTTGAACTGCCGGATCCCGGGTCGCGATTCATGTCGCTGCAGGTCATCTCCCAGGATCATTACACCACCGAGGTATCGTACGCACCGGGCACTTACACCTACAGCCGTGACAAGGTGGGCACCCGTTATGTTTTTCTGATCATCCGGACGCTCGCCAATCCGGAAGACCCGGCGGATCTTGCACAAGCCAATGCCTTGCAGGATGCTATCGTGGTGAACTAGGCAAGGAGCGGATCGCTGGAACTGCCCGACTGGGACCCGGTTTCGCAGGCAACGGTGCGGGACACGCTCAATGCGCTTGCACCGCTGCGAGGGGACGACGAGGGCGCCATGTTCGGCGGTCGGGATGAAGTGGATCCGCTCGCGCATCTCATCGGTACCGCCATCGGGTGGGGCGGAAATCCTGATTACGCAGCAGTTTACAAGAGCTTCTTTCCTGCCAAGAACGACGGCAGAACAACGTACAGCCTGACGGTTAAGGATGTACCGGTGGATGGATTCTGGTCTGTCAGCCTCTACAACGAGAAGGGCTTTTTCGAGAAGAACGACCGCAATGCCTATTCGCTCAACAGCCTGACGACAATACCGGATTCAGACGGGTTGTATACGATTCAGTTCGGCGAATGCCAGGATTCGACGCTGAACTGTCTTCCTGTCATGGCAGGCTGGAACTACACGGTACGTCTCTACCGTCCCCGCCGGGAGATTCTCGACGGGAGCTGGACGTTTCCAACGGCAAATCCGACTATGAACTAAACGCGCTGCGGTTCGCTTTCGGGCCCGCTGTTTTTCAGTTTTCTCGACGGGTAATTCCTCGACCGTAAGTTTGGCGATATGACCACCAAAAAGACCGTACGGCGCACGATTGTTTCTCTCGATGAATTCCTTCGGTTTTTGGCTCTAACCAGGACTGCGCAAGTCTTCTGTGGACAACGGGTCAGGACATCAATCGCTCCAGTTTTTCCATGAGCATAGGCAGCCTCGCCTGACTGCCCGTGTCTCCTGGAAGGTGGCCCGGCAACGCGTCGATAAATCTCGGGTCAGCCAGAAATGTTCGCAGGCATCCGCCGATGTAGCTTCGCATCTCTGGTGCGGAGTCCGTGATTTCCCGTTCAAGCTCAGGCCGTCCATCGATCACACTGATCACGTCCTCAAGGTCGTGACTCATGACGAAGTCGTTGTCTCCTCGTCCCGCGAACGCTTCGAGTTTTGTTGCGATAAAATGAACGGAGTCAATCAGCCGGATTCTCGCACCGCTGAGAAGCCTGTACGGCGTTGAGGATGAGACCGCACTGCGGTACCAGATATTTCCGAAACCCAGAAGCTGTTCATCCGTCGGCATAACAGCCAGCAGAATTCCGTGACCAGCCCACCGGCATATAGGGGCGTCTTTCGACGAGTCCACGTCGAAGCCGCGTTCGCGGAGGCGCTTTTCAAGCTTGTGGTACTCAGCCGTTGTCGCGACTTCTGCGATCACATCGACGTCGCGAGTGACTCGAACGGGAGGAGACGCCGCGTCCGTTATGAGAAGTGCTGTCGCGCAACCGCCCAGGAACACGAGCTCATCACACAATGGCCCAAGCGCATGCGCGCATATCTCCAGGATCTCCAGGTTTGGGCCTTGTGCCTTAGCCATACTCCCGGAGCCTTTTCTTGAGTTCATTTGCGGCCGCTTGTCGTTCTCTTGCTCTCCCTGCCCGCAGTGCATCGCCTATTACAAGAAGCTCATACAGCTCCGGATCTCGTCGTGCTGCGGCAGGTGCGGACTTGTAAATCGGCTCGAGCGATTCGCCTCGGGCATCACCGGATGGATCAGGCCAGACTGTTGGCTCCTCGTCGTCAAGAAACATAGCTGAAAACGGACGCGCACTCGTCAAAGTAGCCATGCCGCGGCTTGTCGGCCCCCGCTTCGGAACAGATATATATCGCAATGCGTGCAGCATGAACTCTTCGAGGTTGCGAGTATGGATCCGGACGTGACCGCCCTCGTCAAGGGCCAGACCGGATACGATGATCCTGCGAACCGCGGCGTGCACTTGAGATGAACTTAGGCCGAGCTCGGCTGCAAGCTGGCTGTAGGTCCACGACTCGTCGTGCTGGGCGACGAGTTTCAGAAGTACCAGTATGTCTTGGGCCTTGAGTGCCACTGTGCATTCCATATTCGCGAATCTAGAATATAGAATGCCAGAGCTGCAGAGAATGATCAACCCAGGAGTGATTCTTTGCTGTGTGAAATTTGTGTGACTGAGTGCGGATCGGTGCTGCAAAGTGCTGCAAATGCAATGGGCGTCACACCAGTTAGTATCAATTAAATCAAGTATTTACAATCAAATAAGCACGATCCGAAGGCAGGGGTCACAAGTTCGATCCGAGCGCGACGAGGCAGCGAAGCTGCCGTCCAATCTTGTCGGGCGCGCCATTTTCCCTTTTTTCTTCAGTACCTTGGAAGAGCACCCTCCGACCACTGCTCTTTTCTCACACAATTGTGTGAGATTTGTGTGAGAAACGCGTAGGAGCGTGTTGGGGCGCCGCTTGCAGACGCTTTCTGCCGCCTCAATCAGCCGCGAAATGTCCGGCGCCGAGTAGTGCGTGGTGATCCGATCCGAACGATGGCCCAGCAAATCCTGGCGATCTTCGTAGCCCACGCCCGCCGAACGTAGTCGGTGGCCGAAGGTGTGGCAAAGATCGTGGACCCGAACGTGAGGCAGGCCTGCCCTGTCTCGCGCCAGTTTCCAGCCCGAGTTCAGGATGCTCTTCGTCGGTTGCCGGCGGTAGGTGAAGACGAATTCCCGGTGTTTGCCCCGTTGTTCGTCGACCACGCGTCGCGCAATCGAGCTGAGCACCACGATACGCTCCTGGCTGGCCTCGCAGCGCTTCGACGTTACCAAGGTCGTTATGGGCCGTGACCCGCCAAGGGTCTTTCAGAAGGGAGAGGCCATCCCATCTCCTACAGCATAACTTCAGCACTTCTGCAGCCTCGCTCCATGGTTCAGCACCTCGCCCACGGCGAGAATCAGTCGCCCGCAATTTTGCGGAACCAAGCAGAACCATCAGGAGAACGATATGAAACCCCTAATCAAGAGGATGTTCCTGGTCAGCAGCGCCGCGATCGTTTGCGGATCCGCCGTGGGAGGTCAGGAGGGATGGACACCGCAAGCACACGGACCGACGCTCGTTGGTGCCTGGCAGTTCGAGATGACCGTCCGCGCCGATGCGCCGGACTGCACGACTTCGCCACCGATTACATTTGGTCCCAACCCGTTCCCCGGGCTCGCAACCTTCCACGAAGGCGGCACATTGAACGAGTACGCGTCGCGCACGCCGCCGTCCATACGCACTACCGGGTTCGGGAGCTGGAAGCAGACCGGCAAGTTTCGCTACAAGGCCCGTCGTACCTTCCTGGAATTCGATCCGAATGGCCTGCTCTGGCGGACGATGGTCACCGAGTCGCGAATGCACCTGGCCAAGAACGGCAACAGATTCACCGACGTGAGTCGGCTCGAACTGACGGATGTCAGTGGCAACGTGCTGAAACTCTGTGCGACGGTCGAAGCTGTCCGCTTCACGCCCTGAGAACCCAGCCGGGGCGGCACCGGACTCCTGCCTCGATGCCAGCAACGACTTCGACGGAGCGCCGCACGAGCGGCCGCCGGCCGCGAACAAGGCTGATCAACAACCCTTCCAATGACTTGGCGGAGGGCTATGCCGCCGAACTCGGCGCCGAAGACGGCGAGTCGAACATTTGCAAACGACTACATGACGGTGCAGGAACTGATCGACATCGTCGCCCTCACTACCAGGTGACTGCGCCGCAAACCGACTACCGGCCGTTCCAATACCGTCGAGAGAAGGTCCCTTCGTTCGCGGCCGTTGGAGCGGGCGCCGCCTGCGAACGGTATGCACTTATTCCGAGCGAGTACTATTCGTGGCTAACAGCCGCTCCAATGGACCGATACGGATAGCGTTCAAAGCCAACCTGGTAATCCTCGTCATTTGCCAGTTGATTTCGGCGACGGGTTCCATCGTCATCGTCATGCTCGGCGGCATCATCGGCGCGACGCTCAGTCCGGATAAGGCGCTCGCGACGCTGCCCTTGTCGATGATGGTCGTCGCGATTGCGGCGACCACGATTCCCGCGGCGCTGCTGATGCGCAGGATCGGGCGCGCCCGCGGCTTTGCGCTCGCCGCGCTCTCTTCGATCGCCGGAATTCTGCTCGCGGTATGGGCACTGCACCGGTCGAGTTTCGAACTCTTCCTCGCCGCAGCCATGCTGTTCGGCATCAACATGGCGTTCACGCAGCAATACCGCTACGCCGCCGCCGAAATCGTTGCACCGCGCTACGTGCCGCGCGATCTCGTTCGTACTGCTGGGCTCGATCGGCGGTGCGATCCTCGGTCCCGAACTCGTGACGCGTGGCCATGCCTGGGCCGAAACGGTCCCGTATGCGGGTGCGCTGCTGACGGTCGCGGCACTCTACGCAGTCCAGGCGATCCTGTTACTCAACCTGAAGGCGTTGCGTGACGACGTGCCGGAGGACGGTGCAGCGCCATCGCGCCCATTGAATCGCATCGTCACGCAACCGGTGTTCCTGTCGGCGGTGCTCGGTGGCACGACCGGCTATGGCCTGATGACGCTGTTGATGACGGCTACACCACTCAGCATGCACATCAACGACGGTTTCACGTTGCAGGAAACCGCCTCGGTCATCCGCATGCATGTGCTCGGCATGTACGTGCCGTCGCTCGTCTCGGGGTTCCTGATCGAGCGTTTAGGTGTCGTACGGCTCATGCTGGCCGGCGCGGGCTTGTTCGTGCTGACGTCCGTCACCGCGATGCAGGGTCATGAGTTCATGCACTATGGCTAGGCGCTCATATTGCTCGGCATTGCCTGGAACTTCCTGTACGGCGGCAGTACGACCATGCTGACGTACACGTACAGCCAGCACGAGCGATACCGGGCGCAGGCCGACGAGTCAATGGTGTTCGGGGCGTCTGCGATGGCATCCCTGGCCGCGGGCGCGGTGATGCACTATTACGGCTGGGCGGGCCTGGTCTGGCTGCCGATGCCGCTGATCGGCGCCGTCGTAGCTGGCCTGATTCTGGTGCGCCGCGACCCGCTGCTGCGGCGCCCTGCGCCCGCCGCTGTGCCGGATACGCCATAAAAAGCCGGCGAAGCGTTTACGGTGAACCGGCCGATGACGGTGGCATCCGGCAGCAACTCCTCACCATCGCACAGCAAGTCAGTCGGTATCGGCGGTAACCGGTCCACAGCGCTCGAACAGCCACTCCAACTGCGGGTGCTCCAGTCCAATTTCGCCCGGCGTCCGGCGAAAGATTCCCGTCAGCGCGATGTCACGGGAGCTGATGGCGACCTCAAGCCATTCTGCGACACTTTCGACATTACCCAGGCCGGCTTCCGCAAATGCGATGTGGAAAGGAGATACGTATCGCTCGGAAGAGCGGGCGACCAGCAAGTCTATCAGTTCACGCGCCTCTTCATCCCGGCCGAGGCAGGCCAGCATGTAAGCTCGCGAAGCAACCGATGCCCCATTGCGGCCGGAGTATTTGTCGGCGGCTTCGTACGCGTGCAGTGCACCGATGTAGTCCTGTTGTTCCTGTAGTGTGAGGCCATGCTGGAAATGGCCCACCCAGAACTCCGGGTCCATTGCAATGGCCTGCTTCCCGTACTCGATCGCGCCTTCCGGGTTCTTGGCGGCGCGTTCGACATAGGCGGAATTCGCGAAGATTAGCGGGAACAGAGGGTCGAGTTCGCGGGCGCGCCGCATCTCGGCGCGCGCTTCCACGTGCCGGTCTTGTACGGACAAAGTCAGTGCGAGCGTCATATAGGCCATCGCGCTGTTCGGGTCGAGTTCGATTGCCCTGCGAGATGCGGACTCCGCGGCGGGAAAATCCCAATCAATAAACAGTGAATATGCACCCTGCGCCACCCAGGTTTCGGCAAGCTCCTGCCCGAGATGCAGCGCGCGTTCGAGCGCGTGACGCGCGCGCGGCAGTGCGACACTGGGCGGCGCATCCGCAGTCATGCTCGCCGTCGTCGCCGCATGCGCCATTCCGGCCCACGCCAGGCCATACGCGGGGTCAGCCGAAACCGCCTGGTCGTAAAATGCCAGCGCGTCGTTTACGGACGTCGGCTGGAATCGCATCCAGTATTCCCGCCCTTTCAGGTACAGCGCATAGGCTTGCGGATTTTCCGTCTGCCGGCGATGGATTGACGCTGCGACATCGGGTGCCAGTTTCTGGCGCACCTGTTCGGCAATGGCGATGCCCAGGTCTCGCTGCAAGCCGAGAACGTTCGTCAGCTCCCGATCGAATGAGGCCGTCCACACCTGCTCGCCGTCGTCGGCACGGATCAAGTTCGACGTTACGCGGATATGCGAGCCGTCCAGCCGGATCGAGCTGTCGACCACGAAGTCCACACCAACCTGGTTTGCAAGCTGGGGCAGGGGCAGGGCCGATTCCCTGAGCGCCTTCGCTGAGACGACGCCGATGATAGCGAGTCCCGGAAGCTCGATGTGGGCGAGCGATGCGCTCGTCTCGCTGGTCAGCCCCGCTGCGAGGTATGCGAGTTCACTGTCGCCGGTAAGGTTTTCGAAAGGCAGTACCGCAATCCGTGTCTGCGACGGTTCCACGTCCGCACTCCGCCAAACGGCGAACCCTGTTGCGGCTGCCAACAAGACCGCGGCGATCGGAAGTGCCCGTCGCAGCCGGCGGCGGAACGCCGGCACCTCCGCCGGTACCGCCGGCAC
>JBGTLY010000192.1:0-49108 GCA_041743865.1 Woeseiaceae bacterium
CAGGGCGCCGCCGATGACGGCCGCAGCCATGAACCAGGCCGCCAGCGACACGTCGGGGGTTATGGCTGTCGTAAACACGGGGGCGAGCGCCCAGAAAGAGCCGCTCGCAAGGCCTGAACAGAAACACGCAATCGCGCCCACCGGACTGACTTTGTACAGCCGCCGGAGATCGATCGAAACAGATTCCGGAATGCCCGGTGCGGGTGACGTGGACAAGGCAATCGGCACAGCTGCAATCGACACGAGTACGGATGCAATGAGAAAGAGCTGGAGCCCCAGTGGATCGTACATCAGGTTCATCAACTGGCCCGCCGCCATGACGGTGAGCGTGATCATTACGTAGGTGCCAAAGATCGTGCCGCGGTTATCATTGTTCGAATGTTCGTTGAGCCAGCTCTCGATGACCACGTACAACACGGCAAAACAAAAGCCCGTCAGCATGCGCAACAATGCCCATACGAATGGTTGTACTATGAGGCCGTGCAGCAACGGGGTTGCGGACGCGAGTGCCGCCATCGCGAGAAATACACGAATGTGCCCGACGCGCTTGATCAGCTCGCCGCCTTTGAGGCAGCCGATCGTGAAGCCGAGAAAGTAGACGGCGCCCATCGTCCCGATCGCCAGCGTAGGGAATTTCTCGAGGGAAGCGCGCACCGGCAGCAGCGTCGTCTGCAGGCCCTGGCCGGTCAGAAGGATCGACACACTGACGAGCAATACGATCACAGGGCCGAGCGCTGTCTTCATGACGGCACGGACCGTTGCCGTGACACACGGCGCCTGAACGAAAAATGACGCGAGCCGCAGGCGGCGGCTCGCAAGAAGGAACGGCGGCTATGGCAATTCGGCAAGATATACTCCCGACAGAGCTCATTGAGTTGCTGCACAGCGAAGGCAGCACGGACCAGGTCGAAACTCTACTCGATCAGCTCGAACCCGGCGACCTGTTGCACGCAGTTTTCAACCTGAAACCCGACGAGCAGCGCGCCTTGCTGTCGAAGCTGAGCCCGAACCGCGCCGCTCAGCTCATGGCGGAGCTTCCGGATGCGCACGTCGCCGGCCTCATCGAGGATATGCCGGTCGAAGAAGCCGCGCCCATCGTCAAAGAGCTGGCCAGCGATCATCGCGTCGATGTGCTGGCCGAGCTCGACCTGGAGGATGCCGAAGCAATCATCGCGCACCTGGACGACGAAGAGGCGCACGAGGTACGCGAACTCATTTCCTACCCGTCGGACATGGCCGGCGGCCTGATGATGACAGAGTTCGCTTCCTACCCGATGGCACTGTCGGTACGGGAAGTGGTCGATGACCTGACCGGCGGCGATGAGAGAGACTACACGCTCCTGACGGTTCACTATATCTACGTCGTCGTGCGCAAGCGTCGGCTGAAGGGCGTGATCCGGCTCCGTGATCTCGTGTTCGCCCGGCCCGATTCGACCATAGGCGAACTGGCGACACCGGCACTCACCGTGGCGCCCGAGGCGGCACTCGACGATCTGGAGGACTTTTTCGACGAACACGATATCGCAGCCGTCCCCGTCGTCGACGCGCGCAACAACCTGCTCGGCATCGTTCGCCGACGTGCCGTCCTCGAGGCTCTGACCGAGCGGTCGGAAAGCGAGCACTTGCGTTCGGCCGGCATCATCGGCGGCGACGAGCTGCGCAGCATGCCCGTCCTGCTGCGCTCACGCCGGCGTCTGGCCTGGCTGAGTATAAATATCGTGTTGAACATCATGGCCGCGAGCGTAATTGCCATCTACGAAGACACGCTCACCGCGGTCATTGCGCTCGCCGTCTTCCTGCCCATCGTTTCCGATATGAGCGGCTGTTCCGGCAACCAAGCGGTTGCCGTCAGCATGCGGGAACTGACACTCGGCGCGGCCGTGCCGAGGGACGTTTGGCGCGTCTGGCGGAAGGAAGTGTCGATAGGCGTGATCAACGGCCTTGCACTCGGCGCGCTCCTGGGACTCGTCGCCTGGGCCTGGAAGGGAAATCCGGTCCTGGGTCTCGTCGTCGGTGCCGCGCTTGCGGTGAATACCGTGGTCGCCGTTTCGATTGGCGGCACCGTTCCGCTGCTCCTCAAGCGCTTCAGGCTGGACCCGGCCGTGGCCTCCGGTCCGCTGCTCACAACGGCGACGGACATGTGCGGATTTTTCCTCCTGCTGAGCCTCGCGAGCCTGGTATTGCCATCATTGGTCTGAAACCAAGGCATAATCCCCGGGACGCGGCACGGAACCAAGTGGCAGACTATCAACGGATGGCAGGGCAAGAAAAACACGTACTGGGATGGCGTGAGTGGGTGGGTCTCCCGGAACTCGGCCTCACCCGGATCAAGGCAAAAGTCGATACCGGGGCACGAACATCGGCGCTTCATGCGTTCGAACTTCGACCGTTCATGGAAGGCGGCCGCCAGCGGCTGGAGTTCCGGATGCACCCCAACCAGCACGATGATGCCACGGTCATCGAGTGCGTTGCCGATGTCATCGACGAGCGCATGGTCAGCGACTCCGGCGGCCATCGCGAACGACGCTACGTCATCGAGACACTGTTGGTAACAGGCGGCCACGAGCGTCGAATCGAAATGACGCTGACGTCACGGGATACGATGCTCTTCCGGATGTTGCTGGGCCGCACGGCGCTGAAAGGCTGGGCACAGGTCGATCCCGGGCGTTCCTATCTGCTCGGCGGCAAAGCCCGCTCGGGCTCCGGAAGGGGACGCCGATGAGCAATAATCGTCCGATAAAGGTGGGCGACGTCGAGGTCAGGCCGGGCGAGAGGGCGTCGATCAGCCTGCCGATGGCTGACCTCTATACGGGGGCCTCGCTGCCTATGCCGGTCCATGTCGTGTGCGGCCGGCGGCCGGGGCCCGTGTTGTTCGTCTCCGCGGCCATTCATGGTGATGAGCTCAATGGGGTCGAAATCATCCGCCGCCTGCTGCAGCGCCGGAAGCTGGAATCGATCCGCGGCACATTGCTCGCGGTGCCGGTCGTGAACGTGCACGGCTTCCTGGAACTGTCGCGCTACCTGCCGGACCGGCGCGACCTGAATCGCTCCTTTCCCGGCAGTGCAAAAGGTTCGATCGCGTCGCGGATGGCGCATATCTTTGTCAGCGAAGTCGTGGACAAGGCGGATTTCGGCATAGACCTGCACACCGGGGCGATCAATCGGGCAAACCTAGCCCAGGTCCGGGCCAATATCGACGACGAGGCGACCTTCGCCATGGCGCGAGCCTTCGGCGCACCGGTCATCCTGCATTCGACCATGCGCGAGGGATCGCTGCGATCCTATGCGGCCGGGCGGGGCTTTCCCCTGCTCGTCTACGAGGCCGGAGAGGCACTCAGGTTCGACGAACTGAGTATCCGCGCGGGTCTCCAGGGCGTGCTGAAGGTCATGCGGCATATCGGCATGCTGCCGCCGGCGAAATCGGCGGATGAAAACCGGCCCGTCGTAGCCGAATCGACCAGCTGGATGCGTGCGCCGATGAGCGGCATAGTGAGCAAGAAAGTGGCGCTGGGCACCCGCGTCGTGAAAGGACAGCGACTGGCTGTGGTGGGCGATCCCCTGGGCGGCGAGGAAGAGACCATCCGGGCCGCAATCGATGGTATCGTGATAGGCCGCAGCAACCTTCCTCTTGCCCATGAAGGGGATGCGCTGTTCAACATCGCAGCATTCAAGAGCGTGGCAAAAGCCGAGACCCGCGTGGAAAGCTTCACAGCTACCCTCGGTGGCTGATAGCCCGCCGCTCCGCCTCGCAGCCATCCCGGAATTCCGGAGACCACTCTATGAAGATCACTGTCCTGTCGACCAATGGCAATCTTTATTCGACACGCCGTTTGATCGAAGCCGGCGACAAGCGGGGCCACGAGATGCGGGTCATCAATCACAAGCGTTGCTACATGGATATCGCGAGCAACAATCCGGAGATACACTACAAGGGTGCGGTGTTGCCGCGCCCCGACGCAATCATTCCGCGCATCGGGGCGTCGGTCTCGTTCTACGGGACCGCCGTTGTTCGCCAGTTCGAAATGATGGGCGTTTACTCGGTCAACGAATCCGTGGCTATTACGCGCTCTCGGGACAAGTTGCGGGCGAGCCAGCTGCTCTCGCGCAAAGGCATTGGCTTGCCACGCACGGGTTTCGCCAATTCCCCGGACGACACCGAGGACCTGCTGGCTACCGTGGGGGGCGCCCCGGTCGTGATCAAGCTGCTCGAGGGCACCCAGGGGGTGGGGGTCGTCCTCGCGGAAACCCGCAAGGCTGCTGAAAGTGTTATCGAGGCGTTTCGGGGCCTCGGGGCGAACTTCATCGTGCAGGAGTTCGTCAAGGAGGCCGAGGGCGCGGACATCCGCTGTTTCGTGGTTGGCGAGAAAGTTGTCGCGTCGATGATGCGCAAGGGCAAGGACGGAGAATTCCGCTCCAATCTGCATCGCGGTGGGACCGCAAGCCTGGTCAAGATCTCGCCGGAAGAGCGCGCGACGGCGGTACGCTCAGCCAGGGTGATGGGGCTCAATGTTGCCGGCGTCGACCTGCTGCGCTCGAAGCGCGGCCCCGTCGTTATGGAAGTCAACTCGAGCCCGGGTCTCGAGGGAATCGAAGCCGCGACCGGCAAGGACATCGCGGGCATCATCATCGAGTTCATCGAGAAGAACGCACGCAGCGGACGGACCCGGACGCGCGGCAAGGGGTGACAAAAAAAGGGGCGCGATCTGCGCCCCTTCGTTCGGACAGTCGGGTGAAAGACCGTCAGTGATCGGTGTCCAGTCCGGAATGTTCGTCGAACTCGTCCTCGTTGTACTCGGTGTAGTCTTCGTAGTCGTCGTCTCCGTCCATATCGTCGAGATAATCCTCGTCTCCCGGACTGTAGGGTTTCCGACTTGCGTACCGGCGCTCCTCCCTGCGTTGTTCGCGGAGAATGCGGCTGACAGCTTTGCTGTCACCGAAGGCAAACTCATCGAAGTCATCGAATAGGGGTCGCATGATTAAAAACTCCTGTTACTGAAGGGTCGTGCGTGAAAATTTCGGAAGGCTCCCGTAAGCTGCATGACGTACTCCAGGCGAACTGGCCGACGGGTTCAGAAGGGCGAAGTGTGCGTACTGCAGGATCGTCCAGCAAACGTCGACTTCCTGCTCGTCGCGCGGCAAGAACAGCTGCAATCGATCGCGATTCACCGTGCCCCATCCGCGCGCCAGCAGGTGCCGTCGATCCTCCGGACCGAGCCCATGGATCGTCAGGCCGTCCCGGCGGATCACGCAAAGCGTCACAGGCGGCGTTCGCTTGCGAGCGGGTCCCTGCTCATTGCTCAGGTATACCGTGACGCTCGACGGCAGGGCCTCTGGCTCGTTGTCGACGGTGCGGATATAGGGAAGTCCTGCAATCCGGTCCGCCAGGAGGAGGCGAGCCTCGTGGCCGTCGGCAGGCGACCTCTCGTCGCGCATACGAGCCGGCACCTCAAAGTGCGGCTGCTCCATAAGGACTGCGACCATTTCTATCGAAACCGGGAGGGGTGTAATCGTGGCCTTTTCGTGTAGTATCTGCGGTTTTTCTTCCATGTCAAGTATTTTAATATAAAAGTAATTACACGGTCACACACTATGACGAAAGACGCTTTCGACGACATCCTGGACCAATGGTCCGCAGAACGCCCGGAACTCGACACCGCCGCACTGGGCGTCGTGATTCGCATCATGGGGCTCTACCGGAGCTTCCTGCGGGACGCCACGCGAGCGCTCGAACCCCTGGATCTCGAACTGTGGGAATACGACGTGTTGTCAGCCCTTCGCCGCCAGGGCAAGCCGTTCAGGCTCTCCGCAACCCGCCTGGCACGCCAGACCGATCTCTCCAGCGGCGCCATGACCAACCGGATCGACCGGCTCGAGGAACGGGGACTGGTGCGGCGTGCTCAGGATGCTGACGACCGGCGGGGCGTCAATGTCTCGCTGACGCGAAAAGGCATCCGCGAGATCAATCGTGCGATCCAGCACCGCCTGGAAGCCGCCCAGAACAGCCTCGCCGCCTTGTCGGACGAGGAACGGGCCCAGCTTGCCGGGCTGCTGCGGAAAGTCGTGCTGAGTGCACCCCGACCACGGCCTGCCGTATGATCGACCCCGCCCGATAGCGGTGTGCGAAGGATTCCGGGCGCCCGGCCATCTGACGCCAGGGATAGTGGGAGGATTGCCGTTGCATAGTCCGGCCAAAATGCCGCCGGTGTTCGTCATCAGCCTGCGCAGTGCAACCGCACGCAGGGAACGCGCGCAGAGCCAGTTGCAGGCAGCGGGAGTGCCGTTCAGCTTTTTCGACGCGGTGACGCCGCCGGACGTATCGACCGGTGGCGAGTTCCGGTCGATCGATGAGGAAGCATTCCTGGTCAACACCGGACGCGTGCCCGTCCCTGCCGAGATTGCCTGTTACGCGAGCCACCGGCGACTGTGGCGGCAATGCGCGGATATGGGTGAGCCGATCGTCATACTTGAAGACGATTTCACGCTGCGCCCGAACTTTCCGGATGCGTTGCGCACTGCGCTGCTGCTCGTCGACGAGAGCGGCTTTCTTCGGCTGCAGACAGACCTCAGGGCGCGGAAGACGCCGGTTGCCGGCGGCGCGAAATTCACCCTCGCGCGCTTCACCTACCCGCCACACGGGCTGATGGGCTATTGCATCTCGCCATCGGTCGCACGGCTTTTTGTCGCGGCATCAGAAGTGGTCGATGCGCCGGTGGACGTCTTCGTCAAACGGTATTGGGAACACCACCTGCCCTTGTTTGCGTTGTTGCCTTACTCGATCGAGCCCTCTGTCTTGAGTCTGGATTCCACGATTCCCGGTCGAATAAAGCGTCGCAAGCCCCTGGCAATCGCCATCCGGCGGATCGGGATGAAGATTCGCGCTCATGGCCTGCGCTGGCTTTGGAATGTCCGCTTCCGCCGGCTGCGCTCGGTCCGCGGCCCGCGGATCTGACACGGCGGCAAGCTGGGCGGACACCTCAGCCGGGCGCGAGCCACGCTTCAATCGCGACCAGCCCTGCGCAGATCAGGAGGGCCAGCAGCAAGGTCTGCAACAACATGGCCATGACGGGTGCCGGTCCGACCCGGACGAGGGACTCCAGTGTCGTTCGCACGCCGAGCGCGGCCACGGCCATGAGCAGGCACCAGTTCGAAGCCGGCACCAGGAACGCGCGCGCCTCGCCGGGTATCCAGCCCGCACTGTTCGCCAGCACAAGAGCAACGAAGACGATCAAAAACCATGGCACGAGCGGCTCTGCCCGGTACGTCGACGACTGGCTGCCGCGCACCACCAGAGAGATCGCGATGACGACGGGCACGAGACAGGCGACGCGAACGAGCTTGATCAGCGTAGACGTGTCCCCTGTTTCGACGGACACGATATAGCCGGCGCCAACCACCTGTGCGACGTCGTGGATCGTCGCCCCCAGGAAGATGCCGGCCGTTGTGTGGTCGTAGCCCATCCAGGACACGAATACCGGGTAGATCACCATCACGACCGTACTGAATGCAGTAACCGTCGCCACGGTCAGGATCGTATTGCGTTCGTGATGCTCATGCTTCGGCAGCACCGACGCGATGGCGAGTGCCGCCGATGCACCGCAGATCGCAACCGCCCCGGCCGACAGGACGGCATGCGAGTTCCGCAAACCACAGGCCTTGCCGATGCCCCAGCCACCGAGGATGGTCACTGCAACGCCGGTTAGGACCAGTCCGATGACGGGCCAGCCAAGCCCGGCGACATCCGCGGTGGTAATGCGCAGGCCGAGCAGCGCCACGCCGAGCCTCAATACATGACGGCTGGCGACGCGCAGTCCCGGCAGGAAGCGCTCATCGTCCGCGAGGAAGTGAAAGGCCATGCCCACGAGCAAGGCATACAACATGACCGGCCCGCCCAGGTGATCGCTGATGAAACGCACGGCGAGGGCGATGAGGGCGGATACGAGCAGTCCGGGCAGCACGCGCCGGAACGCTTCTGGCAAGCGGTTCATGGCCGTGGAGCATAAGCGATCCGGCCGCGAGCTGCCTCCGGGTCGAGGCAATCGCCGGAGGACGGGATCCGTCAGCTGCCGGCGACTGCTTCCGCTTCGATCTCCACGAGGATGTCGTCGCCGATCAGCCGGCTCACCTCGACCATCGACGTTACCGGGCGGATCCCGACGAACGCCTCGCCGTGCACCCGCCCCACAATCTCCCAGGCGGCGATGTCCGTAACGTAGATTCGGGTCCTGACGACCTCGGACAGGCTCGAACCCAGTGCGACCAGGGCCGTTTCGATGTTCGCGAGACAACGACGCGTCTGCCGGGCCGGATCGCCGGGGCCGTCGATCGATCCGTCCGCCAGCGTCGCCGTCGTACCCGACACGAGAACCCGGTCACCGACACGGATAGCCCGCGAGTAGCCGACGACCGGCTCCCATGCCGTTCCCGAGGAATACCGTTCGCGATTCATGCTGTTTTCTCCGCGTCGTCGCAGGTCATCCGCCGGGAGCACGGCGATCTAGCGCAGCCGCCGCAGCCACCGCCACTTGGACTCCGTGTACGGTGCGTAGCGAAGGGAGATGTCGGGCCACCAGCCTCGCTTCATCACGGCCTTCATGTGACTGAAGGTGCGAAACCCGCGCTCCCCGGAGTACGCGCCCATACCGCTCTGGCCGACGCCGCCAAAGGGCAGTTCGTGCACGGCCATGAACATCATCGTGTCGTTTATGCACACGCTGCCTGCGCTGACACCATCGAGAAATTGCTGCTCCGAGAGATGATCGTCCGCGAACAGGTATGCAGCCAGCGGTTTCTCGCGCTCGCGGATGAAACGAATCGCCTCCTGCACATTGCGGATACGCAGTATCGGCAGGATGGGACCGAAAATTTCCTCGCGCATTGCCGCGCTGTCGGGCAGCACGTTCGTGAGTATCGTCGGTGCGATGTAGCGATCCGCGGCGTCCGTCTGGCCGCCGATGACCAGTGTGCCGGAGCCGAGCAGGTTCTTTACCCGCTCGAAATGCCGGCCGTTGACCATGCGTCCGTAGGACGTCGACCGGGCCGGGTCATCGCCATACATTTCCCGTATCGCGTCGATGAGCCGTGGTACGAGGCGCGATTCTGTCTCCGCGTCGGTGAGGATATAGTCGGGAGCTATGCACGTCTGGCCCGCGTTCGTGAACTTGCCCCACGCAATACGCCGCGCCGCACACTCGAGGTTTGCGTCGTGCAATACGACGCAGGGACTTTTCCCGCCGAGCTCCAGGGTCACCGGTGTGAGGTGTTTTGCGGCCGCTGCCATCACGATGCGGCCGACACGGCCGCTGCCGGTGTAAAGGATGTGGTCGAAGGCGTTCTCGAGCAGGGCGCCGGTTTCCTCTGCGCCGCCCTCGATGACCCGGACGCAATCGCGGTCGAGAAACTCGGGCAGGCGCCGCGCGAGTAGCGCTGACGTAGCGGGTGCGAGCTCCGAGGGTTTGAGGACGACGCAGTTGCCCGCAGCGATGGCCGCCGCCATGCCGGCGAGCGTCAGCTGGATGGGGTAATTCCACGCGCCGATGATCAGCACCACGCCGAGGGGTTCCGGTTGCAGCCAGCTGTGCCCGGGCTGCGCGACGAGCGGTGTATGCACCCGCTGCGAACGCGTCCATCGCCGCAGGTGCCGGCGGCACCAGGCGGCTTCGGCAGCGACCGTGGAGACCTCCGTCATCCAGGCTTCCTGTGCCGGTTTCCCGAGATCGCTGGCCAGCGCCGCGAGGATCTCCTTCTCGCAATCGGAAAGCATCGTTTCGAGAGCGGAAAGTTGCGCGCTGCGCCATGCGAGCGACTGCGTTCTCCCGCCGTCGAACGCGTAGCGGAGCTGCCGGAGCGTCCCGGCAGAATCGGGCGTCGGGTCGACTGGGCGTTCGGCGGAATGGATCGCGATCCGGGGCATGAAAGTCCTCGACGGCTGGTGCCTTGATCCACCCGGGCCACGTTGGGCTGCAGCGCCCGAAGTGGCGCCATTCTCGCACATTCTAACGCCCTTCCGCCGCCCTCGCTGGCCGCAGCAGTCAGAGCCCGGGCCGCCGCCAACCGGGCGCGCTGACCGGGATTTGCAGTAGACTGTATGCCCAAAGAGCAGGAGTACCCCAATGAACCTCGACTGGAAGTGGATCGGTATCGGCCTCCTCATCATGCTCGCGCTGAGCTTCGTCGCCGGCGCCATCCTGGCCGTCGTCATGGGCGCAGAGCTCGCGGGGGTCACGGATCCGGCGGACATTACGCTGAGCTCCACGCAGATGGCGATCGCAGCCCTGCTGAACTTCCTCGCCTTCGCGGTCGGTGGCTATATTGTCGGTCTTAAATCGGCAGGTCGTACGATCTTCGAGCCGGGTATCGCCGCGGCGATAGCCGTTGCCGGTGCTTTGCTGCTCTCGGGCAGTTTTTCGCTCGGCAGCTTGCTGGTGGGTGGCCTGGTGCCGTTTCTTGCAGGACTTCTCGGCGGCTGGCTCGGCGAAAAGCGCCAGGAAGGCAAGGCAGCGCCAACCTGATGGCCCTGTGAGAACCGAGCCTGTCGTAACGTATCGGCAGGCGTGGCGCAAGATTCAGTAGCGTCCCGGCAGACAGCACTGATACAAAACTGTCACCAAACGATAAGCGGGCTGTAAGAAAGCTCCCCTAACGTACTCAGCTACTTGCATTGGCTTCGCAGAACGAGGCTCAACGAGTGGCGCTAAAATACCGTTCGCTCTGGCTTTCCGATATTCACCTGGGCACCTTGTCCTGCCGCGCGGACGAATTGCTGGACTTCATTGACACGGTTCAGGCGGACCGGATTTATCTCGTCGGTGACATCATCGACCTGCAGCGCATGAAAGTGCGTCCGCGTTTTCCCGAATCGCACCTGCGCGTCATTGCCGAATTCGTGCGCCTCGCTGCGCGGGGCACGGAAGTGGTGTTCATTCCCGGTAATCACGATCACGAGTTTCGCAAGCTGGCCGGCCATACCTTGTGCGGCATTCCGGTGAAAACGGAAGCCGTGCATGAGCGCCCGAACGGGGAGAAGCTGCTGGTGATGCACGGTGACCTGCTGGACAGCCAGGTTCGCAGGGGAACCAGCCTGGAGAAGTTCGGGGCCGCCGCCTACGCGTATCTCGCCGACGCCGACGTATTGCTGAATAAATGGCGCCGTATCCTTGGCCGCGACTACCTGTCCATCCGGTCAGGCATCAAGCAGCGACTGAAAGGGGCCCAGCAATACATCCGGAGTTTTGAAAGTGTCGCTGCCCAGTATGCGAGGAACCGTGGCTTCGACGGCATCGTTTGCGGGCACATACACCGGCCGAACCTCCGTCGCATCGATGGCTGCCTGTACGCCAACGACGGCGACTGGGTCGAGCACGGAACGGCGCTGGCCGAGGCGGTGGACGGTTCGCTGTCGCTGCTTCGCTGGCATTCGGATGCGGTCACGATCGCGTTCGAGTATGACGAGGGAGTGCATTCCCTGGCGGCCTGAGTAACTGACAGATTGACCGGGCGCGGCTAACGCCGCGTGATCATCAGACAAAAATCGTGGCGGGATGCTCCAGCATTTCCCGGATTTCCTGCACCATTGCGGCGGCATCGTAGCCATCGACGAAACGGTGATCGAAGGACGTCGAGAGGTTCATCATCAGGCGCACAGCGATCTGGCCATTGAACACCATCGGCCGTTCGACCGCCCGATTGACACCGATGATCCCGACTTCGGGCAAGTTGATGACGGGCGTCGAAACGATGCCGCCGAGCTTTCCGAGACTTGTGATCGTAATCGTCGAACCGCCGAGGTCATCCCTTTTCGCGGTGTTGTCGCGCGCCGCTTCGGCCACACGCCGCATTTCGGCGGCCAGGTCTTCGAGGCTGCGTGACTCGGCGTGCCGGACGACGGGTACCTTCAGCCCATCGGGTGTCTGTGCCGCTACACCGAGGTGCACGGCCTCGTGCTGCACGATGACGTTACGCTCCTTGTCGTAGGTCGCGTTGCACTGGGGAAACCGGCGGAGAGCACGAACGAGCGCGAGGCCGAGGAAGGGCAACAGGGTGAGTCGCAGCCCGGGCTTTTTGTCGTTGAGGTGCTTGCGAAGGGCCTCGAGCTCCGTGATGTCCACCTCCTCGACGTAGGAAAAATGCGGGATTTCCCGTTTCGCCGCAGACATCCGCTCGGCGATCACCCGCCTGAGACCGATGACCTTGATCTCCTTTTTGCCCGTTGCCCGTTGCGGCTGCTGTTCCGGGAGTTCCGGGCGTGCGGAGTCGCCGAGGAACGCGTCGAAGTCCTGGCGCAGTATCCGCCCGGCCGGCCCGCTGCCCTCGACGTCGTTCAGGTCGATACCGTGTTCCTTCGCGCGGCGGCGGATCGCCGGCGAGGTGATCACCCGCCCGGCGTCGCGTTCTTTACTTCCGCTTGTCGGCGCCGCCTGTGGCCCGGCCGGGGCATCGTTCGTCTGCTCCCGCGGGGCCGGCGCCCTGGTGGAAGATTCGGCGACACTTTTCGCGCCGGTCTCGAAGACGACGAGCGCCGCGCCGACGGCGACGATGTCGCCCGGTTCCCCCGCGAGCCGGATGACCTTGCCGCTCACCGGCGATGACACTTCCACGGCAGCCTTGTCAGTCATCATGGTGCCGACAACGGTTTCTTCCTCGACGTCGTCACCGACCTTTATGAACCACTCGCCGATTTCAGATTCGACGGTTCCCTCTCCGAGGTCCGGCAACTTGAAAACATATTCTGTCATGCGGCCGTCTCCATGACCTTGCGGATGCCTGCTGCAAGCCGCTTCTTGCCCGGGAAATACTGCCACTCGAAGGCATGGGGATACGGTGTATCCCAGCCGGCAACACGGCCGATCGGCGCCTCGAGATGGTAGAAACATTCTTTTTGCACGATCGCGGCGAGTTCGGCGCCGAAGCCGCCGAAGCGGGTCGCCTCGTGCGCGATAAGGCAGCGACCGGTTTTCTTCACCGAGTCGGTCATCATCGGCAGGTCGACAGGCGACAGCGACTTGAGATCAATGACCTCCGCGTTGACACCCGTTGCTTCCGCAGCGGCCACGGCGACGTGGACGAGGGTGCCGTAGGTCACAATGGTCAATTCGCTGCCCGTTCGGACGATCTCGCCGACGCCGATCGGCACAGTGTAATAACCGTCCGGTACCTCACCTTTCGGATGGGCCGCCCAGGAAACAGCGGGCTTGTCGGGATCGCCGTCGAACGGGCCGTTGTAGATGCGCTTCGGCTCGAAGAAGATCACCGGGTCGTCCGATTCGATCGAGGCGATGAGCAGGCCCTTTGCGTCGTACGGATTCGACGGCATCACGGTCTTGATGCCGCTCACGTGGGTGAAAATGCCTTCCGGCGATTGTGAATGTGTCTGTCCGCCGCGGATGCCTCCGCCGCAGGGCGTACGGATAGTGACCGGCGAAAAGAAATCACCGCAGGAGCGATAGCGCAAGCGCGCGAGCTCGGAGACGATCTGGTCGAATCCGGGATAAATGTAGTCGGCGAACTGGATTTCCGCGATCGGGCGCAAACCGTTGACGCCCATGCCGATCGCGGTCCCGATGATGCCGCCCTCGGCGATGGGGGCATCGATGACGCGATGCTCGCCGTATTTGCGCTGCAGGCCATCCGTGCAGCGAAAGACGCCGCCGAAGTACCCGACGTCCTCGCCGAGAATGACGACGTTCGGGTCACGATCCATCATGACGTCCATGGCCGAACGGATCGCCTCAATCATGTTCATCTGAGGCATCAGTGACGGACTCCGTTATGCTTGCGGTCGACTGCCCAAATGTGTTTTGCCATCAGGGTTCACCCCCGTTGCGTTCGATCTTGAGCATGCGTTCCCTCTGGAGCTCGAGGCGTTCCGGCGGGTCGGCATAGACATCGTCGAACATCGTTGACGGGTCGAGGAACGGACCCTCGGTCATCGTGCCGTAAGCCTGGGCTTCCTTCCACGCGGCGAGAACTTCTGCTTTGAGTTCCTCGGCCAGCTTCTCGTGTTTGGCCTCGCTCCAGTGCCCTTCGGTGATCAGGTGCTGTTTCAGGCGCTGGATGGGATCGCCCAGCGGGAAGGACTTCCATTCGTCTTTTGGCCGGTACTTGGACGGATCGTCGCTGGTCGAATGCGCCCCGCCGCGATAGGTGACGAGTTCGATCAGGGTCGGGCCGCCGCCGCGTCGGGCACGATCCGCGGCCCAGACGGTTACGGAATAGATTGCGAGAAGGTCGTTCCCGTCGACGCGGATACCCGGAATACCGACGCCGAGACCGCGACCGGCAAAGGAACGGCGCTCGCCACCGGCCGTGCCCTGGAACGACGAGATAGCCCACTGATTGTTGACGACGTTGAGGATGACCGGCGCCTGGTACACCGCGGCAAAGGTCAGTGCGTGGTGGAAGTCGGCCTCGGCGGTGCTACCGTCGCCGAGCCAGGATGCGGCGACGTGATCTTCGCCCTTGATTGCGGATGCCATCGCCCAACCGACGGCATGCGGGTATTGCGTGGCGAGATTGCCAGAGATCGAAAAGACGTTGCCCTTCCTTGAGTGATACATGATGGGCAGCTGGCGCCCCTTGCACATGTCCCGTGTATTCGAGAGGCACTGGCACATCATATCGACGAGCTTCACTCCACGGTACAGGTAGAGCCCCTGGTTACGGTAGGAGGGAAAGCACATGTCACCGTGCCGCAGCGCCATGCCGGCGGCGATCGACACCGCTTCCTCGCCGAGTGACTGGATGTAAAAAGAGATGCGGCCCTGTCGCTGGATCTGCCACATACGTTCGTCAAACACGCGATTCAGCACCATCCAGCGCAGTGCGACCTGCAGTTTCTGTGGGTCGAGGTCCGGGTTCCACGGGCCTACCGCGTGATGGTCGTCATCGAGTACGCGCACAAGTCCCGAGCTCAAGTACTCGATGTCGCGGACACGTGCACCGACCGAGGGCTTGTCGGCCGATCCCGCCGGGCTCAGGTCGAGGTAACTGAAATCGGGCTCCTCGCCGGGCCTCGCCGTTGGCCGGGGAATATGCAATCGGGAAGTCTTTGCCATACTGTCCTCTTCAATCTCTGTTCTTCAGGATGCCGCGTTGGCGGCATCGGCGACGATACGGCGGGCGAGTTCATCGGCGATGCGATTTGTCGGCCGTCCGGAAGATGCGGCTTCGCGAAAGATCTCTCCCAGCCGCTCCGGAATACGATCCACTTCGCGGCGCACCTCGTCCTCCGAACTTTGCCCGAGAAACTCGCGGGCAACGCTGATGATCCCGCCGGCGTTGATCACGTAGTCCGGGGCATAAAGGACGCCGCGTTCGGCCAGGCGCTCGCCGTCGCGCTCCGTCGACAACTGGTTATTCGCGGCGCCGGCAATGACTTTGGCCCTGATGCGCGGAATGGATTCCGAATTGAGAATGTTGCCGAGAGCGCAGGGGGCCAGTATATCGACATCCGCGAAAAGGATTTCCCGGGGCGACACTTTCCTGATGCCGTCAATGGCCATCGCTTGCTTCAGATTGTCGCGGTTGACGTCGGCCACGACGACCTGGCTGCCGGCTTCGACGAGCAGGCGGCACAGGTGCAGGCCAACGCTTCCGACGCCCTGCACCGCGACCTTCACGGCCCGGAGGTTGTCATCACCGAGCCGCACAAGCGAAGCGGCCTTTATGCCGAGGAAGACGCCGTACGCGGTCCAGGGTGACGGATCGCCGCCCGCGCTGGCCTCGGACTGCGGCAAGCCTGAAACATAGGGCGTTTCCTCACGCACGACGCGCATGTCATCGATGTTGATACCGACGTCCTCGGCGGTGACATAGCGGCCACCGAGCGTGTCCACCGCCCGGCCAAAGGCACGAAACAGCGACTCCGATTTCGGTGCGGCATGCGCGGCGAGGATGACGGCCTTACCGCCGCCGAAAGGCAACCCGGCAACGGCATTCTTGTAGGTCATGCCGCGGGACAGGCGCAGCACATCGGTAATGGCATCGCGGTCGGACGCGTAGGTCCAGCGGCGGCAACCGCCGGCGCCAGGCCCGAGCGCCGTGGAATGCACGGCGATAATTGCCCGCAGACCGCTCCCGGCGTCGTCGAAGAAGTGGATCGTTTCGTGATGGTCAAACTCGGGATGATCGAAAACGCTCATCTGGCCCCCGGCGGCGCTGCCAACCCGCGCACAATATACTCCCGGCGCCCGCCAAAGTGCTTGCGATTTGTTTTGCCAAGCCCGCAAGCTTCACATAAGCTATGCATTGAAATGTCTTAACAAGCATAAAACATGCAGAAACCAGCGATCGATCAAATAGATCGTCGCATACTTCACTGGCTGCAGGTGAAGCCCGGAATCAATGCGACGGCCGTCGGCGAACGAATCGGCCTGTCTCAGTCGGCCTGCTGGCGTCGCATCCAGCGGATGCGCGACGACGGTATCATCCAGGACCAGCCGGTCAGGCTGGACCGCGAAAAAGTGGGTCTGAACACGATGGTGTTCGCGCACGTAAAGCTGACGTCGCACGGGCGCAGCAAACTGGCCGCGTTTGCCGACGCTGTGGCCGAGTTTCCGGAAGTCCTCGACTGCTACGTGTTACTCGGCAACGTCGATTTCCTGCTCAGGGTCGTGACCGCGGACATCAAGGCCTACGAGCGCTTTTTCTTTGACAAGCTTTCGCAGCTCCCCGGCATCCAGGAGATCAACTCGAGCATCGTGATGTCGGATGTCAAGCACACGACGATCCTGCCCATCTGACGGCCCGCCGGTCGCTGTCGTCCTATCGCGTTTTCAGCGCGTCGCGGATCTCACGGAGCAGGAGGACCTCCTCGGCAGGCGGCGGTACTTCCGCAGGCGCCTCTTCCTGCTTTCGTTTCAGGGTGTTGATCCCTTTGACCAGCAGGAAGACGGCGAAGGCGACGATCATGAAACTGATAATGTTGTTGATGAAAACGCCATAGTTGATCGTCGCCGCACCGGCGGTTTTCGCATCGACAAGACTCTCGTACTTGACTTCGGACAGGTTGACGAACAGGTCGCTGAAGTCGATGCCGCCAATAGCCATGCCGATCGGCGGCATGATGATGTCGTCCACCAGGGATTTGACGATCGACGAGAACGCGGCGCCGATGATGATGCCGACCGCCATGTCAATGACGTTGCCGCGCACGGCGAATTCCTTGAATTCCTTGAGCATGTGAGTCCTCTGTTCCGATTGGAATTTTTGGTTTATCGCGAAAGGGTACGGGCGGGCCGGACTGAATATTGACCGAATTGGAAATTAGCTGTCCGCTTGCGGCCAGCCGCCGAATAACTGAACGATTTTCCCGGCCGGCGCATCTATGAATTGTAACTCCGGCGCGAGGCTGCGGCGAAGAGGCTTCTGACCGGAGCGAACCATCGCAAATTCCGGGCGTCTAAATCGGAGTACGTATCGACTTCGCTCGTGTCATCGTACGGTCTGCGCAGACAGGCCGGCGGGACGCGGGAATTGCTGCTAGCGGCACAGAAACGCTCCGTTGCGGGATTCGGTGCGCGGGGTACGTCACAGTCGTATAGGGGACAGCATGAAGGGGAAAAAACTCTGGTTGGCCGCAGCCGTGCTCGTCGCGGCAGTCGCCGCCGGTGCCGTCATCGTTGGAAATGGCGGCGAGGACCTGACCGCAGTGGAAACCGCGAAGGTCAATCTCGAGACGATCGTCGAGACGGTCGACGCCACGGGGCGCATCCAGCCCAAAACCCAGGTCAAGATAAGCGCCGACGTCAGTGCCAAGATCATTGCGCTGCATGTGCAGGAAGGTGAATGGGTCGAAAAAGGCGCGCTTTTGGTTGAGCTCGACAGCGAGCGTTACGCTGCGGCTGTCGAACTGGCCGAAGCCAACGTCCGCTCCGCCCAAGCCAATGCGAAGCTCGTGTCGGAGAACATGAACAAGGCCAGGAAGGACTACGAAAGGGCCCGCGATCTCGTTTCCCGGAATCTGGAATCGCAATCCAACCTCGATTCCACCAATGCCGCCTACCTCGTCGAGACCGCACGCCATGAAGCCGCCGTCGACGGGATCAGCCAGGCTCGGGCAAGCCTGAAGCAGACGCTCGACGACCTGTCGAAAACGCGGATGTTCGCACCAATGTCCGGGACGATCAGCGATCTGAACAAGGAGGTTGGGGAAATCGCCATTGGCTCGCAGTTTCAGGAAGACGTGATTATGGTGGTAGCCGACCTGAACGCTATGGAGGCGCAGGTCAATGTCGACGAAAACGACATCGTGAACGTCAAGGTCGGGCAGGCGGCGGAGATCGAGGTCGACGCGTTGTTCGACGAGAAGCTCACGGGCACCGTGTACGAAATTGCCAACACAGCCACAATGGCTGAGCCCGGAACGCAACCGCAGAACCAGAAGACCGAGTTTGAGGTAAAGATCGCCATCACCAGCGACATCGATCGACTGCGTCCAGGTATGACCGCGAGCGCGGAAATTTCGACCGAGACCAGAGAGAATGTGGTCGGCGTGCCGATCCAGAGCGTCGCCGTGCGTACCGTCGACCAGCTGGCGATGGCAGGGGAGTCCGTCGAGGACGCCGGCAAACGCTTCACGCCGGACGCGGACGGGTTCGTCGAGATCGTCTTTTGCATCGACGAAGGCAAGGCTGTCGCCCGACAGGTCGAAACCGGCATCCAGAGCGACGACACGATCGAAATCACGTCGGGAATCGATGTCAACGAGACGGTCGTAACCGGCAGTTATCGTGCGATTTCCACCGACCTTGTCAACGGCGCGGAAGTCACGACCGATAACAAGCTGGCCGGGCCGGACGAAGGCTGATGGCAATGGCGGCGCCACAGGATGCCGACCTCGACAACGGGATCCTCTTCCTGCGTGACGTCGTCAAGACCTACCTTATGGGCAGCGAGGAGGTGCATGCGCTGTGCGGCGTCAGTCTGACGATAGCCGACAATGAATACGTCGCGATCATGGGCCCCTCCGGCTCCGGAAAGTCGACACTGATGAACATCATAGGCTGCCTGGATGTGCCGACGAGCGGCTTCTATTCGCTGGGGGGCGAATCGGTGGCCAATAAGAGCGAGGCGGAACTCGCGGACATACGCAATCGCCTCATCGGGTTCATTTTCCAGACTTTCAATCTCATTCCGCGCGCGGATGTCCTGCACAATGTCGAGTTGCCACTGATATATGGCGGTATAGGCAAGGCAGAGCGTCGCCAGCGCGCCATGGAAGTTCTCGAGCGCGTAGGTCTGGCGAACCGCGTGACGCATCGTCCCAATGAGCTATCCGGCGGCCAGCGGCAGCGCGTAGCGATCGCGCGTGCCCTGGTGTTCAATCCGTCAATCATCCTGGCGGACGAGCCGACGGGTAATTTGGACTCCCGCACCGGAGACGAGATAATGCAGATGCTGGACGAATTGCATGCCAGCGGCCAGACAATCATCGTGGTTACCCACGAAGACGGCATCGCCGCCCACGCGAGCCGGACCATCCTCCTGCGCGATGGCGGGATTGAAAGTGACCTCCGCCGGGACAATCCAGCGCGCTCCATGGCAAAGACGTCAAGGTAAGAAGGAATCCAACGATGCGTGTATTCCTCGATTTCCAGGAATCTCTGCGCATCGCCCTGTCTGCGATCGCGGCAAACAAGGCAAGGGGCGTCCTTACAACGCTCGGCATCGTCATAGGCATCGTGGCCGTTACGACGACAATGACGGCGTTCAACGGCATGCAGACGGCGTTCCGGGAGGGCGCGTCCGCCGTCGGCGCCGATGTCATATACGTGTCGCGAATGCCGTGGATCGTCATGGGCGACTGGTTCCTGTATCGCAATCGACCAAATATCAGCATCGATGAGGCAGAGGCACTGCGGGAGGCTTTTGAAGGACGTGCGATCGTGAATCCCACGATGAACGAGAATCGGGACATGAAGTTCCGGTCCAGCGTCATGGACGACGTCACGATCATCGGTACCACGGATAAATTGGCTATCGTGACCAATCGATTACCGGAAACCGGGCGGTTCCTCCTCACCTACGATGTCAAGTACAGGAAAAGCGTCGTCGTCATCGGCAGCACCGTCGCCGACGGACTTTTTGGGCAAGCCAGTGCTATCAATAAGTATGTGCTCATCGGTCCGTCGAAGTTTCGCGTCGTCGGCGTGCTTGAGAAACAGGGCGGCAGTACGTTCGGCGGGCCCGATTTCGATCGGCAGGTCTTCGTGCCGATTACCGCCTTCACGAAGCAGTTCGGCGGCCGGTACTTCGGCGAAGTGGATATTGCCGTAAAGCCGCCTGCGGGCGAGGCCGAGGCCGTGGAAGACCTCGAGTACGAGGTGATCGGGGAAATGCGCCGGATACGCAAGCTCCGTCCAGCGGAGGAAAGTAATTTCTCGATCAACAAGCTGGATTCCCTCATGGGCGCATTCAACAGTGTTGTCGGCGTCGTATTGCTCATCGGTCTGCTCGTGACCAGCATTGCGTTGTTCGTCGGCGGTATCGGCGTCATGAACATCATGTTCGTCTCCGTTACGGAACGAACACGCGAGATTGGCATTCGAAAAGCGATCGGCGCCCGCAGGCATTCGATCCTGATGCAGTTCCTGCTCGAATCGGCGATCATCTGCCTCATCGGAGGGCTGATCGGGATCGGGCTAGCGACGCTGGTGACGTACGCCATCAATGCGTCTGGCATGATGCCCGCCCGTATCTCGGTGGGCATCATGGCCGCGGCAGTCGTCATCTCGATGATCGTCGGAATATTCGCCGGTTTTGTCCCTGCATGGAAGGGCGCACGGCTCGATCCGATCGACGCCTTGCGTTACGAGTGAACCGAGACATGAATCGTCTGGACATTTTCGTAATGTCACTCCAGGCCATAAGGAGTAACAAACTTCGGTCCGCGTTGACGTTGACGGGCATCGTGCTCGGGGTCGCTTCGATCATTGCCGTGATGACGGCAATTTCCGTCATCCAGGGAACGATGGAAAAGGAAATGAGCGTACTCGGTGCACAGACATTCCAGGTCCAGAAGTGGCCATCGGGATTTACCAGTGATGAGCAGCGCCGCACAGCCATGCGCTGGCCGCCAGTGACCCTCGAGGAGGCGGATGCCCTTCGCGAAAACGTCCAAAGCGTTGATATCGTTGGTTCGGAGTTATGGCACTTTGGTTTAAAGGTCGAGTACCGCAACAAGGAGATAGAAACAGCTACGATTTGCGGCGGCACGCCGGAGTACGCGCAGAACAATACGCATATCGTCGCCTATGGGCGAAACCTGTCTCAAATCGACGTGCGTGCGGGCCGCAAGGTCGCCATCATCGGCCACGCAATTGCCGAGGAACTATTTCCATTTCTCGACCCCATTGGACGCGAAATGCGAATCGACGGTCGTCTGTTCGAAGTAATAGGCGTCTTCGACGAAAAGAAATCCGCATTCGGGTCGCAGTACGACAACTACCTGCTGGTGCCGGTAACGGCATTCGTGAATATCTACGGTATGACGACGCCGGACGGTTGGGAGCGCTCGGTCAACGTAACTGTGCATGCGCGTACGCCCGAACTGGTGGATGATGCGATCTTCGAGACCCGTCAATTTTTGCGTCGTATGCGCGGCGTCCCGCACGGCGAAGAAGACAATTTCACGATTTTCAACAGCGAGAGCTCCATCGCGGATTTCAACCGCATTACCCGCGGTGTCAAGATCGGTGCGTTCGTCATAGGAACCATAGCCCTCGTCGTCGCCGGCATCGGCATCATGAACATCATGCTGGTCTCGGTTACAGAACGCACGAAGGAGATCGGTATACGCAAGTCGATCGGTGCCAAGCCGAGGGACATCCTCCGACAATTCCTGCTCGAAGCGATCGTATTGTGCAATCTCGGCGGCATCATCGGCGTCGCACTCGGTTTCGGTTTCGGAAATGCTTTGGTTAAAGGCGTGATGTCACCTTCCTTCGAAGCGGCCGTGCCCGTGCAGTGGGCCGTGATCGGACTCGTATTCTGCACAGCCGTTGGCGTGGCGTTTGGCATGCTGCCGGCCGTCAAGGCCTCCCGCCTGAATCCCATTGACGCGCTTCGATACGAGTAGATCGAGCTACCTCACGGATGGGTGGCCAAAGTGGCTACGGCGCTGTGGTTACCAGCCTACAGGCGAGAGGCACCAATAGCCGTATTACGTTTAATGTCGTCGAATATTTCTTGGTCAGCTTCTCGTTTACGCTCAATTTCTGACCGATCGCGACATACTTTTACCGGCAGGACAGAGCCAGTAGGAACCACTCGTTCACAGACTATCGCTGGCTCGAGCACGGGTCTACCGGGAATCATGTTCGCCGGAATCTCGCTTATATTCGGAGCCGGAATCTCGCTTATATTCGGTGATTCAAGGGATTCAGTGCGTCCGTAGTCATCCGCCTGTTTATTTTGTGCCAGCATGTCGTCACCGGCCGATTCATTTCCTTGAATAACTTCCGATGCTTCAGCTGAATCCGGTACTTGCATGGCTTCATACCGATCCGGCTCCGGGCTGGGTGTTGCGCAAGCTGCTAGAGCGAACAGAATTGAGACAAGCAAAAATTGATTCATGGTTGACCCCCCCCCCCCACTTCATCCGCACCTTATTCAAGGATTATCTTTGCCACTATACTCAGCCTACAACAGAATTCGCGATATGGCGATCCCTGCAGACAGGCTTGTGCAGCGCCCCCCTCTCGGAAACGCTACTGGTCAATGAGTTTGATGGAGGAGTGGTGCAGAAGTTCCGCGAGCTGGACCCGCCCCTGTCCGGGGTACATCGATAAATATCATTTATGCTCAATAAGATATCATTTATGCTCGATAGCACGCGTCTCCAGCTGTTCCACGAAAAGTACGAGCTCTCAGTTCGGAACCGGCGTCGCTATCCGCGGCGCATCAACACCGCAGAGGAAAAGACAACCATAATGAGTGACTCCCCGAGCCCGGTCGCGAAAATGGAAGAGGAACTCGCGCAGGTCGAGCGCCTCCTCACCACCGACGCGGCGCTCGCCGTACAGCAGGCCGAGCGGATTCTCTCGCTCGCCCCGGGCCATCCCGTCGCGACGTTCTGGCTCGGCGTTGCGCGGCGTTTCACCGGGGATGCGGCCGGTTCTATCGAGGCTCTCAAGCCACTGACCCGATCGCAGCCGGACTGGGCTGCTGCGCACTACCAATTCGGCCGCGCATGCAGCGCTGCCGGGCATGGCGACCAGGCAGTTGCCGCGTTGCGCCGAGCTGTTGAATTGCAGCCAGCCTTGGTTGGGGCCTGGTGTTCGCTCGCGGACGAACTACGCGCGGCCGGTGAAGAGGCCGAAGCGGACGCAGTTTGTGCCCGGCGTATCGAGCTGGCGAGCCGAGATCCTCGCCTGCGGAAGGCAGATGCCGCGCTGCGCGAGAACCGGCTTACCGAAGTCAACTCCTTGCTGCGTCAGCACCTGCAGGAGGACCCGACCGACGTTCTTGCGATGCAGATGCTTGCGACCGCGGGCCTGCGCCTCGAACAGTATGTCGATGCTGGCAAGCTGCTGGCGCGCTGCCTGGAACTTGCGCCGAACTACGCTGCTGCCCACCACGACTATGCACTGGTCCTGGACAGGCAGACGCGGCGAGGCGACGCGTTGCGGGCGATCGAGCGGGCGCTCGAAGCCGATCCCGGCAATCCGGATTACCGTAAGGTGCAAGCTGTGCTCCTCGATCGGGTCGGCGAATACGACCGTGCCATCGAAATCTATGCAAGCTTGCTGCACGAGCGCCCGGAACAGCCGGACGTTTGGACGAGTTACGGCCATTCGCTCAGGACAGCCGGCCGCCAGGCGGATAGCGTCGCCGCCTACCAAAAGGCCATCGAGCACAATCCGGACTGCGGCGAAGCGTGGTGGAGCCTCGCCGACTTCAAGACATTCAAATTCTCGGCCGAGGAAATTGACGAATTGCGGCGAAAGCTAGAACGTCCCAAGCTATCCAACGACGACCGGGTGCACGTCGAGTTTACGCTCGCTAAGGCGCTTGAAGACGCCGGCGACTATCCGGGGTCATTTGAGCACTACGCTGAGGGAAATCGCCTGCGTCGTGCAACGACTCCCTACGATGCGGCGCAGTTAACGGCAGGGGTGCAACGCTCGAAGGCGCTTTTCACGCCTGCCTTCTTTGCCGACCGTGCCGATTGCGGCAGTTCGGCAGACGATCCGCTCTTTATTGTCGGCTTGCCGCGGTCAGGCTCGACGCTGCTTGAACAGATCCTCGCGAGTCATCCTGCCGTCGAGGGAACGATGGAATTGCCGGATATGCTCGCTATCGTGCGCGAGCTCGGCGAGCGCGGCGCGGGAACAGGGAAATGGCAGTACCCGGAGGTTCTTGCAAGCCTCAAGCCGGACGAGTTTCGCGCGCTCGGCGAGCGCTACCTGGCGGCGGCCCGGATCTACCGTAAGACTGACCGGCCGGTGTTTATCGACAAGATGCCGAACAATTTCGCGAACGTGGGGCTCATACAGCTGCTGGTGCCAAACGCGCGAATCGTGGATGCCCGGCGCCACCCGCTCGCCAGTTGCTTTTCGATATTCAAACAGCTGTTCGCGCGCGGTCAGTCATTTGCCTACAGTCTCAATGACCTCGGGCGTACCTACCGCGACTACGTCGAACTGATGGCGCACTTCGACGAGGTGTTACCGGGCCGAGTCCATCGGGTCTTCTACGAGCGCCTGGTCGATGATACCCAAGCGGAGATTCGCGCCCTGCTGGATTACTGCGGCTTGCCTTTCGAAGAGTGTTGCCTGCGCTTTTTTGATACTGACCGCCCGATCAGGACGTCGAGTTCCGCGCAGGTACGCCAGCCCATCAACCGGGCAGGCGTCGATCACTGGCGCCACTTCGAGCCATGGCTCGATCCGCTGAAACAGACCCTCGGACCAGTCCTCGACACCTATCCCGCCGTCCCGCGATTCGCTCCAGCAACGCCGGAGTGACCCGAGCACCGGGAAGCCCTCTGCAGTGGCCAGATTGGGTGCTGTCTGTTGTTTTTTCGAAACAAGAAAGGCGCTATTGCGCTCGAGGCTAATCAGTTCTTGGTATATCTTGGTCTATAGGTTGTTGGAATTTCGCCAGCACGGGCTTTTTTTCGGCAGCGACTTCGTCTAGACTCGGGAAGCATTGATGGCGACATATAGGCGCGGCATAGACCGCAACGGCTATAAGCCATCATCACAAAAGCATAGGGGATATACACATGTCAGCGTCAAACAGATGGACGTTTAAGTCGAATGCCGTTCGTCATGCTGTGGCGACCGCGTTAGGTGCGGCCGCTATGGGGGCGTGCCTGCCAGTACTTGGGCAGCAGTCGGAAGACTCGGAGGACGATCAGGAAATCCTCGAAGAAATCGTTACGACGGGCACGATTCTCAAACGTGCCGATACGGAAGCCTTGCCGATCAGCATCATTACCGCCGAGGATATGGAGCTTCGCGGCCTCAACACGATTTCGGAGGTGGCTCTCAACCTGCCGCAAAACAACGCCGGCACAATCGTTAACAACTGGAACGTCGGCTTCAACTTCGCCACGGGCGCCACCGCCCCAGCGTTACGCGGCTTGACAGTACAGTCGACGCTTTCCGTCGCTGACGGGTTGCGCCTGGCACCGTATCCGCTGGCAGATGACGGTCAACGTAACTTCGTCGACCTGAACACGATTCCGAACTCGATCGTAGAGCGTGTGGAAGTGCTGCGCGACGGCGCGTCCTCGACCTATGGCGCTGACGCCATCGCCGGCGTGGTCAACGTGATCACCAAGAAAGAAATCCAGGGTATACACATCACGGCGTCAGGCGGATTCTCGCAAGATGGCGGCGGTGAAGAGGAGCGCATCGAATTCTCCTGGGGTACTGGTGACCTGGGCAGCGATGGCTACAACTTCTATGTCGCCGCCGAAATCCTGAATCAGGACGCCCTGAATCGTGACGAGCGCGACGCGCCGTTCAGCACGTCTGACTGGCAAGGCATCTGCGGCCCGTCGGGCAGCTGCATGCCGAACTACAACTGGAACGGTATAACGCAAGAAGACGGGAGCTGGAATGGCTGGTTCTCCGACGTACCTGGTATCACCTATGTCCGTCCGATCGATGCGACTGGCGCAGCCGCAGGCCAGTACGAATTTCTCAATCCAGCCGCAGGATGCCGCGACTTGAACGAGGTCGTGGTTCCCCTTTCGGGCCAGGATGGGACCAACCCGGATATTGCCTGTGAGTTTGATTACAATTCGGTCTTGCAGCTTCGGCCGGAGATTGAGCGTATGGGACTGTCGATGCGCTTCACAAAGAATCTCGGCGATGACACCGAGTTCTACGCAATGGCGAATTTTTACCGGACCGACACGTCAACGCTCTACCTTCCCATCAACTTTGACCGGGACACGACACCGCCGCAGGGCCAGACCTACGCGGGAACCTACCAGGCGTACGCGCCGGTCTATGTTTGCTCGACGGGCGTCGGCACACTCGACGGTCTGAATACCGGCTGCGATGCTACCAACGGCGTCCTGAACCCGTACAACCCGTACGCGGCGCAAGGCCTGCGGGCAGAGGTTGAGTTCCGCGCGCCGATGGAGCGTACGCGCTTTATCGACACGGAGTCACGCGTGTCACGCCTCGCAATGGGCTTGAATGGCAGCCTGGGTGAAGTCTGGAATTACAACGCGAATTACACGTTCTCGGAGGTCAACCTGACGCGCCTCCAGCAAGGCGGCATGATCCCGCAAAATATCGCGGATGTGCTTGCGCAGGGTACCTTTAACCTGATGGATCCCCTGGAGACGCCAGACGTAATCTGGGCATACATTATGCCGCCCAGCGAGGTGATCTCGCCGTCACGGCTGTGGATGATCGATGCGAACATCGGCAGGGAGCTCATGGACTTGGGCGGTGGCCCCTTACAGGTTGCGGTCGGCCTGTCTCATCGCAGTGAGTCCATCGACGCGCCGAGCGCCAACCCGGCTAACGACTCCGCGCCGTACGAGCGCTACACGGGTTACAACTCGGTCGGCACGGCGGGTAGCCGTGACGTGGATTCGGCGTATTTCGAAGTTCTGGCTCCACTTACAGATATGTTAGAGGTGGTTGCGTCGGGTCGCTACGATGACTACTCCACCGGCCAGTCGAGCTTCTCGCCTAAGGTTGGATTCAAGTTTTCGCCGTTCGAAGTGCTGTCGTTGCGCGCGTCCTGGTCAGAAGGCTTCCGCATTCCGAGCTTCAATGAAGCTTTCGGTCTGCCGACAACCGGCTATGTCACACGCACGATCGACTGCACAAACAATGTCGAGTACGTCGATTTCTGTGCTGCGCATCAGGGCAATGGGTACGCGGACGGACAATACTCGCTGGGCCTGACACAGACCGGCGATCCGCAGCTCGAACCCGAGGAATCGGAGTCGTTCACGGTGGGTTTCATGTGGAGCGCGTTGGAAAACCTGACCTTCACCGTCGACTACTGGAACATTGAGGTTAATGGCCTGATCACCGGCGTTACCGACACGTCGGCAGCTGAGGACCAGTATTACCTCAACAACGGCGCGGTGAACATTCCGGGCATTACTGTTCTGCCGGGTCCGCCTGACCCTGCAAACCCGAATGCGTTGCCGCTTCTCGGCTTCCTCCAGTCCTCGTATCAGAACCAGGACAGCCAGACAGTGAGCGGCTGGGATTTCAGCGTCACCATGTCCGGGCTGCAAATTGGCCCAGTGGACTGGACCAGCAGGTTCGATGCTTCGTTGATGGACGAGTACAAGTTGACGACCGATTCCGGCGACGAGCTCGATTATGCCGGCACGCTGAGCCCCTGCAACGTCACTTCCTGCTCGGGTAGTCCGGAGTGGCGGGCCAGTTGGTCGAACTCGTTCTATTTCAACGACTATACGACGGCGACGCTGACGGCCTACTATACGAGGGGTGTTGATAACGCCTCCGTCGACTTCGGCGGCGTTAAGGGCGACTGTGCCAACAACATTGGCGCTTCGGTCTTGACTTTCGTTGACGGCACGCCGACGGACTGCACGTCTCCGGATATCTACAACGTCGACCTGACCGTCCAGCACCAGTTAAACGATCAGGTCAGGTTGTTCGCGGACGTTCTGAACGTGTTCGACCTCGAGCCGGAGGTTGACGTCTCGGCAGCGTACCACCTCTACGCGTTCAACCCGGCCTGGTCGGGCGCGAACATCATGGGTCGTTACTTCCGGGTCGGCGCGAAGCTCGACTTCGAATAAAGCACGATTCGACAAGGTTGTGGGGCGGCTCCGTTCGGCGCCGCCCTTTTTTGTGGCGCCCGCCGCTAAACTGCGCGGAATCTTTCGCGCAGAAACTGATCGTGCGTCGGTAATTTGTCGACCATCGCGGAGATTGCTGCTTCCATTTGCCTGAGCATATCTTCAATACGCTCGTAATCCAGGTTGTCGATCTTCGGACAGTAGTTCCTCGGCCTTATACCCATGCCTTCGAACACCGATTGCCAGCTTGAGGGGGTCCACAATTCTTCAATGCCGTCGCGCAACAGACCATGCGCCTTGAACAGTTCGATTCTCTCCGCCAACGAGGGTGGAATGTCCATGTGCTTGCAGTGCTTCCAGAATGGCGTGTCCTCCCGCTCAGTCAGGCAGTAGTGCAGCACGATGAAATCGCGAATCAACTCGTACTCCGTTCGCATGAGCCGATTGTATTCGTCGATCAGCGCCTGTTCGCAGGACTGATCCGGGAAACATTTCAGGAAGTAATGCAACCCACGTACCACGACGTGCAGCGCTGTGGCCTCGAGCGGCTCAATGAATCCGGACGACAATCCAACTGACAGACAGTTCTTGTGCCAAAACGACTCGCGCACACCCGCGCGAAACGGAATGATGTTGGGCCCGAGGATTATTTTTCCGTCAACGTTGCGGAGAAGTTTCTCGGTTGCTTGATCGTCAGTTAAATATTCACTCGAGAACACGTAGCCGTTGCCGGTTCTATGCTGCAGTGGAATGCGCCAGCTCCAGCCTGCTTCCCTGGCGGTCGAAACTGTGTAGGGAGCCGGTTCGCCGCTATTTTCGGTCTGTACAGCGACTGCACGGTCGCAGGGAAGGTAGTTGATCCAGTCCTCGTATCGGATGCCAAGCGTCTTTTCGATCAGCAACGCGTAAAAGCCGGTGCAGTCAATAAAGAAGTCGCCAAAAATCTCCTCCCCGCCCTTGAGCAACAGACTCGCGATGCAGCCATTCTCGCTTTGGCGAATCTCGGTGACCCGGCCTTCTGTGCGCTTTACACCGCGGTCTTCTGCATGTCGCCGCAGGTACCCGGCGGCCAGGTTCGCATCGATATGCAGTGCGTAGCCGGCGCTGCCGAGCGGCGTCTTCGGCGGCGCTTCCTGGGGCAAAAAGAATCGATTTTTCTTGGCCATAGCTGTGCAGGGCGCAAAAGACTGCAATTCGGACCCATGGCCCTTCGATTTTGCCTTCAACCAGATTTGATAGAAGTCATGCACACCAATGCGGGTGCCGAGCCAGCCAAAAGGATGGAAGTAGGACTCGCCGATCTTGCGCCAGTCCGAGAACTCGATGCCAAGCTTGAACGTTGCGTGAATACTTCGGATGAAATGCTGCTCATCGATACCCAGATTCTGGATGAGTTCGACTAAAGGGGGGACAGTGGATTCACCGACACCGATGGTGCCAATCTCTTCGGACTCGACAAGTTCGAGTTCGAGTACCTCCCGCCGAAAATCATGCGCCAGTACCGCGGCTGAAATCCATCCCGACGAGCCACCACCGACAATGACGATTTTTCTTATAGGCTTCATAGGGCCCCCCGACACTTTCCAATACCATACCAGTGCAAACGACAGCGATAAACATCGGATGCGAGTGATTGTGGAGTAACTTTGTGGCAGGATGCACATCCGTCTGGATTCAACCGCCGGTTTTCATATGCTCTAATCGGGTGGCGGGTCAAATTGGAGTACAGCATGCCGGTTATAGCACTGAACAACAGGGACCATCGGCGGCTTCGGGTAAGGGCACCCGAGAATTTCAAATACCTGGACAACGTACACATGTTACCCCTAGTGGCACAGGAGTGTGGCCATGCCGGCAATGAATTCCCAGTCGCGTTCGTCAAAAATTCAGAGACGGGCCGATTGCAGCTGGTTGCAATCACAGGATTGCAGGAGGGCGAAAATCTGTTCGTTTCAAAAGGTCAGTGGCAAGGCATGTACTTGCCTGCGATTATCCAGATCGAACCGTTCAAGCTGATCACCGACGCCTACAAACCGAATCAGTTGGTGGCCGGTCTGGACACGGATAGCGAACGCGTGCAGGAATCGGACGGCGAAGCGTTGTTTGACGACGCGGGCAACGAGACCGAATTTTTGCAGAGAGTCAAAAACTCGCTCGGACTTTACTTCCAGAACCAAAGGTACACGCTTGACTTTGTCGCAGCTTTGGCCGATCTCGAGTTGCTCGTGGCTCGCGACTGGTCCGTAAGGATCGGTGAGCAGAACACGAGCATTTCCGGCCTGCATACTATTGACGAGGAAAGACTCAACAAGCTTGCAGATGAGCAATTTGCCGAACTTCGAAAACGCGGCTACCTGGCGGCGATTTATGCGCAGATGCTCTCATTGAACCAGGTGCACCGGCTGGCGAGAATCAAGGCCGCTGCCTCGCTGCCCGGTTAGGCATCGAGACTGACCTCCGGACACAGAGCTCCTTTTCAGATCAGGTGCAGCAGACAATGCAGTGGAATGACGAAATCGTCAGCGTGTGGACGACACCGATCATGCGAGGCCAGGTCGACGATCCGTCGGCGCTTGGACACCTTGCCGAACTTGGCGCAGGCTCGTCTGCAGACGGCAGCGACATGTTTTTCGCCTCTGTGGACCAGGCGATTCAGCTGCTGCGAGAAAACATTGTCAAAGCGGTCCAGGCGTATTTCGAGCACCTGGAGATATGCTCGACCCCTGGCTACCGGCTTCGAGGCCGGTTCGAGCGGCTGACGTATGGTGAGTCGCGGGCGCTAAGGACCACGACCGATGCCTATCTCACCGGAATCTTCTGCATCGACGTCCCGAAAGATACGGAGTCTTTACATTTGCGGCTCGATGCGCGTCCTGGTCATGTCACACTGTACGACCCAAGACCACGTTTCAATATGCTGTCGATCAAGAGCGACCCCTACCGCAACCAGAGTCTGACCGTCGAGTGTCAGTCCGGTCTGTTCTTGATGTGGCCTGCAAGTGTGAGCCACTACTGTCATCCAAATCTTTCTCGCAACCCTCAGCTCTGCATCGTATTTGACGTCATCTCGTCAGACGGTGACACCGGAGAAGACAAATCCGGAGAGCATTGGGAGGGGGATATCCACGATGCCTGGGTAACCGCACTGGTCAAGCGCCGATTGCCCGCGCATGAGCAGCCGAACCGGGAACTGATCGCAGTCATTGACGAACTAGAGCGCGAGAACCCGAATTTGACGACCGATTTTAACTTCAACCAATTTCGTAGCTACAATCCCCCGGCGCTCGAGTGGCTGCTGTCGAATATCAACCGCTGCCTGACCGAGTACTTCAAACAGCTGGGCATGGACTATCCGATTTCGTGGAAAATCGCACTATGGCCGAACATCAACCGGTTCGGTGACTACCACAGCCCGCACAATCATCCGTGGTGCTATCTGAGTGGTACGTACTACGTCCAGGTCCCGGAGCCGGATGCTGAACAGGGCGGCAACCATGCGCTGAATTCTGGGTGCATCTCTTTCTATGACCCGAGATCAGCATCGAAAGATTTGGATTTCCTCCCATCGGGCTCACCGGCAGCTCGTGTATATACGATCAGGCCCGTACCGGGCGCACTGCTGATGTGGCCGTCGTCCGTCTATCACTCTGTGCATCCCAACCTTTCGACGACCAAGCGATACAGTATCAGTTTTAACGTCCACCTGCAGATGCAGGATCATTACCTGTAGAAAATACAGTCGGCATCAGGGTGTATCGCCGCCTAGTCTGAATCATAAAGGATCGGTTCGCCGAGCATCATCAGTGCGCGCACGTACTTACGCGACGCGCCGAAAGACAATACCGTGTCGTGATAGCGGCCCAACGAGAAATCTTCATCCCAGGCATGTTCGGCGGCACGCCGTATCTCGATGGTTCGTCCAGGTTGTACGCACGCAGGTAGCAGCGGACTTGTTCTTCTGCCCAGTCCTCGGGCATCGGTGCGACCGCATAGAATGCACTCTGTCCCTCATCGAGGCCGCCTCGATGAGGCACGGCGCATCTACCAGGAAATTCTGGAGCGCAATCCTGACCCCGCGTACACGCACTTCGAAACGGCCGGGGCGGCCGCCAAGGGGTTTCCGGCGACGACGTTGCCGGGCACGTAGAGATCATCGACACGATCATTGCGACCTGCACCGCAGAGTGGGCGGCCGATGGCCCGCGTACGTCGCGAAGCGACAAGACGCCGGTTTTCGTTGTCGGACTTCCGCGAACAGGGACCACACTGGCGGAACGCATCCTGTCGAGCCATTCACAGGTGCAAAGCGCGGGCGAAACACAGTTGCTGCAAATGGTCATGCGCGGTGGTTATTTGCGGCGCCTATACCCTCGATGACCTCGCCGAGTATTACCTCGCCTATGACCGGTTGATACGGCACTGGCGCGATAAACTTGGCGACCGCGTGCTGGAACTGCAATACGAAGACCTGGTAAGCGACACGGAATGGCAGACTCGCCGGCTTCTCGAACGCATCGGACTGCCCTTCGAAGAGCAATGCGTCGCGTTCGCCGGCAACACCGCCCCGGTGGTGACAGCCAGCTCTGTACAGATTCGGAGTGGCGTGCACACGCGCTCGGTCGGCAAGTGGCGGCATTTTTAACGACCACTCGAGCCGCTGCGAAAGCGGCTCGAGCAGGGAGGTGTGGTTGTGTGAAAGCCTAGCCGTCGTGAGTTGGGGACGGCATCGCGGTCTGCGAGATCATGATGCGGACATCCGCGCCTTCGGTCAGGTTCTCGGCACCGCGAATCGCGACGCGGTCGCCTTCCTCGAGTTCTCCGCTCACCGCAATCAGTTCTCCGGCGGAATCGCCGATGGACACGCGTACCTGCTCCGCCTTGTTTTCGGCATTGATTCGAAATACGAACGAACCGTTCGAGCGCAGCACCAGGGCGTCCCGAGGAATCGTCAGCGTCAACTCACGGGGGCGGATCGGAATGGCGACGCTCACGAGCTGGCCCACGGTCCAGTCCGCCGTGGCGTCAGGTGGAAGGTCGATACGCGCCTCGAAGGTCTGGGAGCGTACGTCGCCCGTCGGGACGAGCGCGCGGATCGTCCCGGCATAGCGTGAATCGATGGCGAAGATGTCCAGCGGCTGGCCCACCTCGGTCCGCGGCAGATACTTCAGTGGCACGAACGCCCGGACTTCGAGGGCCAGGATGTCGGTGAGCTGGCCCAGTACTTCACCCCGGGCCACGTCCTCGCCCGCGCGCCGCAGGCGGCTGATGACAACGCCGGTGAATGGCGCACGCACGTCCGCGCGGCGCATCTGGTCTTCGATCTGGCGGATGCGGACTCGCGTGATCTTGGCATCGCTGACGGCGAGGTCCCGGTTCGCCTCGGTCTGCTCGAGCTCGAACTCGGAGACAAGCCGTTCGTCCTGCAGGCTGCGTTGCCGGCGCAACTGGCTGTCCAGCTGCCGCACGTTGATCTCGGCGCGCTCGAGCAGCGCTTCCTGCTCCGCACGTTGCAAAGCCAGTGTTTCCTTATCGACTCGCGCCAGCATTTCGCCGGCTTCGACGATCGTTCCGGGTTCTGCAACCCACACGAGCTGGCCCGCGACGCCGGCGGTTATCTGAGCTTCGTTGCGGCTGTAGATTGTCCCCGGCACGGCGACCGTGGGGGCGAGCTCGGTTCGTGAGACCTGCGCGACCTGCACGACCGGGGTGGGAGGCGGTTGCTGGGCGGCGGCGGTACCGGCGGTAGCCAGAAGAACGGCGACACTAACGATCGCGAACCGTGCAGCGGCGGTAAAATCGCCGCATTGCCGTGCCGGCTCCAGGTCGCGGCTTGCAGCCGCGCTAACTGCGTCGGGGTCAGACATCGGCGGTGACTCCATGAAGGGTTTCGGCGGAGCCCGAGGGCTTCCGCACGAGGCTTAAAGTGAGCGGCGGCAGGCGCAATATGGCCGGTATGAGGATCAGGGTGAAAAGCGCACTGACGACCATGCCACCGACGATGACGGTAGCGAGCCCCCGATAGATCTGGGAGCCGGTACCCGGAATCAGAACGAGGGGAAGCATGCCGAAGATGCTGGTCAGCGTACTCATGTAGATAGGCCGCACGCGCATACGCACCGCTTTGGCGACCGCCTGGCCGCGTTCCATGCCTTTGCGCATACCTTTCCGAGCCTGCATAACGAGCAGGATCGCGTTGTTGACTACCAGGCCCAGCAGTATCAGGAACCCGATCATGGTCAGCAGATCCATCGCCTGGATCGTGAGCAGATTGAGAAGGCGCAGTGCAATGACGCCGCCCGCCGCGGCAAGCGGCATCGCCAGCATCACGATCAGCGCATCCCGCATCGACCGAAACATGGCGGCAAGTATCAGGAGCAACACGACGGCAGCCGTTGCGAGGTTCGCGCCCATTTTTGTAAACGCACGTTCCAGGCGATCGGCCGTGCCGCGGTATTGCAGGCTGACATCGTCCGGCATGAACGCGGCCATCCGGGGGCCGGCCACATCCCTGAGCGCATCGAGCGCTTCCTGCACGGTCATTTCGGCAGGCGGCGACACCGAGAGGGTCAAGGTGCGCTGGCCGTCGACCCTGAGCAGCTGGGTCGGTCCCACCGTACGTTCGATATCGGTCAGCTCACCGAGCGTCTGCAAGCCGGCAAGCGGCGTCGCGATCGGTATGGATGCAAGTTCGTCCGGAGATGACCACGCCGGCCCTTTGAGGATCATGTCCAGCCGGTCGTTGCCATCAAAATATTCGCCGATCCAGGCGCCGCTGGTCACGGCGCGAACGATAGTCGCAATAGACGCCCGGTCGAGGCCGGCCGCGGTGATCCGCCGGTCGTTCGGTAAGAGCTGCAGCTCGGGTTCCGCAATGTTGAGTCCCGGTATCGGGCGCACGACTGCGCCCGGGACAACGTCTTCGATAATTGGCATTGCCTGCCGTGCGATCGACGCAAGGACGTCGATATCGGGACCCTGGAAATCGATGTCGATCGCGCGGCCGCCATCGAAACCGAAGTTGAGCAGCGAGGAACGCTGGACGAATGCCTGCGTATCCGGCAGATCGACGAGAACTTCATTGCGCACGAGTTCGGTCATTTCTTCGATGCGGTCCGGGTCCTCCGGGTAGATGAACAAGGCGTTGAACGCCCCGAAGGCGGAAAGGTTATAGCCGCGGATGTAGGGTTGCTGCTCGTGCTCCATGTACGGGCGCAGGCGTTCGACGATGGTGCCGGCGATTTCCTCTCGTACCATCTCAATTGTGCCGCCCGGCGGCATGCTGAAGAACGCATTGAGCGAATCGGCAGGTGCCTGGGGCAGCAGGTTGGCCTTGGGCACAAGCAGGACGACCGCGAGCACCGAAGCACCCAGTATTGCGACGATCCATATTCGGCAAAGGGCGGGCGTTCGCGTCAGCCGCATGACCAGCGCGGTCAGCCCGTCCCACCAGTGCCGTTTCCGGTCGTCGTCCTCGTCGCGGAGCAAAAAGGACGCAGCGACCGGCAATACGGTAATCGCAATGAGGAAAGAGGCGGATACGGCGACCGCGATCGTGAGTGCGAGATCCTGGAACAGCTGTCCTTCCATGCCTTCCATGAACAGCACCGGCAGGAATATCGCGACGGTCGTGACCGTGGACGCGAACAGGGCGCCGGTTATCTGCTTCGTGCCCTTGCTCACGGCCTTCTGCAAGGGCATGCCCTTGCGCCGGCAACGAACGATATTCTCGAGCGTCACGATGGCGGCGTCCATCACGAGGCCGACGGCAAAGGCCAAGCCCGCCAGTGAGATGACATTCAGGGTCCGGTCGAAGAGGCGAAGCGCGACGAACGCAACCAGCAACGACAGGGGTACGGTGGCCGTGACGAGGAAGGTCCCGCTGCGGCTGCGCATCAGGAAATACAGCACGCCGACGGCCAGTATGAGGCCAAGCCCCAGGTTGCCCTGCACCAGGGCGATGGCACGACGGATGTGCACCGATGCGTCGAAGCTCAGGTCCATCTCGAGTCCGGCGGCGGCGAGCGGTCCTGCGTTCAACTCGGCAATCGCGGCATTGACCCCGTCAAGAATTTCGACCGTGTTTGCGTCGAACTCCCGTTGCACCGTGATGTAGTAGGCGGGGTAGCCATTCCGAAGGGTGAAGCCGTCCTGCTTGCGCGGCACGACGGCAACGTCAGCCACCTCCGCGAGATAGATCGGGCGCTCGTCGCTCCAGCCGACGATGAGCTCGTGCAGCTCGGCAGGTTCGAACTGCCCCACGAAGCGCACGGTATATTGCCGTCGGCCAACGTCGGCAAACCCGCCGGACGTATCCGACGCCCTCGAAATCGTCGCGATGATGTCGCTGACCTGCACGCCCAGCGCGGCGGCCCGGTAGGAGTCGAAGGTAATGTGCAGTTCTCGCGGCTGCTCGCCCTGCAATTCCACGCGGGAGACGCCTGGGATTCGAGCAAGTACCGGCTGGACCTCGTCCTCGATCAGCTTCTGGTAGCTCGCCAGTTCCTGGATCGGGTTGCCGGGCAGCACCCGAATGAGAAGTGACGCGGCGCCGGGCGTCCCACCGCCGCCGCCGGCAGCGACCTGCGGCTCAATGGCGTCTGCCGGCCTCGGCGGCGCCTGCGTGAGGTTATTGATGACGTCGAGTTTTGCTTCCTGGATGTCGGTGCCTACGGCGAAGGTCAGGTTGACCCAGCCCGAGCCCCGGCTGATCCATGAATTGATGTTCGTCAGCCCCGGCGTGTTCTTGAGTACGTTCTCCTGCGGCTCGATGATGTTCGCTTCCATTTCCTCCGGCGCAGCGGCACGCCAGAAGTTCGCGATCGAAACCTGCGGCTCTTCGATGTCGGGCAGGAGCTGGATGGGCAATGACGCAATCGACGTCAAACCGAAGAGAGCGAGGAGGGCGACGGCCACGGCCACGGACGGCCAGTGGCGGGTGCTGAGGTCAGTTAGACTCATTCTTGTCTGCCCGTATCTCCCGATATCGTTGTGACCGCGGCCGACGGTCCTGGGTTCACGACAGGTTTCCTTGCCGCGGCAGGGCGATATCCGGGGACGCCCCACCGTGCATCAGTCCCTGGCCGGCGTGGCAGGAAACCGTCCCTTCTAGATGCGGGAGAGCGACAGAACGTTACAGCGCGGCCCTGGAACAGGCCGGCGGCGTCATTCCGGGATGGGTTCGTCGAGGATCAATGCCCGGACGTACCGCACGGGCGGGGAGCCGAATGATAGCGCGGTATCGTGGTAACGCCGGAGGTCGAAGTCGTCGGCCCAGGCTTGCTCCACGGCATTACGCATCGCGAAATGTTCCTGGTAACCGACGAAGTAAGTCGAGAGCTGGGTGGACGTGAGCTGCGCACGGCGCCACTTGCCGGCCGCCTCGCGTTCTTCCTGGAAGCCGCCCTCGATCATCAGTTTCATCGCCTGCTCTTCCGTCATGCCGTCGACATGAATCGCGGCGTCGATGATCGCGTTCGTTACGGAACGCAGGTACCACTTGAGGTTCGTCAGACGCATCAATGGATCGTTGTCGAGGTAGCCCTCGTCGACCATCACGCGCTCGGCATACACGGCCCAGCCTTCGACGAACGGTCCGGACCACAGGATTGAGCGCAGCGTTGAGGGATGCCGGTTGCTGTGCGCGAGTTGCAGGTAATGACCGGGAACGCCCTCGTGCAGGGTCAGGTCCTGTATGGAATACAGGTTGTATTCGCGAAGGAAGGACTGCACCTGTTCCTCTGTCCAATCCTCGGGCAGCGGTGCAACCGCATAAAAAGCGCTCTGGCCTTCATCCAGCGGCCCGGGCGGGTCCAGGTAAGCGACCGATACGCCGCGCTGGAACTCCGGCATGACGATGATCTCAACCGGGTCGTCCGGCATCTCGACGATGTTTTTCTCGATTACGAAGTCGCTTGCCTGTTGCAGTGCAGCCTTTGCCGCCTCGACGAGGCCATCCGCCGGCGGTAAGTGCTGGTAAACCTTCTCGAGCGCCGCGCGGATGATCACCTGCTTGAACGCTTCGTCCGGACTGTCCGGAAAATACGTGTACGGATGCTGGGCGGCGTACACCTCACGCGCGATGAAATACATTTCCTGCCGTACGCGCTGGTACTCGTGCTCGGCCCGTGCCTGCACCTCTTTCCGGCCGAGCGGCGAATTCAGGGCGAACGCCAGCTTCTTGTCGTACAACGCGGCACCGATACGGAACTCGCCAGCGGCATTCGGCAGCAATTCGTTTTCAAGCCAGGCCTGGTGTTCCTCGATAGCGGCCCGGGCGGTCTCGATCGCGGCCTCGAGCACAGCGCGGTCCTCCGGACTCTGCGCCGCCATCTGCGGAACGACCATGAGGTCGATGATCGACGCCAGGCCGCTGTTCTGCTGCACGGCGGTTTCAGCGTGTACGGAGGGGACCCGTGCCGGAGACAAGGATTTCCGTGCCTGGGCGAAAAATCGCGGGAGTTGTTCGAGCCGTGCCGCGACATCTCTGAGCCTCGTCTCTACGGGCGCGAAATCCCGGGCAACGAGCCCGTAGATGGCACTCCCGGCAAGGTTGGTGTAGACCAGCGGATTCCATGCCCACTCCTGGAGTTCCGTCAACTGCCAGGTGCCGGCCGCGAGTTCATGCTGGAGCAGCCTCGCATCGACCTGGTTGGAACGTGACAGGGCACTGATGTCGATGTCGTCCAGCTTACCCTGGTAGCGGCGAAAAAGAGCCGCGAGCCGATCACGTGCGGCGGCGTCGACTTCATCGAGCCGGGCGTCCGCCGAGTGGTCTCCGATCGTCGTTGCCGCGACGGGCGAGAACGTCGCCAGGTCGTCGAGGTAAGCCTCGGCCAGCGATTCAAATGCCCGATCCGCGCCACCCGATTGGGCGGATGCCGCGACCGGCAGGAGACAAACGAGCACGCCAACCAGGATGACGATCGGACGTTGCATACAGTTACAGGCACCTTGTGCGCCGGGATGTTACGAAGATAGCATGGAGCCGATTGACGGGCAGCTGTAAAATCGCGGCGATGCCACATGCCTTCCTTATTCTCATGCTGCTTGCGGGCAGCGCTCTGTCGTCCGAACATGACCTGCCGGCTTACCTGCTCCAGCTACCCGACAGTGTCTCGGACGTCTACGTCGCCGATGCCAGTGCAGCGACGCTCCATCGCTACGCGCAAACGGACGAAGGTCTACGGCTCGCGGAAAGTACCTACATGTCGATCGGTGAGAACGGCGCCGGCAAGGAACGTGAATGGGACCGCAAGACGCCGCTCGGCATCTACTTCGTTGTCGATCGTCTGGATACGAGCCGCATGCACGAGAAGTACGGTGTCATGGCTTTCCCGCTCGACTATCCCAACGTTCGCGACCGCCTGGCAGGCCGTTCCGGCAACGGCATCTGGGTCCATGGCGTAAAGCCCGGCGGGCAGCGCCGCCCGGCTTTTGATACCGACGGTTGCGTCGCCGTGCCGAATGAGGATCTCGCACGGCTGGAGAATACGTTTGTACCGGCAGAGACTGCGGTGATCGTCACGCGCACGATCCGGCGGGCGGCCGAGGCAGACCGCGTGCGTATTGCCGACGAGCTCCGCGATGCGGTGTCGGACTGGGCACACGCACTGGCGAAGGAGGATCCCTCGGAATACCTGGCGCTATACTCGGAAGAGTTCAGCTATCGCGGCTTGTCGTACGACGAGTGGGAGTCATTCCGCACCGGGGGATTCAACGAACGCGGACCGGCAGAGGTCTCGATCGACGACCTCCTGCTGCTCGCGGAGCCCGACGCGCCGGGCGTCTACCTCAGCCGCTTCCGGCAGCGGATCGTGACGGATCGGGCGGAAACCGCAACCGTCAAGCGTCTTTACTGGCGCCGCGACGCGGACGGTAACCTGAAAATCGTCGCGGAAGACAACGGCTGATACAGAAAAAGCCGACTGCCCGTCCCGATCAGCGGGTGTTCTCGCGGGCAACCAGCTCGTCGACGACTTCGATCAGTTTCTCATAACTCCCCGCTTCCGCGGCGCCGGTGCGGTATTTGCCGTTGACGACGAGCGTCGGCACGCTGGAGAGGCCGTAGCGCCGTGCGAGGTCCTCCGCGACGCGCATTTTCTGCGACACTTCGAAGGACTTCCAGGTCTTGGTGAAGTCCGCCTCACTCACACCGAAGCGGACGAACAGGCGCTGGATTGCGTCCTCGTTCAGCAGCCGGTTACTGCGCCGGTGGTATTCCTCGAACACGGCATTGTGCAACCCGGCCTCGTCCTTGAGGAGTTCATTCTTTGCCAGTACTTCCTTGGTAAAGAACAGCTGCGCGTGCGTTTTCAGGACCTCGTTCCACATCGCCGGCACCCGGACGAAGCGGACCGTCGGCGGAACGTCGGCCGCCCACTCGTTGATGGTCGGCTCCAGGTCGTAACAGTGCGGGCATCCGTACCAGAAAAACTCCGCGACTTCGATCTTGTCGGCATCGCCAATGGTCGGCTGGCTCGGGACGAGGCGCGTGTAGTGGGTGCCTTCCGAGTATTTGAACTCACCTGTCGCCGCGGCCGTATTTGCCTGTGCGAGGAGAATGCGATCAGCCTTTTCGTCCCCGGTGTCGGCCGCCGATTCTTCCACGATCTCCACGGCTTCGGCATCTTCCTCTGCCGTTACGTCGCCGGAGCTGTCGGCCGGTTCCTCGGCGGGAGCGGTCGTGGCGGCCTCCGGCGGGTCTTCGGCTACTTCTTCGGGCTCGTCATTGCCGCAGCCGGCTATGAACAAAATGCCTGCGAGGAGCAGGGCCAACGTGAGATTCATCCTATTCATTATTTCAGTCCTTGAACGTATGACGATACAGCTTCGATGTCTTCCTGGCTGAGACGCTCCGCTATGTCGCGCATGATTCGTGTCTTGCCGTCGGTGCTTCGCGCCCCGGACGCGTAGTCCCGCAGCTGTTTCGCGGTGTAGGCTGCGTGCTGGCCGGCGAGAGCCGGGTACTTCGCCGCGGGATTGCCCCGGCCGGTGGGGCCGTGACAGGCGAGGCAGGCAGCGACACCTTCGCTTACATTGCCGCCGCGCCACAGGGCAGCGGCACGATCCACGCGTTCCGGATCGGCAACGGCCTGGACTGCGAGTGGCAGGCTCTCGTAATAGACCGCGAGGTCGGCCATGTCCTCTGTCGACAGATTCATCGCCTGGGGCGTCATGAGCGGGTCCTTGCGGGAACCGTCCTTAAAGGCCGCGAGCTGTGCCGCGATATAAGGTGCTCCCTGGCCGGCGAGGTTTGGCCAGAGGGGCGAGAGGCTGTTACCGTCTGCGCCGTGGCAGGCACTGCAGGGCGTAGACTTGGCCTTGCCGGCATCGATGTCACCTTCGACGAGGCTCTGGGCGTTCGCGCCCTGAAGCAGACCGATGAGGCACAGCAACGCTAGGGAGAATTTCATAAGTGCAGCCAGCAGTTCCCAAAAAAAGCCCGACGAAACGTAAGGGCAATAGCGGTCGCCATTGTGACCTCGAGTTCGTCAGGGCTGCGCAAACGACCGCGCGGCGCGCGGCGTTGTGCGTTTCGCAAAAATTATACACGTAATCCCGGCTGCACACCCCCATGTCCGACTACCCTGAGGCCCGCTTCCTGACCAGCGCCAACGCGGTCAGCCAGTTCGTGACGGACGAGGGTGCCGAGGTGGCGGTCGCAGGCCGGTCCAATGCCGGCAAATCGAGCGCGATCAACACGATCGTAAATCGCCGCCAGTTTGCGCGCACGAGCAAGACACCCGGGCGCACACAGCTCGTGAATTTTTTCGAGCTGTCCCCCGGACGGCGGCTCGTGGACCTGCCGGGCTATGGCTTTGCACGCGTCGCGGACAGCATGCGAGAACACTGGCGGGAGTTGCTGACGGACTATTTCCAACAGCGACAGAGCTTGCGCGGGCTCATACTCGTCGTCGACATTCGCCGGCAACTGTCCGAGTTCGACGCGCAGATGCTCGATTTTGCCGACTCGGTCGGCCTGCCCGTTCATGTCCTCCTGACGAAGGCGGACAAGCTGAAGCGAGGGCAGGCGGCCAAGGCGGTATTCGATGTGCGTAAAGTGCTGGCGAACCGGGCGAGTGTGCAGCCGTTTTCGGCGCAGAGCCGGCAGGGCGACGCGGCAGCGAGGTCGGTGCTGAACGCATTCCTCGGAGCCCCGGAGGCCCGGAACGACGCATAAACCAGGCCGCATAAAAAAGGCCCCGGACGGTGCGGGAACACAGCCGGGGCCAGAACTGCAACCGGATTGGGGTTACCGATTGCGAACCTGTCTAGGGAGATAAACAGGTGAGCGACGTGCACTCGATAATTAAGATTCTGCGCGGGCGATGAAGTTCCGGGCTATCCGTAAATCTATGAAAATACAATAGATTTAGTTTAGACCTGGTCTGAATGGGGTTCCCGGGATGCGTCGCGTCAATGCGCCTCGTCCCAGTTGGCGCCGCTACCGGTCTCCGCGGCCAACGGTACCCGGAGTTCTGCGGCCCCGCACATGAGCTCGGTGACCGCCGCGCCGAGCGCGGCCACATCCCGCAGGGCGACTTCGAACACCAGCTCGTCGTGCACCTGCATGATCATCCGGGCATCGACGGCATTCCCGTGCAGCCAGGCGTCGACGCGCAGCATGGCGCGCTTTATGATGTCCGCGGCAGTTCCCTGCATGGGCGCGTTGATCGCGCTTCTTTCGGCGTATTGTCGACGCGCCGCGTTCCGGGCATTGATCTCGGGCAGGTACAGACGGCGGCCGAACACCGTCTCGACGTAGCCTTGCCTGCGGGCTATTGCCCGCGTGTCGTCCATATAGGCCTTCACGCCCGGGTAGCGCTCGAAATACAGGTCGACATAATCCTGCGCCTCTGCGCGGCCGATGCCGAGTTGCTTGGCGAGACCGAAAGCCGACATGCCGTACATGAGGCCGAAGTTGATGGCTTTTGCCGAACGTCGCTGGTCCGGCGTGACAGCACCGAGCGCAACCCCGAACACTTCCGCGGCGGTTGCCCGATGCACATCCTCGCCCTCCGCGAATGCGCGAACGAGGCCGTCATCGGCCGAAAGGTGCGCCATGATCCGCAGTTCAATCTGTGAGTAGTCTGCCGCCAGCAGGCAGTATCCCTCGGGCGCGATGAAAGCCTGGCGTATGCGGCGGCCCTCCGGCGTGCGGATCGGGATGTTCTGCAGGTTCGGGTCCGTCGATGACAGGCGTCCGGTCGCGGCGACCGCCTGGTGGTAGCAGGTGTGCACGCGCCCGGTCCGGGCGCTGATCTGTTTACGGAGCCGATCGGTATACGTGCTCTTCAGCTTGCTCATGCCGCGGTATTCGATGATCACCCGGGGCAGGTCGAATTCGTGGGCAAGGTCGAGCAGTACATCCTCTGCGGTCGAGGGCTGCCCCTTCGGCGTCTTGCGTATGACCGGCAGGCCGTGCTTTTCGAACAGGATCACCTGCAGCTGCTTCGGCGAGCCGAGGTTGAAGGGTTCGCCGGCGAGCTCGTGCGCGAACTTTTCGAGGTCGACCATCTTCTTCTGAATCTCGCCGCTCTGCGTAGCCAGCATCTGACTATCGATCAGTACCCCGGCCTGTTCCATCCGCCAGAGCACGGGCACGAGCGGTTGCTCGATCGTCTCGTAAACTCGCTTGAGCGACGGTGACTCGCCGATCAAGGCCCACAGCGCCTGGTGCAGGCGCAGGATCACATCCGCATCCTCGGCGGCATAGTGAGCCGCTTTCCCGAGTTCCACCTGGTTGAACGCAATCTGCTTCGCGCCCCTGCCGGCCACGTCCTCGAAATGGACGGTTTCGATGCCGAGGTAGTGGCGCGCGACCGAGTCCAGGTCGTGGCGGGTGGCCACGCTGTCGAGGACATAGGATTCGAGCATCGAGTCGAAACGCATGCCCCGCAACTCGATGCCATAGCGTGCGAGGATATGCGCATCGTTCTTGAGATGGTGGCCGAGCTTGGGCCGTGCGGGATCTTCGAGCCAGCGCTTCAGAGCCGACAATACGTCATCGCGGTCGAGCTGCGCGGGTGCGCCGTCGTAGTCGTGCGCCAGCGGCAGGTACGCGGCACGACCGGCTTCGACCGCGAACGACAGGCCGACGAGCTCCGCCCGCATGGTGTCGAGGCTGTTCGTTTCGGCTTCGAAAGCGACCAGATCTGCAGACGTGATTGTTTCGAGCCAGCGATCGAAGGTCACGCGGTCGAGTATGGTTTCGTAATCTCCGGCCGCCGAATCGGGCGCAGCCCGGGGCGCGGGCATGTCGGGTACCTGCTCGTCGAGTTGCCTGAGCAGTGCCTTGAGCTCGTAGCGTCCGTACAGCGTGCGCAAGGCCGCAACGTCCGGCGGGCCGGACCTTAGCTCGTCGACCGTGAGCGGCAGCGCGACGTCGAGCCGGATCGTCGCAAGCTCACGGGACAGACGGAGTTGTCCGAGGTTCTCGCGCAGGCTTTCCCCGACCTTGCCTTTGATCTCAGGAGCGTGCTCGAGCAGGCGGTCGATATTGTCCCATTCGCCGAGCCATTTGGCGGCCGTTTTCGGCCCGACTTTCGGCACGCCCGGGATATTGTCCGAGGTGTCGCCGACCAGTGCGAGGTAGTCGACGATCTGCTCCGGCCAGACGTCGAACTTGGCCTTCACCCCGTCGCGGTCGAGCACGGTGTCCGTCATCGTGTTGACCAGCGTGACATTCTCGCCCACGAGTTGGGCGAGGTCCTTGTCACCCGTTGAAATCAGCACACGCCGGCCGGACGCGGTGACCTCGCGGCACAGCGTGCCGATGACGTCGTCGGCCTCGACGCCGTCGATACGGATCAGGGGCAGGCCGAGAGATTTGATGCCGGCTAGAATCGGCTCGATCTGAGCGCGTAGTTCATCCGGCATCGCGGGTCGCGAGGCCTTGTAAGCGGCAAAGATCTCGTCGCGAAAGGTCTTGCCGGGGGCATCGAAAACGACGGCGACGCAGGCCCCGGGCTGCTCGCGGACGAGCTTGTTGATCATGTTCAGCACGCCGTGCAGCGCGCCGGTGGGCTCGCCCTTCGAGTTCGTCAGTGGCGGCAGGGCGTGAAACGCCCGGTACAGGTAAGACGAACCGTCGACGAGGACGAGGTCAGGGCCGGGCATGAGGGCGTCCCCTGTTGCCGCGATCAGACTCAGTCACTGGGGGTCGCGTCCTCGTCGTCCGCCGTCCCGTCGCTCGCCTCCTCCGTTGCCGCCGCCGGGTCCTCGACCTGCACCCGGCTGGGATTGCCGGGCAGGTATAAAGGCCCGCTCTGGCCGCAGGCGGCGATCGTGAGCATGCCTGCTGCAAGCAGCAGGGACATCGTCCGCTGTGTTCTCGTCATCAGTGGTATCCGTGCAAAAGTGCCGGGAAAAAGAGTCGCAATTATACGCGTATACGCGAGTCGTCCCGCGTGGCTGTCAGCGTTCTTCCGCCAGCCGCCGGGCGATGGCCCGGTAGGCGGCCCGGAACGGCAAGCCCTCCTCGAGTACGAGCCGGTACGCCTCCTCGGTGGCGTGCAGTCCCGGGTCGAGGCGAATGTTCTCCGGGCGGAAACCCACGCCGCCGAGCAGGAAAGTCATGACGTCGACGCTGCCGATGGCAAGGTCGACGGCACGGAACACCGGTGGCTTGAGGCGCTGCAGGTCCCGGTGGTATCCGGACGGCAGTTTCGCGGTAATCGCGAGCGTCTCGCCGAGGCAGGCTTGTGCGGTGGCGCCCGCGGCACGCAGGAGTTCGAGCGCATCGGGATTGCGTTTCTGCGGCATGATCGAGGAGCCGGTGGTCACAGCGTCCGCCAGCGCGACGTAAGCGAATTCCTGCGTATAGAAAAGCAACAGGTCCGTCGCCATCCGCCCCAGGTCGTTCAGCAGAAGCGTGATCTCGAACACGAGTCCGGATTCGCCCTTGCCGCGGGACAGCTGCACCGCCGTGACCGGAGAGTGCGTTTCGGAGAAGCCGAGCGCGGTGGTCGTGTGCTCCCGGTCTATGGGCAGCCCCGGCGTGCCGTAGCCTGCGGCACTGCCGAGCGGGTTACGGTCGAGCCGGCGGCGTGCGGCACGGACTCCCAGCCCCGCATCGGCGAACAGGTCGTCGTAGCCGCCGCACCACAAGGCCACCGAAGACGGCATCGCCTGTTGCATGTGGGTGTAGCCCGGAAGCACGAGATCGCCCTGCCGTACGGTGAGCGCGGCTATGGCACGACGCAAGCCGTCCACCGATCCGGCAATCGCGTCCGCAGCGTCCAGCAGGTAGAGCCTGAGCGCGGTCAGAACCTGGTCATTGCGCGAGCGACCGAGATGCAGTCGCGCGCCCGCGTCGCCGATCGCCTGCGTCAGGCGGGATTCCAGTGCGGTGTGAACGTCCTCCTCCTCGAGCGTGATGGCCCAGTCGCCCGCGGCGTGGCCCTGGCGTAATGCCTCCAGGCCATCGCGGATCGCCGCAAAATCCGCGTCGGTGATCAGCCCCTGCGCCGCCAGCATCCCGGCATGCGCGATCGAGGCACGCACATCGTAAGGCACGAGGCGGGCATCGAGTACGTGGTCTTCACCCGCCGTGTAGCGCAGAATGCGCTCATCCAGCGGCAGTCCCTTGTCCCAGAGCCGGCTCATGCGCCGGTGCCTGCCTGTTCCGCCGGTGTCAGTGCCTCGATGTCATTGACGACAAGCGTCCCGGTGCCTTCGTTAGTGAATACCTCGAGCAACAGGCTGTCCGGCAGCTTGTAGGAAATGACGTGGACCCGGCTGACACCGTTCGCAAGCGCGGCATCGATGGCAGCGGCCTTTGGCAGCATGCCATTTGCAAGCTTGCCGGCGACCCGCAAGGCATCGAGACGGCCGCGGTCGATGTAACTGATGAGGGACTGCGGATCGCCGGCATCTTCCAGTATGCCGGGCGCTCCCGTCGCGAGGATCAGCTTCTCCGCCCGCAGTTCCGCGGCAATGGCGGCGGCGACCGTGTCGGCATTGATATTGAGCAGCGTGCCGGACTCGTCGCAGGACAGTGGGCTGACGACCGGCATCAGGCCATTGTCCAATTGCTTCCGCACGACATCTGCATCGACGGCGTCGATGTCGCCGACGAAGCCATAGTCAACGCTGTCGCTGCCGGCGCGCAGCACGGGCGGGCGCCGGTGCGCACGGATGAGCCCTGCGTCCACGCCGCTGATGCCCACCGCGGGGATCTGCAGGTCACGGCACGCGGCGAGTATCCGGGTATTGATCTGGCCGTTCAGAACCATCGTGGCGACGTCGAGCGACGCGCCGTCCGTCACGCGCCGGCCGTCGATGATCTTCGTATCGAGCCCTAGCGCGGCAGCGAGCTGTGTCGACTGGGGGCCGCCGCCATGGATCAGGACGACCTTGATCCCGACCTGGTGCAGTATCCCGACCTGCTCCATCAGCGCCCGCGTGTGCGTGAGATCGGCGAAGACTTCGCCCCCGGCCTTGAGCACAAAGACCTTCCCCTTGAACAGGCGGATGTAGGGTGCCGCGTGCTTGAGCGCCGATACGACGACTGCGCGATCGTGCTGGGTGATCACGTCCTGCCTCCGAGCATCTGGTGCAGTACGGCCATCTGCGCAAACATGCGGTTGCGCGCCTCGTGAATGACGATACTCCGCGGGCCGTCGAGAACCCGGTCACTGACGACCACCCCCCGGCGAACCGGCAGGCAATGCATGAAGCGGCAATCCGTGGCGGCATTCTCGAACCAGGGCTCGTCGACGCACCAGTCGTCGAGTCCGTTTCTGAGTTTCTGATCCGCCAGCCGGTCGCCGTAATGTCGCGTTGACGACCAGGATTTCGCATAGATGATGCGCGCGCCTTCCATCGCTTCGACGCGATCGTCGGTTTCGCGTACCGAACCGCCGGCGGCTGCCGCGGCGCTCCGGGCTTTGTCCATGACCGGTTCGGGCAGTTCGAAGCCTGCGGGACGCAGAACCGTAACGTCCATGCCGCGGCGTGCGACCGTATACAGGGTCGACGCAGGGACGGCGAGGGGCAGAGCCTTCGGATGATAGGCCCAGCTCAGAACGAACTTTCCGCCGTTCGCCGGGATACCGAAATCGTCAAGGGTTTTCCAGTCGGCGAGATTCTGGCAGGGATGCCCCATCGCGGATTCCATGTTGATGTACGGCGTATCGATGAGGCTCGTCAACGCGTTGAACTCCGTTTCCGCCAGGTCGTGTTCCAGGTTCTTGCGCTCGGCGAACGCACGAATGCCGATCGCGTCGCCGTAGGACGCGATAACGGGCACGGCTTCGCGTATGTGCTCCGCCGCCGTGCCGTCCATGACGATGCCCGGCCGCGTTTCGAGTCCGTGTATCGACATGTCCGGCGAAATGACGAAAGACCCGCCGCCGAGGCGCACCATCGCGGCCTGGAACGAGGCGAGAGTCCTGAGCGAGGGGCTCAGAAACAAGAGGGACAAGACTTTTCCTTTCAGCGCATCCGGTTCCGGTCGCTCATCGAGTCGGTTGGCGAGTTCGAGCAGCGCCCGGATGCCCTCGTCGGAAATATCGGCAAGATCGTTAAAAAACTTCAGCATGGTGGGTCTTCCGGTCAGGCCCGCGCGCGGGGCAGGGTGGCCAGTACGTCCGCAAGCCGCGTCACGTGCTGTGCCTCGAGGATCAGTGGTGCGAGGATTCTTAAGACCCGCGGGTCGCTGCTGGTACCCGTGAGTATGTCGTGATCGAGCAGGTGGTCGCGGACTTCGATGGCGGGACGGTCGCAAACGAGTCCCAGTAGCAGGCCGAGCCCGCGAATCGCCGTAACCGGACCGGTTATGCACCCGTTGCGAATCTGCGATTCCCGGGCACGCACATTGTCGAGCAGTCCGGCGCTCTGAATCGTTTCGATGACGGC